>NZ_JAXCFU010000003.1:0-378578 GCF_055362685.1 Micromonospora sp. SYSU B005 | reverse complement strand
GGGCGCGCGGCGGGGCGCCGCCCCCCCCCCCCCCCCCCCCCCCCCCCCCCCCCCCCCGCTCCGGCGGCCGGAACTCGTGGACCACCTCGATCGGCCCGACGATGTGCCGGTTGAACTCGTCCAGCTCCTCGGCCGGCACCCACAGCTCCAGGATGTCCCGGCCCCCCCACCCGCCGGACCGGGTAGCGGGCGGCGAACGCGCGCTCGACCTGGAAGCGGGTCACGTAGCCGACGCCGGAGGCCGGCACGTTCCAGTCCCGGGCGATCATGACGGCGTACTGCTCGTTGAGCACCGGATAGAAGATCGGCTGGTCCGGCAGCCGCGGCGGCCAGGCCCGCCAGCCGGAGGCGCGGACGAGGTCGAGCTCCCGCGGGCCGGTCGGGCGCCACAGCGTCGTCGTCTCCGTCATGACGTGTCCCTTCTGCGACGGTCGTGGCACCGTACCGGCGGCGCGCCGCGACCGGCCATCGGGTTTCGGCAGCAGAATCGACAGCGGGTGCGATGAGTTCGCGAAGCCTCGGCGGTCCACCCGTCGACATCCCAGACAGACAGGTAGGGAGCACCGCGATGGCCACTGTCATCTCCACGCTGTTCATCTCGGCCGACGGTGTCGCCGAGATCGACCCCGACTGGCACTTCCCGTACTTCGACGAGAACATGGGCCGCGCCGTCACCGAGGACTACGACACGTCCGACGTCCTGCTGATCGGCCGGGAGACGTACGACAGCTTCGCCGGCGCCTGGCCCGACCGGGAGGCCGCCGGCGGTGAGGACGCGCCGTTCGCCAAGCAGCTCGGCGACATGCGCAAGGTCGTCGTCTCGCGCCAGCCGCTGGAGTTCTCCTGGCGCAACTCCGAGCTGATCCAGGGTGACCTGGTGGACGCCGTGCGCGCGCTCAAGGCCGACGCCGGCATCAAGGGCATCCTCATCCCCGGGTCGATCTCGGTCGTGCAGCAACTGCTCGCCGCGGGCCTGGTGGACGAGCTGCGGCTGCTGGTGCACCCCGTCGCCGCCCGCAAGGGCCGCCGGCTGTTCGACGAGGGCGACGCGCCGTACCACCTGCGGGTGGCCGCGACCGAGGCGTACCCGACCGGCGTGATCCGGGTGATCTACACCCCGGCACCGGCGCCGGGCGCGGTCGGCTACGACGACGTCAAGGACCAGGTGCCGGCCGGGAGCTGACGACCACGGGGCCGCGGCGGGCCGCTGTGTCGTGAAAGGATCCGCCGGTGCGTCGCGCTCCGCTGCTGCTGATCCTCGCGGTGGTGTCCGCCGTCGCACACGTCGTCGGCGTCCTGGTGGCCGCCCCGCTCTGGCGCGGCGCCGAGGTGCTGAGCCTGGCGCTGCTGCTCGGCTACGCCGTCGCCGCCGGACTGCCGGCCCCGCGCTGGGCGGTGCCGGCGGCGCTCGTACCGCTGGTCGTGGACGCGGTCCGCACCATGCCGGCCGAGCCGGGCGCCGGGGACGCCGCCTGGTTGGTGTACGGCGGCCCCGGCAGCGGCTTCGACGTCACGGCCGGCTTCGACGCGGCGTTCGCCGGCAGCTGGGCTGCGCTGGTCGCGGTGGCGGTGCTGCTGGTCGCGTTCCGGGGCCGTGGACGGCGCCGGCACCTGATCGCCGCGGCGGTCGCCGCCGCCCCCGTCCTCGGGTACGCGGCCGTCCGGGTCGCCGACGTCGGCTCTGCCGTGGCCGCGAGCACCCGGGTCGTGGAGGTCCGCACCGAGACCACACTGACCCGGGTGGACGGCCCCGGCCACGACCAGGTCGACGTCGTGCCCGCGCTCGTCCTCGCGGTGCTGCCGCCGCTGGCGCTCGCACTCGCCGCGCTGGCGCTTGCCGCGCTGCTGGCCGGGCGGGGCCGGCGGCTCGCCGCGACCGGGGCGGCACTGCTGGCGGTGCTCGCGCTGCCGCTGCTCGACGCGGCGCTGGCCGCGGTGCCGCATCCGTTGGACGCCGACGGCACCGCGCTGTTCGCCTGGTACGCCATCACACCCACCGCGGCGATGCCGCAGCCGGTGGCGGCGCTGACGGCGGCGGTGGAGCTGACCGCGTACCTGCTGCTCGTCGCGGGCCTGACCCGTTCGCGCCGTGCGGCGGTGCCCGCACCGGCGGCGGCCGGCTGATGTCAGGCGGTCGACTCCAGCTCGTCGAAGGCCATGTTCCACCACGACTCCGGATCCGCGAACGCGACCGGGTCGACCGGGCGCAGGCCGTCGCGGATCGCCGCCGCGCGCGCGGCCCGCTCCCGCCCGCCCGGGTCGGTGGCGATGAGCTGCCCGAGCCGGTAGAGGAACTCCACGAACGCGGCGAACGTGCTGTTCACCGTCTCCAGGTTCGGTGTCTCCAAATCCAGCAGGATCACCGCGCCGGTGCCCGCGTCCAGGCAGAACAGCAGCGCCGGATCCTCCGGGGAGGCGCCCAGCACGACGTACGGACGGGGGCCCTGGTCGCCCAGCTCGATCGACAGCGTGGAGAACAGCTCGACGTCGGGTACCGAGACGTCGACCGTGAACAGGATCGGCACCTCGACCGGCAGCGCCCCGTCGGGCGGGAACACCTCCGGCCCGAGCGGCCCGAGGATCGCGTCGAAACGCTGGTCGGGGAAGTAGATGACGCCCCGCTCACCCCAGAGTGCGGTGAGCTGCTCCCGGGTGACGGTCACGGCTGCGCCTCGTCCTCGTCCACGTCGTCCGACTCGTCGAGCAGGCCCTGCCGGTCCAGGAACGAGTACCACCCGTCGTCGTCGGTGACCAGCTCGGCGTAGCCGGGGCCGAGCACGTAGTAGTGCACGAACGAGTCGAGGTCGGGCGCCAGCTCCTCGAACGCGTCGCCCATGAACCACTCGGTGCCGGTCGGCGGGAAGTACCAGACCGCACCGGTCGCGCGCTCCAGGAAGATCGGCTCGTCGCTGCGGGCGCCGACGACCAGCCAGCCGGTCTTGTCCTGCGGGATCGGGGAGAAGTCGGGCGCGTAGTCGAGGAAGTACTGCACGCCCGCGAGCCGGCCGGCCGAGGCCAGCTCGAACGCGCCGGCCCGCAGGCCGTCGGCGGCGAGCAGCAGGTCGCGCAGGCCCGCCGGCAGGTCCGCCGGCACGTCACCGGCGTCGGCCGGGTCGCCGATCTGCCCGTACGCGAGACTCGCCGGCTCGTCCGCGGCCAGGTCGGCGCGGAGTTCGTCGAGAAGCTGCGCGAGATCGGAAGTCAATCCACTACCTCTATTCGGATCGGGGTTCCGTCCGGCAGATTCTGGATCTGCCCCCAGATCTGGGAGCCGATGTCCGTGTTGGTTCTACCATGCAGCAGTTTGAGGTTGTCGACGGTGTCCGGCCCGCCGAGCTGCAGTTCCCACACGTGGTCGGGATGGTAGTCGCTGAGCCGTTGACTGAGCCGGTTGGCGAGGTCCTTGTCGTGCGGCCAGTACTTGTCCCAGATCTTCTGCCGGATCCGGTCCTTGTAGCCGTCGGTGATGCTCTTGTCGCGCTGCACCGGGTTGGTGGCCTTGTAGAGCTTGCCGTCGTCGCTGAGCTTCTTCAGCGCGGCCATCTTGCGCCGGAACTGGGCGGTGGCATGGAAGTCACGGCGCTCCACCCGGACCACCTTGGTGGGCAGGCTCCGGTTCGGTCCGGTGACCCGGACGATCGGCTTCTCCAGCTTCTCGACCGCCTTGCGGACGATCTTGCCGGCGGCCGGTTTCGCGGCGGCGCCCCGGCCGCGCCTCGGGCTAGGCATCGAGCAGTCTCCCGATGACCTGGTCGATGAGCGCGCCGACGATCTCCCGGGTGATGATCTGGAAGATCGGGATCTCGGCCAGCGAGGCGCCGAACGTGACCACGGCGGTGGCGATCGCCTGGGCGACCTCGAACGCGAGGATGGCGAGCTGCACGATCACGGCGATCTTCAGCGCCAGCACGATCGCCGCGCAGATGATCAGCCCGGCGCCGAGCAGCATCGCCGCGGGCATGCTGTCGTGCAGCACGAGCGGCCCGTTCTGCTCGCCGCCCCACCACTTCTGGAACGCCGCGATCGCCGGACCGACGTTCTGCGTCCACACCTGCGCGGCGGCCGCGTCCGCCTCGCCGGCCGCCGCCCCGATCCGGCCGCCGAACTCCAGCCACGCCTGGCCCATCTCGAAGAGCTTCTCCTCGTCGGCCGCCGGCCAGGTGTAGCCGATCCAGCCGAGCGCGGTGACCAGCTCACCGGGTAGTTGCAGTCCCACGGTTCACCCCAGCCCGCCGGCCAGCGAGCGCATGGTGCCCGCGCCGTCCTCGTCGACCCGCTCGTACGAGTCGGCCATCCCCGCGATGTCGGCGCCCGCGGAGGTGAACTCGTCGGCGGCCATGCCGAGGCAGTCGAAGATGTAGTTCGCCACCTCGGTGTACGCGATGCCGATCAGCGACCCGATGTCGTCGGCGCCCCACGGCTCGCCGTAGCCCTGCATCCGCGCCTCGAACGCCTCCAGCTCGCCGTTGAACCGCTTGGCCACGTCGGTGACGCCGCGCCCGGCGGCCCGGATCAGCGGCGGGTGCACCTCGAAGCCGTCGCCGCTCATCGCTGCCCGCCGCGCGCCAGCCGCTCCTGCGCCTCGGTGAGCGCGTCGAGGAACGACCCGAGCCGGGGTACGGCCGTGTCCCGTACCTCCTGCAACTGCTCCCGTAGCTGCGACATGTCCGCGACCTGCGGGGCCGGGCCGGCGCGCAGCCCGTCGATCGCCGCGTTGACGGCGGTGACGATGTGCGCGGTCAGCTCCTCGGAGCCGAGCCGCATCAGCCGCGGCTCGACGTGCAGCGAGTGGAGCTTGCCGTCGCGCCCCATCTCGGCGCGTACCTGCCCGTCGGCGGCCTCGCCCACCGCCGGCGTCTCCGCCTCCTCCGCCGGCGGCGGACCGACCGTCCGAAGTGCCGCCATCGTGGCGTCGAGCATGCGGGTGAAGTCGCCGCTCATCGAAGGATCCGCACTCATGAGCCCTCCCCAAGGCCAAACGCCACGAGCGTAACCGAGACGGACAAAGCGATTCCGCCCCGTACGACCGCGCGGTCCACGACGGACTGTCCGAGCGGCCTACCGTCACGGGCGTGAACCGTCCGGACGCGAGCAGCGGACAACAGGTGACACGTCCCCACTCGCCGAGAGGCCGCGCATGAGAAGACTGAGACGGGCGAAGGATGTCGACGTCGGCGCGCTCACCGACGCCGAGGTCATCGGCCGGTCCGTACGGGAACCGGAGAGCTTCGCCGCGATCTTCGACCGGCACGCGCCGCACATCCATCGCTACCTGGCGCGGCGCCTCGGCTCCGCGGCCGCTGACGACCTGGTCGCGGAGACGTTCCTCGCCGCGTTCCGGCGCCGGGACCGGTTCGACACCGGCTGTCCGAACGCCCGCCCCTGGCTGTACGGGATCGCCACCAACCTCGTCGCCCAGCAGCGGCGCACCGAGGAACGGGAGTACCGGCTGCGGCAGGCGTACCACCCGGCGACGTCCGAGGCGTCCCCCGCCGACCGGGTAGCCGCCGAGGTGACCGCGCGGTCGCTGCGCCGGCACCTGCTGGACGCGCTCGCCGGGCTCGCCGACGGCGACCGCGACGTGCTGCTGCTCGTCGCCTGGGAGGAACTGACGTACGAGGAGGTCGCCGCCGCGCTGGCCATCCCGGTCGGCACCGTGCGGTCCCGGCTGAACCGGGCGCGCCGGCTGCTGCGGGAACGGCTCGGCGGCGAACCGGCCGACACCATCGAGGAGGTACTGAGCAATGGATGAGATGAGACTGCTCCAGCGGCTCGGCGACGAGACCGAGCTGCCGGCCGGCGAACGACTCGGCGCCGCGCGTACCCGGTTGGTCGGCGCGCTGACCGCGACGGAGGCCGCGCCGGTTCGGCGGGCGCGGCGGCCGGCCTGGCGGCTGGTCCTCGCCGGCGTCGCGACGGCGTCGGTGGCGGCGTCGCTCGCGGCGGTGCTGGTGCTGGCGCCGGACCGGATCGGCGGCAGCGCGCCGGCCGCCCGGGCCGACGCCCGGCAGGTGCTGCGCGACGCGGCGGCGGCGGCGTTGCGGCTGCCGGACGTCGAGCCCCGGCCCGACCAGTTCGTCTACACGCGCTCGCAGGGCGGCGCGGAGCTGCGGGAGAGCTGGGCGTCGGTGGACGGGACCAGGGACGGCCTGGTCGTCGAGTACCCGCCGGGCGGCCGACAGGAATACGTGCTCCCCGGCTGCCGGGACGGCCGCGCGAAGATGTACAAGGGTCAGCAGCTCATGCCGGGCACCGAGCCGTGCGTGCCGGAACCCGCCTACGATCCCGCCGTGCCCACCGACGCCACCGCGATGCGCGCCTACCTGGACAAGCACCGCAGCGGCGAGCCCGGTGACGTCAACGCCGCCGCCAAGGACGTGCTGTTCCTGCTCAACGACTCGTACCTGAGGCCACGGTCGCGGGCCGCGCTGTTCGAGGCCGCCGCCGCGACGCCGGGCCTGAAGGTGGTGGAGAAGGCCACCGACGGTGCGGGCCGCTCCGGTGTGGGCGTCAGCTGGTCCTCCCCGGGGAACCCGGCCCTGATGGTGATGGTGTTCGACCCGCGGACGTACGCGTTCCTCGGCGTGGGCGGGGAGGCGGGCACGTCCGCGGTGCTGTCCGTCGCGGTCGTGGACCGGGTCGGCCAGAAGGGCTGAAGCCCGCCGGGCGGGTCGCCTCCCTGGGCGGCCCGCCCGCTCCGGTCGTGCGTCCGGGGCCTGCGCCATCATGGGCGTCATGACGAAGGCGGACGTGGTGGTGGTCGGCGGCGGGGTGATCGGGATGACGACAGCGCTCACGCTCCAGCGGCGCGGTGCCCGCGTCACCGTGCTGACCGCCCACGACCCGGCCGACACCGTGTCCATGGTGGCCGCCGCGGTCTGGTACCCCAGCCACACCGAGGAGGATCCCCGGGTGCTGCGCTGGGCCCGGGACACCCACGCCGAGCTGCGCCGCCAGGCGGCCGACGGCGTGCCGGGGGTGGTCGACCGGCCCACCCGGATGTGGCTGCGCCACCGCTACGCCGGGCCGCCCTGGTGGGCCGACGCCTGCGGCGATCTGACGGCCGAGCCGGCGGAGCCGCCGTACACCACGCTGCTGCGGTTCACCGCCCCGTCGGTGGAGATGACCAGCTACCTCACCTGGCTGCGGCAGCGCCTGGAGGCGGGCGGGGGCCGCGTCGTCAGACGTGCGCTGGGCACGCTCGCCGAGGCGTACGAGGTCGCGCCGGTCGTGGTGAACGCGACCGGCCTGGCCGCCGGCCGGCTCGCCGCCGACCCGGCCGTGCACCCGGCGCGCGGGCACGTCCTGCTGGTGGCGAACCCCGGCCTGACCGTCTCGGTACGCGACGAGGACGACCCGGCGGGCGTCACGTACGTGCACCCGCGCCGCCACGACGTGGTGCTCGGCGGCACCTACGAGGCCGGGGTGGGACACACCCGCCCCGACGCGGCGGAGGCGGCGGCGATCCGGCGCCGGTGCGTGGCGCTGGTGCCGCAGCTCGTGGACGCGCCGGTGCTGGGGGAGCGGATCGGGCTACGCCCGGCCCGGCACGGCGGCCCCCGGGTCGAGGTGGACCCGGCGGACGGGCGGCTGGTGCACGCGTACGGGCACGGCGGGGCGGGGGTGACGCTGTCCTGGGGTTGCGCCGCCGAGGTGGCCGATCTCGCGCTGGGTGTCTGACCGCCCCGGCGCGCGACGGTCCACCGTAGGGGCTCGGCGGGCGGTAACCTCGGCCCGGTGTCCGCCCGCCGCGCCGCACTGTCCGCCCTCGTCGCCCTGATCGCCGTCCACATCGGCTGCACCCTTGTCGCGCTCGCGGCCTACAGCCACCGGATCGGCCTGGTGACCCACGACGGCGCCAGTTTCCCGGTGGAGCTGCTCGACGCCGTGGTGCCGCTCCGTGACCTGCTGCCCGCCGTGCTCTGGCTGCTGCCGGTCACGCTGCTCGTCACGTTCGCGGCCCTCGGCCGGTGGGCCGTCCGGCGGACCGTCCGCCCCGACGACGAGCGGCTACCGAGGGCGGCCTGGACCGCCGGCATCGCCGCGGTGCTGCTCAACCCGCTCGCGGCCGTGCGCTACGCGTCGGCCACCGCCGAGGGCGGCGAATACATGCGTACGGTGCAGGTGGAGACCACCCTCCTGGTGCTCGCCGCCGCCGTGGCCACCACGATGAGCGCGCTCGCCGTCGCCGGGTTCGTCCGGCGCTCCGACACGGTGAGCCCGGCATCGCGGCGGATGCGGGTGGACGACTGGTCCGCGGACACGGCGGGACGCGAGTGACCTGTCGCTCCGGCGCGCGGGCTGGCCGCTGACTGACCAGGAGCAGTGCGGCGTGGACCGGTCAGGAATCGAGAAGCGTCGCGCGGGTGGACGGACCTAGCGTTTCCGGCACGGGCCTCCCACCGGGGCGGCCACCGGGGAAAGGTCGTCGACCCATGGACACGCGCATCCGTCAGCTCCACCGCTGGTTCTCCGTCGCCTTCACCGTGACCGTCGTGGTCACGTTCGTGGCGCTGGCGCAGAAGGACCCGATCGTGTGGGTCTCCTACGTGCCGCTGCTGCCGCTCGCCCTGCTCCTGATCAGCGGTCTCTACCTGTTCGCGCTGCCGTACCTCCGGCGCCGCCGTGCCGCCGCGCGCCCGCGCTGACCTGGGGGATTACCGGGGCCGGTCAGCGGGCAACACTGGCGGATGGAGCAGAAGGTGATGGTGTTCGCCCCGGCCCCGCTGCTGACGGTGACGATCGAGCAGCAGGGCGACGTACCCGAGCTGCACCTGCACCCCGGCGGGCAGGGGGTGTGGCAGACCCGGATGATCGCGGCGCTCGGCGTACCGGTGACCATGTGCGTGGGGCTCGGCGGCGAGGTGGGCGACGCGGTCCGCAAGCTGCTCGACGACGAGGACGTCACGGTCCGGATGGTGCGGCGGGAGTCCGGCACCGGCTGGTACGTGCACGACCGGCGCGACGGCGAGCGGACCGAGATCGCCGAGCACCCGGGCGCGCCCATGGTGCGGCACGACATCGACGAGTTGTACACGGTGACGCTCACCGAGGGGCTGCGCGCCCCGGTGAGCGTGCTCAGCGGCCCGGCCGACCCGCAGGTGGTGGACCCGGACATCTACCGCCGCCTCGCCGCCGATCTGAGCGCCAACGGCGGGACGGTGGTGGCCGACCTGTCCGGGCCGTACGTGGAGGCGGTGCTCGACGGCGGCGTGAGCGTACTGAAGGTCAGCCACGAGGAGCTGCTCGACGACGGCCTGGCCAAGGACGACAGCGTCGAGGCGCTGCGCGACGCCGGCCGCCGGTGCCAGGAGCGGGGCGCGCGGACGGTGCTGATCAGCCGCGCCGGGGAGCCCGCGCTGGCGCTGCCGGAGGACGGCGAGCCGCTGCTGGTGCACGCCCCGCCGCTGGAGCCGGCCGACCACCGGGGCGCCGGTGACTCGATGACCGCCGGGGTGGCGGCGGTGCTGGCCCGGGGCGGCGACATGCGGGAGGCGCTGCACGTCGGCGCCGCCGCCGGAGCGCTCAACGTGACCCGGCACGGGCTGGGCACCGGCCGGGCCGAGGCGGTACGCGAACTGGCCGGCCGGGTGCGGCTCACCCCGCTGGACGGTGGCGACGATGACGACTGACCGGCCGCCACGGGTGCTGGTGACGAACGACGACGGTGTGCACGCCCCCGGCATCCGCGCGCTGGCCCGGGCCGCGTACGAACGGGGGATGGACGTGGTGGTCGCGGCGCCGGAGGCCGAGGCGAGCGGGATGAGCGCGGCGCTGTCGGCGGTGACCGACGACGGGCGTCTGGTGTTCCGCGAGACCGAGCTGGACGGCCTGCCGGGTGTGCCCGCGTACGCGGTGGCGGCCTCCCCGGCGTACATCGCGGTGCTGGCGGGCCTGGGTGTGTTCGGGCCGGTGCCGGACCTGCTGCTGTCCGGCATCAACCGGGGCGCCAACGCGGGCCACGCGGTCCTGCACTCCGGCACCGTCGGCGCGGCGCTGACCGCCGGCAACAACGGCATCCGCGCGCTCGCCGTGTCGCTCGACGTGCTCACCGCGGCGGCGGCGAGCGCCGGCAGCGGTGGCGCGGCGATCGCGGTGCTGGACAGCGTGGACGACGAGTCCCGCCACTGGTCGAGCGCCGCCGAGCTGGCCGCGACGCTGCTGCCGTGGCTGGCCGGGGCGGATCCGGGCACCGTGCTGAACCTCAACGTGCCGGACCGGCCGGCCGATCAGGTGGCCGGGCTGCGCCAGGCGACACTGGCCCCGTTCGGTCAGGTGCAGGTGTCCGTCGCCGAGCGTGGTGAGGGGTTCGTGCGGACCGCGGTGGAGGCGAACGCGGTCCGCGCGGTCCCCGGCACCGACATCGCCTGGCTGGCCGACGGGTACGCGGCGGTCACCGCGGTCCGGGCGCTCGGGCACCTGCCCGACGTGGAGCTGCCGGTCGACGGCTGAGGACGGCTCCGCCCCGCCACCGTCGTACGGGTGGCGGGGCGGGGAGCGTCACTCGCCGGCCGCGCGCCGGCGGTCGGCCTCGGCGTCGGCGGCGCCCACCGGGGTGCCGTCGCTGTCCCGGTCGGCCCGGGACAGGTCCACGTCGGCGCCGGCCCGGGCGGCGTCGGCAGCCGCGTCGTCGGCGCCGACGACCTCACCGCCGTCGGTCTGTCCGTCGTCGGGGACCAGCCGCCCGGCGGCGGCCAGCCCGATCGGTGCGTACCTGGGGTCGGTCATCTCGTCCTCCTCACCGGTGCTCCTGGGCAAGCGGTACCCCGGTACGGGACGCGGCACACGCGCGGCGGTCAGCGGTCCCGGTCGAGGAAGTCCAGGGTGACCGCGGCGAACAGCGGCGACTGGTCGATGTCGTAGTGGGTCAGGCCGGGCAGGATCGCCAGCGCGTGCCCACCCGCCGGGCGGCCCTCGCCCGTCCAGCCGCCGTCGCGCCGGCCGCCGTCGAGCAGCCCGAACACCTCGACGAAATGGCTCGGCGGGGCCATGTCGGCGTCGGCGGCCACCACGAGCGTCGGCACCCGCAGGGCACGGACCTGCTCGGTGAAGTCGAAGTCCGTCCGCATCGCCTCGCCGATCTTGTCGAGCAGCCGGGGGAAGTCCTCCGGACGCGGCGCGACCCGCTGGTACAGCTCGTACATCGGGGTGTCCTTCATGTACTCGGCCGCCGCGGCGCCGACCTGGCCCTGCTGCGCCAGCAGTTCCGGGTAGACCGCGTCGCGGCGGATGTGCGCGGACGCGGCGACCAGCCGGTCCACCTTCTCCGGGTGCCGGAAGCCGGTGTGCAGGGCGACCCCGCCGCCGAGGGAGAAGCCGACCACGTCGGGCCGGTCCAGCCCGAGGTGGTCGATCAGCGCGGCCACGTCATCGGCCATCAGCGCCATGTCGAGTGGCCGGTCCACGTCGGCGGTGCGGCCGTGACCCTGGAGGTCCACCACGATCACCTGGTGCGTCGCGGCCAGCGTGGGCAGGATCGGCGCGAACATCTCACCCGAGGTGAGGCCGCCGTGCAGCAGGATCATCGGCCGGCCCTCGCCGTGCGTCTCGTAGTAGAGGTGGACGCCGTTGACGTCGGCGTACCGTCCCGGGGCCTGTGTCTCGTCGCGTTGCGCTGTGGTCATCGGTGCTCCTCGGACGTGGTGACCTGACGGCTGTCAGACCGGCCGGGCGGCACCGACTCATCGGTGCGGGCCCGAACGTGCTCGCATTGACGCAGCATGTGGGCTAGTTTCGGCGGGGTGAGCGAGGTGGCGAGCGTCCCCGTCGAGGCGCAACTCGAGGAGTACCGGTCGGAGCTGACCGGCTACTGCTACCGGATGCTGGGTTCGGCCTTCGAGGCCGAGGACGCGGTACAGGACACATTCGTCCGTGCCTGGCGTAATTTCGACAAGTTCGAGGGGCGGTCCGCGCTGCGGACCTGGCTCTACCGGATCGCGACGAACGTCTGCCTGTCCATGTCCACCAGCGCGCAGCGCCGGGTCCGGCCGATGGACCTCGGTCCGGCCGGCGTCGGCACCGCCACCCACCCGGGCGAGCCCCGCCCGGAGCAGATCTGGCTCGGCCCGGCGCCCGACGACCGGGTGCTGCCGGAGGTCGCCGACCCGGCCGAGGTGGTGGCCGGCCGGGAGTCGGTCCGGCTGGCGTTCGTCGCGGCGTTGCAGCACCTGCCGCCGAAGCAGCGGGCCGTGCTGATCCTGCGCGAGGTGCTGGCGTGGTCGGCCCAGGAGGTCGCCGACCTGCTCGACACGTCGGTGGCGAGCGTCAACAGCGCGCTGCAGCGGGCGCGCGCCACGCTCGCCTCGGCCGACACCGAGGCCGACGTGCGCCGGCCGCTCGACAGCGAGCAGCAGGCGCTGCTCGCCCGCTACGTGCGCGCCTTCGAGGCGTACGACCTGACGGCGCTCACCGCGCTGCTGCACGAGGACGCGACGCTGTCGATGCCGCCGCTGCCGCTGTGGCTGCGCGGCCCCGAGCACATCGCGGCGTGGATGGCCGGCACCGGCAGCGGCTGCCGCGGCTCCCGCCTGGTGCCGACCGCCGCCAACGGGATGCCGGCGTTCGGGCACTACCGGCGCGACCCCGACAGCTCAGGCCACGTGCCCTGGGCGCTGATCGTGATCGGCGTCTCCGGCGGCCGGATCACGTCGCTCAACAACTTCCTCGACGTCGACCGGCTCTTCCCGCTGTTCGGACTGCCGGACCGGCTCGAGGAGGGTGCCGGCCAGCCCGAGCAGGCCGGCGAGCTCGCGTAGGTCGTCGCAGGCCCCGCGTACCTCCAGCCGCCAGCCGAACCGCCGCGCGGTCAGGCGGATCCGTGCCAGCACCTCGACCGTGACCAGGTCGGGCGCGCTCACCGCGGACACGTCGCACACCACCACGCCCCGGTCGCGGCCGCGCAGCGCCTCGGCCAGGTCGGCGCAGCGGGCCGCGATGTCCGCGCGGGTCGGCGTCCCGTCGGGCAGGCAGAGCAGGTGGGTGATCACACGCATTGGACCGTCGTACGCCCCGTCTCTCATCGGTACGCGCGTGCCGAACGCGGCCCGGCGCAAGTTGCCTCGAACACCTTGTTGCACGCAGTTACATCGACGTTAACTGCTATACCAATCATCGGTGCTCGGCTATATGATCCCGGTAGTTCACCCCGAAGCCTCACGAAACCGCAGCTCCCGCACCCCTCGGGTCGAACTCCGCAAGCCAGGTGCCTCCGCAACGTCGTACCCGGCGACCGCCCGGCGTCGCGGTTCAGCCTGCCGGAAAGGTGGGAACGGATGACAGGGCTCCCGTCCTTGGTCATCGGCATCGCGTCCTCGTCGGCCGAGCGCCGGCAGCTCGCCCAACTGCTCGGCGGCACCGAGTCCTTCCTGATCGTGTCCAGCGCCCATCAGGCCCGCCGTTTCCTCGACCTGGTCCGCCGGCCCGCGCTGGCCTCGGCGCCGCAGCCGCCCGCGGCTGGCGAGGTGCAGGCCGAGCCGCCCCGGCGGGATCTGGCTGTCGACTCCGACCGGCGGGTGCTGCGCTGGCGAGAGCGGGAGATCGGGCTGACGCCCCTGGAGCACGACCTGATCGTCTGCCTGACCGGTACGCCCGGCCAGGTGTGGACGTACGCTCGGCTGCACCGCGCCGTCTGGGGCAACGACCACTTGGGACGGCGCTCCGACATGCACTCGGTGGTCCGCCGCCTCCGCCGCAAGCTGGGCCGCCTCGACGCCCCCGCCACGATCCACGCCGTCCGAGGCGTAGGTTTCCGCCTCACCCCCTGACAGTCCCACCCCACCCACCCCAGCCCACCCCACCCCGGCCCGGCGATCTTGCACTTCTGGCCCCCGGGGTGTCCCTTTGGCGCACTTTGCCAGGGCCGCAAGTGCAAGATCGCCGGGGCTTGTGGGGTGGCGTGGGCGGGGATCCTCGTTCGGCCGCAGCTGCGTCGAGCGTCTCCCGTTACGCGAGATTGGCGTTCTGCATGGTGGGAGAGGTGGAGATCTTGGTACGAAAGGGCCCCTATGAGGGCCGTTTGGTACCAAGATCTCGCCGGGCTCACAGATCAACAGGAGTGGGACGGCCCGCCCGGTGTGTGCCGGGCGGGCCGTCCCTGTCGGGGTGCTGGGTCAGCAGCGGGTGGGGGAGAGGGTGAAGTCCTCCACCGTGGGCGTGCTGCTGTTGATCTTCGTCTGGCGCGTCTGGGGCTTCCAGCCGTCCTTCGCGACGATCAGCGTCAGCGGGTTGTTGCGCCGGTCCATCCAGTAGGCGTACCGGCCCTGGGCGTCGGTGGTGAAGGTGTACGAGTTCGCCCAGGAGTCGACCTGCACGGTCACGCCCGCCAGCGGCGCGGTGGCGCCCTGGCAGCTCTTGCCGGAGACCGTGCCGGACAGCTTGCCCCAGGTGGTCGGCGGCTGCGCGATCATCGTCACCGCCACCGGCTCCACCGTGTACGGGGTGTTCTCCTTGATCACCACGGACGCGGAGTACGTGCCGGGCTGGTCGACGTTCGCGGCCATGCCGACCGTGACGGTGACCTTCTCACCCGGCGCCAGCGTGACCTTCGACTTGTCGACGGTCAGCCAGCTCACGTCGGCAGCGCCCTCGGCGCACTCGCCGAAGCCGGGCAGGACCTCGCTGTCCTTGGTGGCCGTGAAGCCGCCCGACGAACCACCGATCTTGTAGAACCCGCAGGCCGCGCCGCCCCGGTAGCGGGGGGCGTTGGCGTTGGGCAGGTTGGCCCACGAGTTGGTCGCCGGGTCGAACGCGAAGCCGGCGTTGGTGATGGCGCCGCCCTGCGACCCGCCGACGACCAGCAGCTTGCCGCCTGCGACCGCGTACGAGGAGGCCCAGCTGTCGGCCGGCGCGTCCGGGATGGCGGTCCACGCGCCTGCGGCCGGGTCGAAGGCGTAACCGACCTTCTGCGACGTGGTGCCGTCGTTGCCGCCGGTGCAGTAGACGGTGCCGTCGATCCCGCCGCAGGACAGGAACGCCACCGACTTCGGGTACGCCGGCAGCGTCTCCCAGGCGTCGGCGCCCGGGTCGTACCGGACCACCGAGTTGGCCATCGGCGTGCAGCTCGCGGTGGTGCAGCCGCCGATCGCGTACAGCTTGCCGCCCGCGACCGCCTGGCCGGCTGCCGCGCGCGGCGCCGGGTTGTCGGCCTTGCGGGTCCAGGTGTTCGCCGCCGGGTCGTACGAGAAGGTGGCGGCGTCCGGACCGGCGGCACCCCAGCCACCGGTGGCGATGATCTTGCCGTCGAGCACGCCGACCGTCATGGCGTTACGCGCGCCGGGCAGGTCGGCGATGCCGGTCCACGCCTGGGTGATCGGGTCGTAGCGGTAGTTCTTGGCGCTCGACGCGGTGCCGTCGCCACCGGCGATGGAGTAGACGGTGCCGTCGACGTTGACGACCCGGTTGTCCATCACGTTCGCCGGATAGCCCGGGATGGTGGTCCACGGGTCCGCCTGCGGTGCGGCGGCGGCGATCGCGTTCGACGACTTGCCCGACGAGCGGGCCGCGAACGACGTGGCGGCGGTCAGCCGCTGGACCGGGGCGCCGGTGGAGCCGAGCAGCGCCTGCTCGGACAGCCGGGAGCCGTCGGCCCGTTGCAGCACGAACCCGCCGTCGCGCTCACTGAACTCGGCGGTGACCGGGGCCCCGCCGGTGTTGGTCACCGTGAAGGTCTTGCTGACCTTCCCGCTCGGCATCCGCACCGTGCCGGTGATCGAGGTCGGCTTCACCGACAGCCGGCCGGCGGCGAGCTGGAAGTTGGCCGCCGTGGCCCAGTCCTCCTCGACCGCCACCTGCTTGGTCTGGCTCACGTAGTTGCCCGCACTGGCGGTGAACGGGTGCGTCCCGGTCAGCGACGAGAACATCCAGTAGAAGCCGTCGGGCAGCTCGCTGTCGTCCGGCGTGGCGACAGTGGTGGCATTCTCCGCCGGGCGGTCCGTGCTGGTCACCGTGGCGCCGTTGACGTAGCCGTTGTCGTTCTTGTCGCGGACGTGGCCGAGGACCAGGCCGCCCTTGACCGGCTTGCAGACGAGCTTGCTGCCGATGAGGACGTTGTCGACCTGCCACCACCATTCCCAGCTCGCCTCGTAGTAGTGGAAGCGCACCCGTACCTGCGACTGGCCGGCCGCCTGCGGGATCGGCACCTCGGTCACCCGCGGGCCGCGGACGTCGGCGGCCTGCCGGAGCACGTTGCTCCACGTGGTGCCGCCGTCCAGGCTCAGGTCGACGTCCGCGCGGTCGCTGTTGAGCCAGTTGTAGTCCTGGTTGAACCGGATCACCGGCGCGGTCACGCCGGTCAGGTCGACCACCGGGCTGACCAGCGACGTGTCCTGCCGCCCGCCGCTGCCGTAGTTGTCGCTGTCGATGATGGCGAAGTTGCCGCTGCCGCCGGTCAGGTTGCCGCGCTCACCGGCGTCGGTGAACTCCCAGACCTGGCCGGTGCCGGCGTTGTCCACCACGGTCCAGCCGTCCGGGACACCGGTGCCGTCGAACGTCTCGTACTCGCCGTCGGAGCTGACGGTGTAGCCGGGGGCGGTGGTGCACGCCTCCGGGTTCGCCTGCACCGCCACGTTGGCGGTCACGTTGCCCGTGCCGACGGTGACCTCCTTGGTGGTGGTCAGGTAGCCGGCGTACTGCGGCTCGACCTTGAGCCGGTACGTCGCCCCGGACGGCAGCGACAGGCTGTAGCGGCCGGTCGACGGCGTGGTGTAGTCGGAGATCGGCGTGCCCTCGACGCTCACCTTCGCGTACAGCGGCCAGCCGTGCCCGGAACCGTCGGTGACCTGCCCGCTGACCGTGACGCTCGCGACCGCGGTGAGCGCGACGTCGAGCGTGGTCGTCGTGTTCGCGGTGATCGTCGCCGACAGGGTGCGGCTCGCGTACCCGAACGCCGAGACGGCCACCTGGTAGTCGCCGGCCGGCAGGAGCGAGGAGTACGTCCCGTCCGCGCCGGTGGTCAGCGTGCGGTCCGCCGCGCCGGTCAGGGTGACCGTCGCGCCGGCGATCCCGGCGCCGGTGGCGGCGTCGGTGACCTTGCCGGCCAGGGTGCCGTTGTCCCCGATCGGGGCGGCGGCGAGCAGCGCGAGCGCGTCCAGGCGGCCCTCACCGTAGACGTTGTTGTCGTCGGTGGTGCCGCCGCACTGCGAGTCGCCCTTGTCGATCGCCGTGTCGTTGAGCAGCGCGCGGGTCGCCGTGACGTCGCCGACCAGGGTGGGCGCCGCCGACCAGAGCAGCGCGATCGCGCCGGCCAGGTGCGGCGCCGCCATCGAGGTGCCGCTGATGCTGGCGTACGAGTCGGTCGGCACGCTGGAGCGCACGTTCACGCCCGGCGCCGAGATGTTCGGCTTGATCTCGCCGTTCTGCCCGGTGCCCCGGGACGAGAAGCTGGCGATGTTGTTGTTGACGTCGTACGCGCCGGCCGAGTAGTTGTTCGCCAGGCTGCCCGGCGAGCCGCTGGTCTGGCAGGACGGGCCGTTGTTGCCGTTGGACCAGACGCCGAAGATGCCGGAGGCGGTCCAGGCGTCGGTGACGTCCTCCATGAACGGCTCGTTGGACGGCGCCGTGGTGCCCCACGAGTTGTTGATGATGTTGGGCCGCTTGCTCGCGTCCGGGTTCTGCCCGTTGAGGTCGGTGGGCTCCAGCATCCACTGCCCGGAGGAGATCAGCGCGGCGTCGGACGGGCAGCACCCGTTCGCGGCGATCCACTTGACCTCGGGGGCGACGCCGATCTGGTTGGCCCCGTCGGCGCCGACCATGGTGCCCATGGTGTGCGTGCCGTGGCCGTCGGAGTCGCACGGCGCGGTGGCGCAGTCGCCGGCCGCGTCGAACCAGTTGTAGTCGTGGTCGAAGGTGCCGTCACCGTTGTTGCCCCGGTAGGCGTTCACCAGCGCCGGGTGGTTGAACTGGACGCCGCTGTCGATGCTCGCCACGGTGATCCCGGCGCCCTTGACGCCGTACTGGGACCAGACGTCGTCGGCGTTGATGTTGGCGATGCCCCACTCCAGGGCGTTCGCCGACTTCTCGTCGGTGCCCGGGGTGGTCTCCGGCAGCTTGTACTCCACCGGCGCGTACAGACCGTCCACCTCGGAGTGGGCGGCGAAGTTCTGGGCCATGGTCAGCGAGCCGTCGGTGACCTTGATGGCGTTCGTCGCCCAGAAGGTCTGGTACTTCGTGCCCGAGCGGTCCAGCTCGGCGCGGATCTTCGACTGGCTGTCGGCGGCGGTCTTCTTCAGCGCCGCCGCGACGGCGGCGCCGCGCTCGTTCCAGTCCTTGATCGCGGCGGCCTTGCTCAGGTCCGCCTTGGCGGCGAAGTGGATCCAGAAGTCGCCCTCGCTCTTGCCCTGGAGCTGACGGGTGAGTTCGGGACGGATCTTGTCGCCGGCCGACGCGCCCGCGCCCGTCTCGGCCTGTGCCGCCGTACCGGTCGCGGCCAGCGCGGTGGCGGCGAGCACCAGGGCGGCGCCCGCGCTCACCAGCCGCCGGGCCGGGCCCCATCTGTGTGGACGTCTCAGCATCGGTGCTGCCTCCTGTTCCGATGACCCGCGGATGATCGAGCCATGGCAGAAGGGCCAGGAGACGTGCTCTCCCGACTGCTACACCGGTGTGAAAAGAACCCCCCAGGCCCCCTAGGCGCCGTGCGGGTCTGCGCCGGACGCCTGAGTGGACACTATGATCGACAGTGAGGAACGATCAATGACCGTACGTGAGCAACATGTCACCAACAGACCCCCGGATCGAGCGGCCTGTTGACAGTTTTTGTCACGGTGGGGCGCGGTGACGACTGACGGCACGAACGCGGCGAACTCCGGCACCGACCCGTCGGAGCGCCCCTTCTCGCTCGTCATCGGGGTGACGTCGTCCCCGGCCGAACGGCTGCGGCTGACCGAGTTGCTGGACGGCGTCGCACCTCTTCTGATGGTCGCCGATCTGGACGAGCTGCGCGAGTTGATCACGGATGCGCCGGCCTCGGCGCACGCGCCGGCACCGGCCGTCGCGCCGGCTGCGCCCGTACCCCGGGACAAGCCCGCGCCGGACGGCGCGCTGGTCATCGACGCGGCCCGGTCGACCGCCCGGTGGGGCAACCGGGAGACGGCCCTGACCCGGCTGGAGCGCGACCTGCTGACCTGCCTGACCCTCGAGCCGGTACGGGTGTGGAGCTACGCGGAACTGCACCACGCGGTATGGCACGACGCGCCGACGCACGGCCGGGCCGACGTGCAGTCCCTGGTGAAGCGGCTGCGCCGTAAGCTCGACGAGCTGGGCACCGGCGTCACCATCGCGGCGGTACGCGGCGTCGGCCTGCGGCTGACCGACCACCGCCACCCCCGGGTCCGGGGCGACTGACCGCACGTCCACTGTGAAGGGATGGCCTTGGCACCCTGGCGCTGGCTCCTGGCGGATCAGGTCGGACCGCACTTCCTCGACGACGACACGCAGCGGGTCCTGCTGGTGGAGGCGCGGTCGCTGTTCGCCGCCCGGCCGATGCACAGGCAGAAGGCACACCTGATCCTGTCCGCGCTGCGGCACCGCGCCGCCGGACTCGGCGACCGGGCACGGCTGGTACGGGCCGACACGTTCCGCGAGGCGCTCGCCGGGCTGGGCGAGCCGGTCGAACTGGTGCACCCGGCGTCCCGGGCGGCGCTGGCGTTCGCCCGTACCGTGGACGGGCTGACAGTGCTGCCGCCGCGCGGATTCGTCACCGACCGCGCCGACTTCGCCGCCTGGGCCGACCGGCGGCGCGGCCGGCTGCGCGTCGACGACTTCTACCGGTACGCCCGCGAGCGCCACGACGTGCTGCGCGACCTGCCCGCCCCGGCCCGCCGCCCCCGCGCCCGGCCGCCGGTCGACGTGCCGCCGCCCCCGCCGGTCGTCGAGGACGACATCGACGCGCAGGTCCGCCGCGACCTGGACCGCTGGGCGGACGAGGGGATCCGGTTCACCGGCCGGGACGCCCCGCGCCGCCACCCCGCCACGCACGCCGAGGCGCAGGCCCGGCTCACGCACTTCCTGACCCACCGGCTGCCCGCGTACGCCGACACCCACGACCTGCTCCGCGACGGCGACGGACTGCTCGCGTACAGCGCGCTGTCGTCCTCGTTCAACAGCGGCCTGCTCGACCCGGAACCGGCGATCCGGGCCGCCGAACGGGCCGGCCGGGACGGCACCGCGCCGCCCGCCGCGGTGCACCGGTTCGTGCGCGGCCTGCTCGGCTGGCGCGAGTTCCTGTGGCAGCTCTACTGGTACTTCGCGCCGCGGTTCCGGGGCGCCGGCTGGCTCGGCGCCGCGCAGCCGCTGCCGGAGTGGTTCGACCGGCTCGACGCCGACGCGGCGGAGGCCCGCTGCCTCGCCGACGTGCTCGCGGGCGTCCGGGACACCGCCTGGGCGCACCACACCGCGCGGCTGACGGTGCTCGCCAACTACGGCCTGCAACGCGGCTGGCGTCCCGCCGAGCTGGCCGACTGGTTCCGCCGCAGCTTCGTCGACGGAGCGGACTGGGTCATGAACGCCACAGTCATCGGCATGAGCCAGTACGCCGACCTGTCCCGCATCGACACCCGGCCGTGGGCGTTCGACGGCACACACCTGTTCCGGATCGGCGCCCCCTGTGCCGGCTGCCGGTACGAGCCCGACGTGGCGCTCGGTGACACGGCGTGCCCGTACACAGGGGGTTTCGAGGCGTTCTGGCACCGCAACCGGGAGCGGCTCGCGGCCGATCCCGGACTGGCGACGGCGCTCGCCGGACGCGACGACCCGCAGCGCCGCGACGCGGTGCTGGCGCAGGAGGACAAGCGCGGCGACGAGGTGCCCTGAGCCCGCCGCGACGGTGACGTCGCGGGCCCGACGGCGCGCACGGCCGGACGGTGACAGCCGGTGACCCGATCGGTGGAGGCGCCCTGCCGGTGTGGCCGGAATTGATGGCGACCGGTCGATTACCGGTGCGGCACGTATCGCGAGAAGTCTTTGCCTCCTACGGTGGCGTCCGGCACGCGGACGGAGGGGACTCGGGAATCACCCGAGAGGGCCGTCCCGGCGGACAGGGAGAGTTGTCTCGATGCGAGTTTGGCTTCGCGCAGCGGCGGTCGTCGCCGCCGGCGCGGTCGTGGTGGCGGGAGTGCCGGCGCTCGCCGCCACCGTCACCGTGCGGGACGCCGGCGTGGCCGGCCACACCGGCGCACAGGCGACGGGAAGCAGCGCCGCGCTCGGCGCCGCGCGTACCACAGCGACCCGTGCGCTGGTCACCCCCGGGGACACCCGGCTGATGCCGACCACGCCCCGCACCGACACGCCGCGGATCAGCAACGGCGAGATCACCGACATCGAGGTGATCGGCAACCGCGTCTTCATCGCCGGCACGTTCACCTCGATCGCGAACGTCGGCGGGTCCGCGATCGCGCAGAAGTCCCTGGCGTCGTACAACCTGGACACCGGCAAGGTGGACACCGGGTTCAAGCCGGTCATCGACGGCGCCGTCGCCGCGGTGGAGGCGTCGCCGGACGGCTCGTCGCTCTACATCGCCGGCGCGTTCAACACGATCAACGGCGTCACCAAGCGCAAGATCGCCCGGCTGAACCCGACCACCGGCGCGCCGATCGCCGCGTTCACCGCCACCGCCAACGCGCGAGCCACCGCGCTCGCGGTCAGCGGCAACGCGGTCTACGTCGGCGGTCAGTTCGCCACCGTCAACGGGGTCAGCCGCAGCGGCCTGGCCGCGCTCAACCCCACCACCGGCGCCGTCGACACCGGCTTCAACCTGCCGCTCACCGGCGGCATCGGGGTCGGCGGCATGCTCACCGTGCAGCAGCTCAAGCTCACCCACGACCGCAGCAAGCTGCTGGTCGTGCACACCGGCCGCCAGATCGCCGGCCAGGACCGCTACGGCGTGGCGCTCATCGGTACGGCGAGCAAGGCGCTGCTGCCGTGGCGTACCCGGCTGTGGGAGGACAACCTCTCCTTCGTCGGCGGCATCCAGCGCGTCTTCGCCGGTGACATCGCGCCGGACGACTCGTACTTCGTGGTCACCAGCGGCTCCGGCGGCGACCGCCCGCCGATCAACGACACCGCCATCGCGTACTCGCTGACCGGAAACGACAACGTCGAGCCGCTCTGGATCTCCCGGCACTTCGACAGCATCTACTCGGTCGCGATCACCGACACCGCCGTCTACGTCGGCGGTCACTTCAGCTGGCAGGAGTCGCCCACGTCGAACGTGCCGTGGCCCGGCCTGGACAACGTCGGCTACGGCACCGGCCAGGGGCTCAGCGGCTACGGCCTCGGCGACCAGGTGGTCCGCCGCGACCACCTCGGCGCGCTCGACCCGCTCACCGGCACCGCGCTGGAGTGGAACCCCGGCTCCAACTCGTACGAGGGCGAGAAGGCGATGCTCGCCACCTCGCGCGGCCTGCTCGTCGGCGGTGACGGCAACGTCAAGGGCGGCAAGACCACCGGCCGGGTGGCCTTCTTCGACCTCTCCAAGGAGCCCAAGCCGGCGGCGCTGGACACCACCATCACCACGCCGATCGAGGGCGCGGTGAAGCCGGCGGGCGAGTCGTTCACGATCAGCGGCCAGGCGCTCGCCCCGGCCGGCGTGGCCCGGGTCCAGCTGGAGATCCAGGACCGCAACAGCGGCAAGTACCTCCAGGCCGACCTGACCACCTGGGGCGCGTTCAAGGCGATCAACACGACCGTGGCCGCGCCGAACGCCACCTCCACCACGTGGAGCCTGCCGGTGACGCTGCCGGCCGGGGTCTACCAGTTGCAGGCCAAGACGTTCGACCGCAACGGGGCCGGCGACACCACCAAGGCGGTCAAGAAGATCGAGGCGTTCCGCTTCGACGACCTGCCGCCGACGACCCGGATCAGCTCGCCGTCGGCCGGCCTGGTCGCCACGCAGACGTTCGTGGCCTCCGGCACCGCCACCGACGACAAGGGCGTCAACTCGCTGATCTACTCGTTCCGCACCCCGGACAACCGGTACCTGCAGGACGACGGGACCGTCGCCGCCGTCTACAACACGTTCCGCGGCGAGCCGGACGTGATCGGCGCGACGTCCACGACCTGGCAGTACGAGGTCACGCTGCCCACCGAGGGACAGTGGAAGATGACCGCCACCGCCGTCGACACGACCGGGCAGAGCGACCTGCGCGGCGACACCCGCGACTGGACCGTCTCCGCGAACGGCGTACCGCCGACAGTGGCGATCACCTCGCCGGTGGCGATGACGCCGCCGGGCAACGCCGTGCCGTTCACCGTCGCGCCCGGCGGTACCGTCACGTTCGCCGGTACGGCACGCGACGACGACGCCCTCAAGTCGGTCGAGATCTACCTGCGCAACAACACCACCCGCGAGGCGCTCGCCAGCGATGGCACGTGGGGCGCCGACTCGGTCGCCGGCTACCACCGGATCTCCCCGACCAACCTCGACGCCGCGACGTTCGACTGGTCGTTCACCACGGTGCCGCTCACCCCGGGCGTATACGACTTCCGGGTACGGGCGACCGACAAGCTCGGCCTGACCACGTCCAGCACCAACATGGGCCGGCTCACCGTCACCGCCCAGGTGCCCGGCGACGCCTTCCCGAACGGGCTGCTCGGCTTCACCGGCACCAACCAGGACATCGACCAGCTGCACCTGGACCTGGCCGGCACGGCGACCGACGACAAGGGTGTGCGGGCGGTCCGGATCGCGCTGCGCGACCTCGACACCGGCCGGTACGTGCAACCGAACGGCACCATGGCCGCCGCGTTCGCCACGGTCGACGCGACGCTCGCCGCGCCCGGCGCGACCAGCACCGCGTTCACGCTCTCGATCGACCTGCCCACCCGGGGCACGTACAGCGTCGAGGCGTGGGCCGTGGACACCGCCGGTCAGCAGGACAACTCGACGAGCGGCGCGACCGCCCGCTACCTGGTCTACCCGGGTGACACCGACCCGACGCTGGAGCCGAGCATCACGCCGGTCGAGGGTCAGGCGTACACCGGTGGCCGGATCGTGGTCACCGGCCGGGCCGTGGACGACGGCGGGATGCAGAAGGTCGAGGTGCAGATCGGCAACAGCGCCGGGCAGGGCATGAACTCGGCCGGCACGTTCGGCCGGGCAGGCGCGCCGACCAGCTGGCCGTGGATCGCCACGTTCCTCACCAGCCCGGGCTCGCCGGGGTCGAACTTCGCGTACACGTCGCCGGTGATCCCGGCCGGCACGTACACGGTGACGATCCGCGGCATGGACAACCGGGGTCAGTACCAGCAGCCGCCCCGTACCGTCACGGTGACCGTCACCGACTGACCGGACGGCCTCGCGGGCCGGTCCGCGCCGGGTCACCCGGCGCCGGGCCGGCCCGTGCCCGTCTCAGGGCCGGATCAGGCACATCCCGGCGGTGGCCGGCCGGTCCATCGTGGCCAGCGCGTCAGGGGCGGCGTCCAGGTCGATGGTGCGGGTGACCAGCTCGGCCGGGCGCAGCACCCCGGCGGTGACCAGCCGCAGCATCTCCGGGTACGCGTGCGCCGGCATGCCGTGGCTGCCCCGCAGCTCCAGCTCGTACGCGATCACCAGGTCCATCGGCAGCGCGGGCCGGCCCTGCGCGGCGGGCAGCAGCCCGACCTGCACGTGCCGGCCGCGTCGGCGCAGGCCCTCGATCGACGCCACGCAGGTGGCGTGACTGCCGAGCGCGTCCAGCGACAGGTGGGCGCCCCCGCCGGTGGCCTCCCGGACCGCAGCGGCCACCTCGCCGGGACCGCTCAGAGCGCTCGCGTCCACGCACACCGCGGCACCGCTGCGGCGGGCCAGCTCCAGCGCGCCGGGCGACACGTCCACCGCCACCACCCGCGCCCCGCTCGCCGCCGCGACCATGACCGCGGACAGGCCGACGCCGCCGCAGCCGTGCACCGCCACCCACTCGCCCGCCGCCACCCGGCCCTGCGCGACGACGGCCCGGAACGCGGTGGCGAACCGGCAGCCGAGCGCGGCGGCGGCCGCCTCGTCCAGCTCGTCGGGCAGCCGGACCAGGTTGACGTCGGCGTGCCGTACCGCGACCAGCTCGGCGAACGAACCCCAACCGGTGAAGCCCGGCTGGGTCTGCCGCTCGCACACCTGCTGGTCGCCCGCGAGACACGACGGGCACCGCCCGCACGCGCAGACGAACGGCGCGGTCACCCGGTCGCCGGGCCGCCAGCCGTGGACGTCCGCGCCTGCGGCCACGACGACGCCGGCGAACTCGTGCCCCGGTACGTGCGGCACGCGGATGTCCGGGTCGTGGCCCTGCCAGCCGTGCCAGTCACTGCGGCACAGGCCGGTCGCGCCGACCCGGACGACCACGCCGTCCGGCGCCGGCGCCGGGTCGTCCACCTCCCGGACCTCCGGCCGCACCCCGAACCGCTCGAACACCACCGCACGCATACCCCCGATCCTCACACCCGCCCACCCCACCTCCCACCCCACCCTCGCCCTTCCACCCTCACCCGCTCCCACACCCGCTCCCCGCGATCTTGCACTTGCGGCCCTGTTGATGTCGCAGATGTCCCATCTGACCGGGCAGAAAGTGCAAGATCGTCGACGAGGGGCCGGGGTCCAGCCGCCTCTCTCACCTGATGGGAGCGGGCCCCCCTCGCGCCGGTGATCAAGGAGTTTGTGTCCTCAGCAGGGCGATGTCCGCCCGCAAACTCCTTGATCACCGGGCACAGGGGGAGGGGGACGGAAGTGCTACAGGCGGCGGCCCTGGGAGGTGCGGGCGGTGATGCCGTCCAGGGGGGTTCCCGGGGTGAGGGTCTTCGGGTCGAACCAGAAGATCACCACCTGGGGGTCCTCGCTCCAGCGGACCAGCTTCGCCTCGACCTGCCGGCCGTCGACGGTCCCGACGATGCGGGCCGCCGGGCCGACGAAGTAGCCGAACGTGGGGATCGTCGCGTCGGTGGGCACCCGCTGCTGGTCGTACCCGATCTCGTGGAAGCCCGGCCGGCGGTCGCTGCCGGTCACGTCGTTCACCAGGAAGTCGGAGGTCAGGCGGCCGTCCGGCGCGCGCCGCCCGGCGACCAGGCCGATCGTCACGCGCGGCAGTTCCGGCACGTCGACCGGGACCATGAAGAACACGCGCTCGTCGGCGCCGTACCGGATGCCGCTGTCCACGACGGTCCCGAGCGGCCGCAGCGGCGACTCGGTCGGGGCCGGCGCGGCGGTCGGCGAGGGCGGGGGAGTGGCGGCGGACGCGGTGGCGACCGGCTCCCCGGCCGGGAGGTCCGGCGGGCCGGACCGCGTCGCCACGGCGTCGACGCCGACCGCCACCGCGACGGTCGCCACCGCCGCCGCGACCCCGGTGCCGATCCGCCGGCGGCGGCGCAGCCGGCGTCCCCGGCGCATGATGTCCGCGATGTCCAGGCCGTCGGCCCGTTCGGTCGCCCGCATCGCGCGGCGCAGCTCGTCCATCTCGGTCACCGGCACGTCTCCTGCGGTCGCGGCGCGGACAGACCGGCGGTACGCAGCTTCTCCAGCGCCCGGGACGAGGTGCTCTTGACGGTTCCGACGGACACGTCGAGTTCGCGGGCCACCTGGGCCTCCGGCAGGTCGAAGTAGTGACGCAGGACGACGACGGCGCGTTCACGCGCGGTGAGCGTGCCGAGCGCGGTGACCAGCCACCGCCGCGTCGCCACCTCCTCGGCCATGTCGCCGCCGCGCCGCTCCGGGAGGTCGTCGCTCGGGTACTCGCGGATCGGCCGCCGCCAGGTGTCGACGAGGTGGTTCACCAGCACCGAACGGGCGTAGCCGTACGGGTCGCCGTTGCGGATCCGCGACCACGACGCGTACGTGCGCACCAGCGCGGTCTGGGCCGCGTCCTCGGCGTGGTGGTGGTTGCCGGTCATGAGGAAGGCGGCGTGCGTCAGCCGCGCGGAGGACGCCCGCGCGAACTCGACGAACTCCGCGTCACCCCGGGCCATGCCGGTCCTCTGCACCTCTCACCCCGGTAGGGACGTGCGGGACGCGGAAAAGGTTGAGTCCCCGCCGGACCAACTTCCGCGACGGGTCACCCGTCCTCATCCCCGCGCCCCCGACCGGGCGCCGAGGGGAGACGAGATGACCAGGACCGTGGACCGGACGCGCGGCGGCGCGGCGGTGATCGCGCTGACGGTGGCGCTGGCCGGTTGCACTCCGGCCGTGGCCGACCAGCCCACAGCCACGCCGTCCGGGCTGCCCGGCCCGTCGGCCGCCGGGCCGGCCGCGTCGGCGGCGGCGCCCGTCCGGTCCCGGCCGGCCCCGATCGGCTATCCCGCCGAGGGCGGCAACCGGTGGCGGTTCGCCGTCGCCGAGCCGGCCACCACAAGGGGTACGGGCCGGCTGCTGCGCTACCGGGTGGCGGTGGAGCGCGACATCACGGGTCTGCCAGCGGGCGTGTTCGGGGCGCAGGTCACCGGCATCCTCGGCGGCCCGGGTGGCTGGACCACCGACGGACGGATCGCCCTGCGCCGCGTCGGCGCCGATGGGACCGCCGACTTCACCGTCTACCTCGCCACCCCCGGTACGCGCGACGACCTGTGCGGGGACGGGCCGGACCGGTACACGTCCTGCCGCAGCGGGGATCGGGTGGTGGTGAACGTGGCCCGCTGGGTGGGCGGCGCGCCCGCGTACGGCAGCGACCTCGCCGCGTACCGCCGGTACGTGGTCAACCACGAGGTCGGCCACCGCCTGGGTCACGGGCACGAACGCTGCCCGGGGCGGGGGCGTCCGGCGCCGGTGATGCAGCAGCAGACGCTCGGCCTGCACGGCTGCACCCCGAACCCGCTGCCGTTCCTGCACGGCGAGCGGTACGCGGGCCGGTCCGGCGCGTACGACGACCGCCTTCCCCCGCCGGAGGCCGGCCGGCCGGGCTGAGTGGGTCCTCCGGCGGGTCATGCGCCTCGCGCGGCAGCCGGGCCGGCGCCGGGGATCCCATCCGGCGCTCAGAACAGCGTGGCCGGGCCGACCGGCTCCGGCTCGGGCAGCGGCGCGAGCCCGGGCACCCGCTCGCGGACCTGGTCGTGGAAGCGGCGGGCCAACTCGGGCGCGTCCGCGTTGTCCGGCGTGTGCACGAACACGGTCGGCGAGCGGCCCTCCCGCAGCCAGCCGGTGACCACGTCCAGCCACGGCTGCCAGCCCTCGACGGTGCGGGCCGGGTCGTCGCGGCCCAGGTAGCGCACGATCGGCCGGTCGGTCAGCGCCCGGGTACGCAGCGGCAGGCGCGGCTTGCGCGTCCACGCCTCCCGCTCCGCGTCGCTGGTCGGTGGTGTGCGGAAGAACGCCGTGGTGTCGAACGGGATCCACTCGGCGCCGGCCCGGTGCAGCGTGGCCTCCAGCGCGCGTACCGCACCGGGCTCGGTGAAGAAGGCGGGGTGGCGGACCTCGACGGCGTACCTGTGGGTGGTGGGCAGCGTGCGCAGGAACCGGTCGAGGTCGGGCACCTCACCGGGGCCGAACGAGCCGGGCAACTGGATCCAGAGCGCGTCCGCCCGGGGGCCGAGCGGCTCCATCGCGTGCAGGAACGCCCGCAGTTCCGCCTCGCCGCCGGTGAGCCGGCGCTCGTGCGTGACCACCTTCGGCAGCTTCGGCAGGAAGCGGAAGCCCGGACCGGTCTGCTCGGCCCAGGACGCCACCGTCTGGCGGGCCGGGGTGGCGTAGAACGTGGTGTTGCCCTCCACGGCGTCGCACCACCCGGCGTACGCGCGCAGCCGCTCGTGCGCGGGCAGCGGGTGCGGCAGGAAGCGGCCGGACCAGGACCTGTGCGTCCACATGGCACAGCCCACGTGCAGGCGCATCCCGGTCACCGGTAGGGCCAGCTCGTCGAGGCGCCGCGCAGCGCCGCCTCCCGGTTCCACTTCCGGGTGAGGTACAGCGCGAGGCCGCCGAGCCCGGCGAACACCGGGGCGAGCAGCATGAGCAGCAGTCCGGCGCCGAGCCGGAACCGGTCACTCTGGAGGCCCTTCGCCGACGCCAGCGTGAACGCCTCCACGCCGTCACCGGTGCAGCTCACGAAGTCGGTGTCCATCCAGGTGATGCCCTCGGTGGCCAGCACCGGCGTGAACAGCCGTGGGTCGCCGCTGTCACGCATCACCGCCGCCGTCCCCTCGGGCCGCGCCCCGGCCACCTCCCTGCTGCGCTGCTCGCCGGTGGAGTAGACCCGGCTCTTCGCGGTGCACCGGACGGTGGCGGGGTCCACGACGGCCGGGGTCGCGAGGATGAGGATGTTGCCGGGGCGTACGCCGGTGTCCCGCACCTTGATCTCGGCGCCGGGGGCGAACTCGGCGGCGGCGGAGAAGGTCGACGCGGCCGCGAACGGGCCCGTCTGGGTCAGCAGGGCCAGGCCGAGGAAGCCGGTCAGCAGGAATCCGCCGGAGCCGACGAAGATCCACATGGCGACCACGGCGCGGAAGCGCTGCACGAGCGGGTTCACCGGACGCGGTCCATGTCGCAGGCGCCGTCGGTGACCTGTCCGTGCATGGCGTCGCGGAGGTAGGTCTCGGGATCGGTCCCGGCGTCCCCGCCGCAGGCGGCGAGCGCGAGCGCCGCCATCGGACCGGTCCTTCTCCGTCGCATCCGTCCTCCTCGCGCTCGCGTCGCGGCGGGCCGGGGCCGCCCGGTCGCCGCGACCACGGTAGCCGGGGGCGGCACGCGCGGCGGACCGGGCCGCGTCAGGGCCGATCCACCCGTACCGGGTCGCCGCGTACGAGCTCGTCGTGGATCCGCCAGCGGGCGTCGACGCCCGCGCGCCGGGCCGCCTCGTCGTCGGCGGCGATCCGCTGCCGCAGCAGCTCGACCGCGATCCGGCGGTTGAGGTGCAGGTGCCGTTCGGTGTCCACCACCACGGTCCGGCCGGACGGGCGGTGCGTGGCCCGGACGGCGGTGCTCGCCTTGTTGCGGTGCTGGCCGCCGGGCCCGCCGGTGCGGCAGGGCACGAACTCCACGTCCGCCTCGTGGAAAGGCGTGACCACCACGTCGGTCCGGCAGGTCCGCGCGGTGACGTACCAGTTCTTCCGGCCGTGGCCCGTCCGGTACGGGCTGGGCGCCTGCCAGCAGAGCGTGCCGGTCCACCCGGCCGCGAACGTCTCCGCCCCGGCGCCGCTGATCCGGACCAGCGCCGACCGGTAGGTGCCGGCCCGGTCGCCGGGTACCGTCTCGACCCGTTCGGTACGCAGGCCCCGCCGGGCCGCCTCGCCCTCCAGGCGGGACAGCAGCCGGGCCAGCGCCCACGCGCACTCGGCGGGTCCGCGTCCGGCGGACAGCAGCAGCTCGGTCACCGGCGGCCCTTGCGGCGTTCGTCGCGGCGGCCCACGTCCGGCGTCTTGTAGGTGACGAGCGGAACCGTGGTGGTGATCGGCGTGGCGAGGTCGTGCGCCACCAGGTCGCCGATGACCTGCTCGATGCGCTTGTACGCGGTGGGTGCCTCCTCGAACAGCAGTTGCCGGTCGCCGCACACCACTATCGAGCCGACCGGCGTACGGCGCAGCTCCTCGACCGTGTGCTTGGCCCGGCCCCGGCGCAGCGCGTCGGCGCGCGACATCTTGCGCCCGGCGCCGTGCGCCACCGAGTAACCGGCGTCCGGCCCGGCGTGCGCGGCCACCAGGTAGGAGGGTGTGCCGCGGGTGCCGGCGATCAGCACGTCCCGCCCGTCGCCCGGCGCCGCGCCCTTGCGGTGCAGGTAGCGGCCGTCGCGGATCTCGACCAGGTTGTGGCACTGGTCGACGACCGGCTCGGTGGGCTCGGCGCCGAGCGCGTACGCGACCCGCGCGGCCAGCAGCCGCCGGTTGAGCGAACCCCACCGCACGGCCGCGTCGTGCCGGGCCAGGTAGGCGTCCGGGTCGGGCGCGGGACCGGCGCCGTGCGTCTCGGTGTGCTCGCGCAGGATCCGTTCGCCCAGCCCGCGCGACCCGGAGTGCACCACGAGCACCAGGTCACCGGCGTCGAGCCCGAGCCGCTCGGCGTGCTCCGCCGCGAGGATCGGCCCGACGCGGGCCAGTTCGACGAAGTGGTTGCCGCGTCCGACGGTGCCGAGGCCGTCGAGGTGACCGGCCGGCACGTCGCCGTCGAGCACCGACCAGGCCGGGTCGTCGGCGTCCCGGTCCGGCTCGAGCGCCCGGTCCAGGTCGGGGAACCGGGCCGCGAGCCGTTCGGGTACGACCCGGCGCAGAGCGATCGGGAAGACCGCGATGCCGCACCCGATGTCGGAGCCGACGAGGAACGGATAGAGCACGGTCGAGGACATCGCGGCGCCGATCGGCGCGCCCTTGCCGGGGTGCAGGTCGGGCATGGCGGCGACGTGCGCCATGCCGTCCAGGGCGGCGACCTGGCGGCACTGGTCGAGCGCGGCGGACTCGATCCAGCTGCCGGGGGAGGAGAAGACGGAGACGGTGGCGGGCACGACGGCCCGCCCGGAGGGGTACGCGGACACAGACGCTCGTTTCTGCGGAAAGAGAGAGGCGGGGAACGGCAGGCGGCGCGAAGGGCCTGCGGGCGGGGATGCGATCCGTCAGAACGTCATGCCGCTCAGCCTCGCGGAGGCGGCCCGGGCGGGCAACCGACTTTCCCGGCGACCCGCCCGGCGGGCGCGTCGACATCACCCCACCCGATCCATAGACTCCGGTCGTTCTGGTGCCACGAGTCCAGGGAGGACCACCGTGTCGAGCGAAACCCGAACGCACGCCGCATTACCCCTGCTGGCCCGCCTCGCCGGGGTGAGCCTGGCCGCCGCGACGATCGTCGCCGCCGCAGGTGTCGCCGCGACCGCGGCGCCGCCCGCCGACCCGGCGCCCACGAAGGGGCCGTGCGCGTACACGCCCACGCCGGACGAGCCGGCCGCCCGTCCGGTGTCGCTGCCGCCGGACCCGCGCCGCACGCCGGACCGCGGCACCGTGCGGGTCACGCTGCGCACCAACCAGGGGCCGATCGGGCTGACGCTGGACCGTGAACAGGCGCCGTGCACCGTGCAGAGCTTCCTGCACCTGGTCCGGAAGCGCTTCTACGACCGGACGCCCTGCCATCGGCTCACCGCGTACCCGACGCTGACGGTCCTCCAGTGCGGCGACCCGTCCGGTACCGGCGAGGGCGGCCCGGGCTACCGGTACCGCGACGAGCTGCCCACCGACCTGCCGCCCGCGCCGACCGACCCGACCGGCGTACGCCGCCTGTACGCGCGCGGCACCCTGGCCATGGCCAACGCCGGCCCGGACACCAACGGCAGCCAGTTCTTCCTGGTCCAGGCCGACTCGGCGCTGCGCCCCAACTACACCGTGTTCGGTCAGGTAGACGCGGCCGGGCTGGCCACGCTGGACCGGATCTCGGCCGGCGGCATCGCGCCCACCCCGGAGGATCCGGCTCCGGTCGACGGCGCCCCGGCGGTGCCGGTGGAGATCTGCCGCGCCAAGCAGGGCCGCTGACGCGACGGCCCGGCGGGACGGCCGCCCAGGCCGCCCGCCGGGCCCGCGCCGTCGTCGGTAGCCTGCGGCGATGACGCATGAGCGGGAGATCACCGAGCCGGTCGACCTGTGCCGGCCGGACGGGCGACTGAACCCGGACGCGGTCGGCTGGAGTCGTCGGCCGCTGCACCGGGCGAACCTGCGCGGCTGGGGCCGGGCCAAGCGGTGGGAGCACTGGGGCGTGGTGACTCCGACCCACATCCTCGGCCTTGTCGCGTCGTCGCTCGACTACGCCGGGGTGCAGAGCCTCTACCTGCTCGACCGGCGTACCGGGCGGGAGACCACGGCGGAGGCGGTGGTGCCGTTCGCCCGGGGCACGGTGCTGCCGCCGGTCAGTGGCGCCGGTCCGGTCCGCGCCCGGGGCGGGAACCTGACCATCGCGGTGGAGCAGGGCCCGGACGGCAGTACGCTGCGGGCGAGCGCACCCGGCGTCGAGGTGGACCTGACCGTGCCGCTGCCGCCGGGGCACGAGTCGCTCGGCGTGGTGGTGCCGTGGAGCACGCGACGGTTCCAGTACACGGTCAAGGACATCGGCCGGCCGGTGCACGGCACGATCACAGTGGACGGCACGGCGTACCCGGTGGGGGAGGGGTCGTACGCGGCGCTCGACCACGGCCGGGGCAAGTGGCGGTACGCGGTGCGGTGGAACTGGGCGGCCGGCAGCGGGCCGGGCCGGTCGATCCAGCTCGGCGGCAAGTGGACCGACGGCACCGGCTCGACCGAGAACGCGGTGTTCGTCGACGGGCGGCTGCACAAGATCGGCGCCGATCTGACCTGGGAGTACGACCGTACCGACTGGCTGCGGCCGTGGCGGATCACCGGTGACCGGGTGGACGTCACGTTCCACCCGTTCCACGAGCGGGTGGCGCGGACCAACCTGCTCGTGCTGGCCGGGGAGACGCACCAGTGCTTCGGGAACTTCACCGGCCGGGCGGCGACAGACGACGGCGGGCGCGTGGATCTGGACGGCCTGGTCGGCTGGGCCGAGGAGGCCCGCAACCGCTGGTGAGGCCGTTCCCCGCCGGGCCGGGCCGTACGCACAGCGTGGGGCGGCCCCGTCCGGGACCGCCCCACGCACGACTTCGGGATCAGGCGACCGAGGCCGGGAACCTCTCCCAGACCCGGTGCGCCGCCATCAGCCGCTGCACCTCGCCGAGCACCTCGGTGCCGGAACCACCGGTCACCACGCCCGGCGTGCCGGTGACACCGGCCTGGTTCAGCACCTCGGCGCCCGCGCCCCAGGCACCGATCACCTTGGCGTGCCGCCACGCCTCCTCGACCAGCAGCAGCACGCGCGGGTCGACGGTGGCCGAGCCCGGCGCGCCGGCCTTGGCGTCGCGGGCCGGCAGCGCGTCCGGCGCCGGGGCCGGTGCGCCGGCCAGCAGCACCGCGTCGAACTCGACCGAGCGGCCGGTGGCGAACGTGCGCTGCACCGGCAGCCCGTCGACGGTGCCGCCGTGCGCGGCGATCAGCAGCGGCACCATGCCGGCGGCGGTCACCGCCCGGCGTACCTCGTGCACGTCGCCCAGGTCGGCCTGGGCGTCGACCACGATGCCGACCATCCGGCCGTCGGCCGGCCACTCCCGGCCCACCTGGGACAGCGCCGGGCTGGGCTGCACCTCCGCGAGCGGCACGGTGGGCTGCGGTACGGGCAGGCCCAGGCCGGTCGCCACCTGCTCGCACAGCACCGGGTCGACGTTCGCCAGGCACTGGAGCTGCCGCTCCTTGATCGCCTGGTGGTAGCACTTGCCCAGCTCGAACGTGTACGCCCGGATGATGTGCTCCTTCTCCACCGGCGACATGCTCTGCCAGAACAGGCGTACCTGGCTGTAGTGGTCGTCGAAGGACGCAGGTGCGGCCCGCACCTTCGGTGCCTCGGCCACCGTCACCGGCGTGTCCACGAACGCGTGCTCGCGGTCGCCGGCCGGGAACGGGTTGCCCCCGTCCAGCGAGTTCGGCCGGTACGGCGCCACGCCCGCGTGCACCGCGTGCTGGTGGAAGCCGTCACGCAGCATGTCGTTGACGTCGGCGTGCGGCCGGTTGATCGGGATCTGGGTGAAGTTCGGCCCGCCCAGGCGGGTGAGCTGCGTGTCCACGTACGAGAAGAGGCGGCCCTGCATCAGCGGGTCGTTCGTGACGTCGATGCCGGGCGGCAGGTGCCCGACGTGGAACGCCACCTGCTCGGTCTCGGCGAAGAAGTTGCGCGGCGTCTTGTTGAGGGTGAGGGTGCCGATCGCCTGTACCGGCGCCAGCTCCTCCGGCACGATCTTCGTCGGGTCGAGCAGGTCGATCCCGGCGAACGTCTCCTCCGGCGTGTCCGGGAAGACCTGGATGCCCAGCTCCCACTCGGGGAACGCGCCGGCCTCGATGGCGTCGTACAGGTCGCGGCGGTGGAAGTCCGGGTCCATGCCGCTGATCAGCTGGGCCTCCTCCCACTCCAGGGAGTGCACGCCGAGCTTCGGCTTCCAGTGGAACTTGACCAGCACCGTCGCCCCGGCGTCGTCGACCATCCGGAAGGTGTGGACGCCGAAGCCCTCCATGGTCCGGTAGGACCGCGGGATGCCCCGGTCGGACATGTTCCAGATGGTGTGGTGCTGCGCCTCGGTGTGCAGCGAGACGAAGTCCCAGAACGTGTCGTGCGCGCTCTGCGCCTGCGGGATCTCCCGGTCCGGGTGTGGCTTGCCGGCGTGGATGACGTCCGGGAACTTGATCGCGTCCTGGATGAAGAAGACCGGGATGTTGTTGCCGACCAGGTCGAACGTGCCCTCGTCGGTGTAGAACTTGGTGGCGAAGCCGCGGGTGTCGCGGACCGTGTCGGCCGACCCGCGCGAGCCCAGCACGGTGGAGAAGCGGACGAAGACCGGCGTCTCGCGGCCCTTCTTCAGGAACCCGGCCCGGGTGACCTTCTCGGCGGCGCCGTTGGCGACGAACGTGCCGTGCGCGCCCGCGCCCCGGGCGTGCACCACCCGCTCCGGGATCCGCTCGTGGTCGAAGTGGGTGATCTTCTCCCGCAGGTGGTGGTCCTGAAGCAGGACCGGGCCGCGCGGACCGGCCTTGAGCGAGTGGTCGGTGTCGCGCAGCCGGGCGCCGTTGGCGGTGGTGAGGTACGCGCCCTGCTGCCCCTTGGCGATCTTCGGCACGCCGGTCTCGGCGCCGGTCGGGGTCCGGGTGTCCGGCGCGCCCTGCTCGGCCTTGGGCGGCAGCGGCCCGTGCGGCGTGGTCGGCTCCTCCAGCGGTGGCGGCGCGCTGCCGGGAGCGCCCGGCACGTCCGGAGTCAGCGCGTCGCCGACCTTCTCGACGGCGGCTTCGACGACACCTTTGACGATCTGGGCGGGCTTGCTGGATTCCATCAGGACCTGTCCTCCTACAGCTAAATGTCCAGGCCCTTTCGGCCCTACCCCAGCTCAGGGCGGGCAAACCGGAACAATCGCGGTATCGCTGGTCAGGACCGGCGCGGCACGGCCACGGCGGTGAGCAGCAGCCCGCCGGCGACCAGCCAGCGGCCGTCCAGGACGTCAAGCGGCGGGCCGCCGTCGGTGCGGGTGCCGTCGACCAGGATCCGGGCGGTGAACCGGCCCTCCGGATCGAAGGTCAGCTCCGCCTCCTCGAACCCGAGCCAGCGCCCGGTCAGCGGGTACCACGCCTTGTAGACCGACTCCTTGGCGCTGAACAGCAGCCGGTCCCAGTGCGTCCCCGGGTCGGCGTCGCGCAGCGCGGCCAGCCGCTCCGGCTCGCCCGCCACTGTGACCACCCCGGCCACCCCGTCCGGCAGCGGCTCGTGCGGCTCGGCGTCGATGCCCAGCCCGGCGAGCGCCCCGGCCGGGGCCACCGCCGCCGCCCGGTAGCCGGTGCAGTGCGTGATGCTGCCCACCACGCCGGCCGGCCAGACCGGTTCCCGCCGGGGACCGGGACGGATCGGCGCCGGGGCGTACCCGAGGCGGGCCAGCGCCTCCCGCGCGCAGCGGCGGGCCGTCACGAACTCCTGGCGGCGCGCGGCCACCGCGCGGGCGACCAGGTCCTCCTCGCCCGGGTACGGCGCCTCGTCCGGCACGTCGGCGAACGCCTCGACGGCCAGCGCCCCGGCCGGCAGCAGCGCCCCGATCATCCGAGGATCCGCTTCATCGGCGCCGGCTCACCGCCCCGGCGCCGCCACTCGCGCGGGTAGCCCAGCGACACCTCCTCGAACCGCACCCCGTCGTAGTGCGTGGTGCGCGGGATGTGCAGGTGGCCGTAGACCGCGACGACGGCCCGGTGGCGCACGTGCCAGTCGGCCGTCCGGTCGGTGCCGCACCACTGGGCGAACTCCGGGAACCAGAGCACCTCGGTGGGCTGGCGCACCAGCGGCCAGTGGGTGACCAGAACTGTCGGCAGCGCCGGGTCGGTGGCCTCCAGCCGTCGCCGGGTCACCTCCAGCCGCGCCGCGCACCAGGACTCCCGGTCCGGGTACGGGTCCGGGTGCAACATCACCTCGTCGGTGCACACCACGCCGGCGTCGTACGCCGCGCGCAGCGACTCCTCCTTGGTGGTGGTGCCGGGGGTGCGGAACGAGTAGTCGTAGAGCAGGAACAGCGGCGCCACCGTCACCGGCCCGCCCGCACCGCGCCACACCGGGTAGTCGTCCTCCGGGGTCAGCACGCCCAGCTCGCGGCACATCGCCACGAGGGCGTCGTAGCGGGCCACCCCGCGCAGCGTCACCGGGTCGTTCGGGCTGGTCCACAGCTCGTGGTTGCCCGGCGCCCACACCACCCGCGTGAACCGGTCGCGCAGCAGCCGCAGCGTCCGCTCGATGTCGGCGAAGACCTCGCCGACGTCCCCGGCCACGATCAGCCAGTCGTCCGCCGTCTCCGGCCGCAGGCCGTCCACCACCGCGCGGTTCTCCGCGTACGACACGTGGAGGTCACTGACCGCGTACAGCGCACCCGTCACCCGGCCGATCCTGCCAGCGGAGGTCGCCGATGACCAGGCGCGGACCGGTGGGGGTTCGGCACCGGTCAGCCGACCCTCGCGGTCACCTCGTCGAGTGCCCGCAGCACCTCCCGGGTGACGGCCGGCTCGGCGGCGGAGTGCCCGGCCGCCGGCACGATCCGCAGCGTCGCCTCCGGCCACCGGCGGGCCAGGTCGTACGCGGACACCGGCGGGCAGCACATGTCGTACCGGCCGTTGACGATGACGGCGGGCAGGTGCCGGATCCGGTCCACGCCGTCGAGCAACTGACCCTCGGCCAGGAAACCGCCGTGCACCGCGTAGTGCGACAGGATCCGGGCCACCGGCAGCGCGTGGTCGTCGGTGGTGAAGTGGGCGAGCAGTTCCGGGTCGGGCCGCAGCGACGAGTTGACCGCCTCCCACCGCCCCCAGGCCCGCGCGTACTCCCGGGCCCGCGCCTGGTCCGGGCCGTGCAACCGCCTGTGGTACGCGGCCAGCACGTCGTCGCGCTCGTCCGGCGGGATCGGCGCCACGAACCGCTCCCACTCCTCGGGCTGGAGGTGGCGCAGCCCGCCCTGGTAGAACCAGTCCCGCTCGCTGCGCCGCAGCAGCAGCACACCGCGCAGGACCAGCCCGGTCACCCGCTCCGGGTGCGCCTGCGTGTACGCCAGGCCGAGCGTGGTGCCCCACGACCCGCCGAACACCAGCCACGAGTCGATGCCCAGCCGCTGCCGGATCGTCTCCAGGTCGGCCACCAGATGCCAGGTGGTGTTGGCGCGCACCTCGCCGTGCGGGGTGCTGCGGCCGGCGCCGCGCTGGTCGAACAGCACGGCCCGGTGGCGCGCGGGATCGAAGAACCGGCGGGCCGCCGGCACCAGGCCGCCGCCGGGGCCGCCGTGCAGGAACACCACTGGTACGCCGTCCGGCCGGCCGACCTCCTCCACGTACAGGACGTGGCCGTCACCGACCGGGAGCAGATGGGTGTCGTACGGCTCGACGGGCGGGTGCAGACCGGTCATGCCCGGTCATTGTGCCCGCCGCGGGCCCGCCGGGTGGCCCGGTCAGCAGGCGACGTTGCCGCCGAGGTTGTCCAGCAGCGCGTCGGCGACCCAGCCGGAGACACCAGTGGTGACGTCCCGCAGGTAGGTCCACGTGTAGGTGGTGTGGCCGTTCGCGCTGACCCGGTCGCCGCTGGCGAAGCAGTGGAAGTCGACCGTGTGACTGAGCTGCCCGTAGCCCAGCGAGGCGCAGGTGGTGTGCGGGCCGGTGCGGATGTTGACGTTCGTGGCGTTGAACAGCTGGCCGAACTTGCTGTCCACGTTGGAGTGCGAGTGGCTGCACCCGGCGCTCGCCGGTGCGGCCGTGCCGGCCACCACGGCGCCCGCCGACGCGACGGTCAGGACGACGGCGGCACCGATGGAGAAGATCTTCCGCATACCCGTCAACCCCCGAATAAAGATCGAGATGCACCAGCAGATCGATCCAAATATTTGCATAGAGCAAGGTCGATGAGCAAGATGCGGTGCCGCCGGACCGGCGGCGCCGACGTCTCAGGCGGTGGCCGGTACGCCGTTGTCCGTACCCGTCGTCTCCGCCTCGGGCACACCGCGCGGAGCCGGCGTGCGGACCGCGAACGCGTCGAAGCTCGGCCCGTCCAGCCGCTCGACGAACGGCTCCACCGCGGGCGGCTCCGACCGGTCCGGCTCGATCGCGTCCGGCTCGGTCCGCCCGTCCACGGCCCGGGGCGTCACCTCGGCCGGTACGGTGATCGGCGGGCGCGCCGGCACCTGCGGGTACTCGGCGGTCTCCCCGCCGCCCGCGGCCGCCGCCATGACCGCCGCCGCGGCCAGGTCGGCGACCCGCTTGGCCTCCCGCTGCACCCGGGCCCGGGTCTCCTTCGCGTGCTGCTCGGCCAGGTCCGCCGCGCGCCGCGCCTCGTCCAGCCGCTTGGTCTCCGCGGCCAGCTCCCGGCGTACGCCGACCAGTCGCTCCTCCACCTCCGCGCCGGTCCGCTCGATGGTGGCGATCTCCTGGCGGGTGTCCTCCAGCTGCCGGGAGACGCTCTCCAGCTCCGCCTTGAGCCCGGTCAGCGTCTCCTGCCGCTGCTGGATCTCCCGCTGCACGCCGGCGAGCTGCTCCTGGTGCGCCGCCGTCTCCTCGTCGGCCCGCTCCCGGACCTCGGTGGCGTACTGCTGCGCCTCGGCGACCAGCGCGGCGATGTCCTTCTCCGCCGCGGCGGCCCGGTCGGCCAGCTCCTGCTCGGCGGCGGCCCGCCGCTCGTCCAGCTCCTTGGCCATCGTGGCCTGCCACTGGGCCAGCTCCTGCTGGGCCTTGCTGCGGTTGGCCTGGACCTCCTGCTGGATCTGCGTCCGCGCGGCCTTCACCAGTGCCTCGGACGCCGAGCGCGCCTGCTCGACCTGCTGCGCGCTCTGCTCGCTGATCCGCTTCGCCTCCTGCTGGGCCCGGTCGTGCACGGCCTGACCCTCGACGCGCAGCTTCTCCGCCAGCTCCCGCACCGCGGTCAGCTCCGCCTGCGCGGCCGCCCGCCGCTCCTCGTCCACCCGCTCCTGCTCGGCCCGGCGGGCGGACAGCTCCTCGTCCAGCTCACGCCGCTCCCGCGCGGCCTGCTCCTGCGCGGCGGCGAGCAGCTTCTCCGCCTGCCCCTGGACGTCCTCCGCGCGCCGGGTGGCCACGTCGGTGATCTGGCCGGCCTGCTTCTCGGCCAGGTCCAGGATCTGGTCCACCATCGGGCCGAGGTCGCGGAAGGACGCCCGGTCCACCGCCGACGGACGGTCCCGCAGCTCCACCGCCTCGGCCTGCGCCCGCTGCACCTGCGCGGTCAGGTCGCGCACCTGCGCGTACGCCCGGTCCCGCGCGGCGGTCAGCGCGCTCACCTCGGCGTCGATCTGCTCGACGTACCGGTCCACCTGACGTTTGTCGTAGCCGCGCAACGCGGGATCGAACCGGGGCCGCCCGGACAGGTCGTCGTGGGGTGCGAACGGCTCGGCACCGTTGGACATTCGCCATCCTCCGTCGGTTCGCCAGCGCCAGGCCGGCGGATGACCGCCCCGCAGGGCACGATGAGGCGCTACGGTACCGCGTCCGCGCGCGAGGCTCGCCCCGCCCCGCCCCCCTGCCCGCCGACCGGCGGCACGGTCAGACCGGGAAGTGCGGGTTCCCCGCCGTCAGGCGGATGGTGAAGCCGGTCGCGTCCCTGTGGTACGTCACGTGGTCGCAACTCTGGTGGCTGATCCACAGGCCCAGACCACCGTCGGAACCGTCGCCCGCCGGCAGCAGCCCGGCGAACGGGTCCTTCGGGCCGGTCCCCCGATCGTGGACGGTCACCACGATCCGGTCCGGTGCGCGCCACAACCGCAGGCACACCGGCGGCTCGCCGTGGCGCAGCGCGTTGCTCACCACCTCGCTGACCGCGATGACCAGGCCGTCCAGGCCGTCGGGCGGCAGCAGGCCACGGTCGGCGGCGCGCACCTCGGCTCGCGCACGGGCCGGCGTCGGGTCGACCAGCTCGACCAGCGGCACGGTCCGCTGCACCGGGTCCGGGGGCGCCGGCCGGAACTCGGTCAGGTAGCTCGTCGGCTCGGTGTAGAGACCCGCCGCCTCGTGCCTGCCGTCCGGCCGCGCCACCAGCGGATGGGTACGCGCCACGTCGGCGAGCACACGCGGCGGCGTGCCCCGGCGGTCGTAGGCGCAGATGCCCCAGAGCGGGAAGTCGTCGTAGGCGTGGTTGATCGCCGACTCGTAGCGCGCCCACCAGTCCCAGGTCGCGCCGAGCAGCACCGGCGGCAGCTCGCCGACCATCCGGATCTGCGCCGCCCCCGCCGCCACGTACGAGGCGAGCAGCTCCCGGTAGGAACGCAGCGCGACGCTGGGCCGGGCGTAGACGTCGCTGACCGGCAGGAACGTGACCTCGGCGCCGGTGGGCAGCGCCCGGCGCACCAGCTCGGCGTTGCGCTCGTCCAGGTTCACCGCCGTCGGCTCGCCCGCCGCGATCCCGTCCAGCAGGAACGGCAGCGCCACCGCCAGCAACTCCTCGTCGGAGTCGTAGACGAACGCCTCGTGGAAGTAGCCCACGTGGCCGAAGGCCGCGCCGCTCCTCATCGGACGACCTCCACCCGTACCTCCGACAGACTGAGCAGGTCGACGAGCCGGGCCGGGGCGCGGCTCGGCGTGCGCAGCACCGCGACGGCGTCGTGCCGGCGGGCGTGGTCGCGCAGATGCAGCAGGCTGCGGTGGTCGACGAAACGCAGCTCGGCGGCGTCGAACACGACCCGGCCCGCCACCGGCCGCGGGTCGGCCCGCTCCAGCGCGGCGGCGAAGTCCCGGTGGTTGGACGGGTCCAGCTCGCCGGCCAGCGCCACCACCGAGTCGCCGTCGCCGGCGTGCAGCCGGAACAGCACGTCCGCGTTCGTCACCGAGTGCAGGCAGGCCAGCTCGGCGATCGCCGCGTCGTCCAGCTGCCGGCGGTCGTAGGCGCACACCGCCGACATCGGCCGGTGCCGCATCCAGTGGTCGATCCGGTGCTCGTAGCGGGCGAACGCGTCCCGCTGGGCCGGGCTGCGGACCAGGCTCGTCGCCTCCGCCAGCACCCGCAGGCCGGTGTGCCCCGCGGTCAGCGCCTCGGTGGTGGCCCGCACGTACGCCTGGACCTGCCGGTCGGGATCGACGATCTCGTCGTGCCGGTACGCCTCGCCGACGGGAACCAGCCGTAGCGCGTCCCGCCGGCGCGCGGCGTCGACCCCGGGAACCGAGGCCAGCCAGCCGGTGACGGTGGCGCGATCCTCCGGACAGACCACCCATACCTGCTCACCGGCGGCCAGACCCGCGCTTACCTGCTCGACCGTCAGCGCGCGCAGCACGGCCGGGTCGTCGTAGGCGAGGCAGCCGTGGGTGTAGCCCGGGTACGTCACGCTCCCGCTGGTCACCGACTCCGCCTCATGGGCCCAGTCTATGCCGGGCCCACCTGGAGATCGCGCCAGGCCGTGGCCTCGAGCGGCGGGTCACCCAGCTCGAACTCGGCCCAGTTGTTCCAGTACGCGATCGCGTCCACGTCGTTCTGCTGCCGCAGCCAGGTGACGTGCTCGCGGATCGTCCGCGCCCGGCCCGCGCCGGTGGTGTCCGCGGCGATGCGGCTCAGGCCGTACTCGGGCACCAGCAGCCGGATCCCCGGGTACGCGGCGCGCACCTTGCCGAAGGCCACGCCGAACATCCGGGAGGCGGGCCAGTACGCGGCGGTGTCCCGGGAGTAGCAGTCCACGCCGTAGTGGGTCATGCCCGGGTAACCCCAGTCGGCCGGGTTGCCGCGCCCCTCGTCGAGCCAGTAGCGGGTCACGATCGGGCCGTGCCCGAGCACCCACCGCCGGTTGCGGTGCGCCGCCAGTATCTGCGTCACCCGGCTCGCCGTCGCCCGGTACGTGGCGGGGGTCACGTCGCCCATCGGCTCGTGGTACCAGGTCAGGTAGATCGGGCGGTTCACGCCGTCGAGCCAGCCGGCCAGCTGCTCGACGTCGTCCTTCCAGCTGACGTGCATGACGGCCGAGGGCGCGTCGGCGAACTTGCCCGCGTTCAGCGGGGGCAGTTCCGGCAGCGCGTCCGCGTCCGGGCCGTCCGTGCCGAAGTCGCGCATGTAGCGGATGCCCGGGTAGTCGGCCACCGCCCGCTGGGTCCGGGCGCCCTTCTCGGCGCTCATCCCGACCAGCAGCGGCACGGTCAATGTGGCGGTGCCCGTGCCGGTGCGGCCGGCGCCGTCACGCGCCGTCGCGGTCAGCGTCACCGTGCCCCGGCCGGCCAGCACGGTGACTGTGAAGCGGCCCGGTTCGGTGCCGCTCGGTGTGACTGTCACCCCTGGCGAGGCGCCGGCGAGCTGGATGGTCAACGGGACGCTCAGGTCCACCCGGACCGGGCTGTCCCAGGTGACGCCGGTGGGGTCGCTGACCCGGCCGGCGAGCGTCAGCAGGCGCGAGTCGGGGTGGTAGGCGTCCACCCGGACGGTGGTCGACTGCCCTGGTAGCAGGACGGTCTGGTCGGCGGTGACGGAACGGACGACGGGTGCGGCCATGAGGCTCTCCTTCGACGTGCTTCGCTGCCGCTCCGGCCGCACGTCTTCGGGTGGCCAGAATGGCTCTGACCTGCGCTTTTACCAGCTTGCGTCGGTTCGGTCCCGATCGTCAGGGCGGCCGCAGATGGCGCGAAACCCGGTCGCCGCCGCGCTGTCCCGCCCGCATCCTGGTCCGATGCCGATCATCGTGCGGGACCTGCGCGTGCCGGACTGGCCGCAGCTGTGGCCGATGCTGCGGGACATGGGTGTGGGCGACGACCCGCCGGAGGCCCACCGGCTGCGGTTCGCCGCGCTGCTCGCCGACCCCCGCTGGGCGCTGCTCGGTGCCATCGACGCGGGCGGGTTGGCCGGGTACGCCGCCGCCCAGGACCACGGCCCGCACCTGCGTTCCGGTGACGCGCACCGCACCGTACGCCTGCACGACCTGTACGTCGTTCCGGACCGGCGGCGTGACGGGGTGGGCCGTGCCTTGTTCACGGCGGTGCGGCGCTGGGCCGGCGGGCGGGCCCGGCACCTGGAGTGGCAGGCCCACCACGAGCGGGCGGCGCCGTTCTACGAGCGGCTCGGTCATCGGGGCGACCCGTGCCCACAGCCGGACTACCCGACGTTCCTTCTCGACCTCACCGGAACCGACCCTCGCCTTCCCTTGACGTGACCGGCCCGCCGCCGCTGCCCCCGCCCAAGATCGACACCAGTTCGGGGAGGTGGCTGCATCCGAGGTGGCCTGATGCCGCCATTTCCCCGAACTGGTGTCGATCTTGGGGCGGGGATGTCGCCACTTCAGCGAGATGGTGTGGACCATGTCCCCTGGATTCCGAGGGTCGGCCCAGTGGTGGAGGTGGGGAGGGGTGCGCGCTGGCGGCTGGTGAGGTCTGGCTGTTGTCCGCGTGACGGCGATGGCCCTCGCGTGCTGTCGACCTCGTGATCGACACCAGTTCGGGGAGGTGGCTGCATCCGAGGTGGTCTGATGCCGCCATTTCCCCGAGCTGGTGTTGATCATGGACGAGGATGGCGCCACTTCGGGGAACTGGTGTGGATCACGGGTGTGGAGGGGGCTGCTTGGCTCGGGGGCGCGGACAGGGTGGTGTCGAGCGGGGGCGTCCTCCGTGCGGACAGGGCCATGGTCGACACCAGGTCGGGGGGAGTGGGCGTGGAGCTTGGTGGGGAGGGGGTCAGGGGAGGGGGTGGGAGATGTCGCGGGCGTGGTCGGCCACCGCCGCGCCGACCACCGTCGCGGTCAGCGGAAGCACCTCCAGGCAGCGACGCACCGCCGCGCCCATCAGCGGGTTCGGTACCCGCATCGACAGCGTGCAGTGCGGCACCCAGCGGCCCGGGCGGTAGTGCTCCACCACCTCGACGCCGGCCCGCGCCAGCCGCTCGTGCACGGCGGCGTGGTGCGCCAGCAGTTCGGGCGTCGGCGCCGGCCCGAGCCAGAGGACCCGCCCGACGAACTGCCCGGCGTGCTGGAACTCCAGCCGCAGCGGCGCGGCCACCACGGTTCCGGCGAGCGCCTCGGCGACGCGGTGCGGGTCCAGGCGGGGCGCGACCGCCAGCGAGACGTGCGGGCGGTGCCGCTGCGCCAGCAGGGACCGCATGCTCGGCACCCCGTCGGACTCCAGCAGGTCCCACAGCACCCGGATCCGCCGGGTGGCGTCGGTGTCCAGATACAGCTCCAGCGCCGCGACCACGCGATCACCCTAGAGGCGGGGCCCGCGCCGAGGTTTGCCGGGCACGCTGGGCGGTACTGCCCGAGGGGACGGCAGAAGACGGCAGGGGAGTGAGGGACACGTGGACGCGACGGACGTGCTGACCGAGGCGTACGGGCGGTTGCCCGATCTGGTCGCCGGGGCGCTCGACGGGCTCGACGCGGCCCAGCTGCGGCGGGCGCCGGCCGACGGGGCGAACCCGGTCGGCTGGCTGGTCTGGCACCTGACCCGGATCCAGGACGACCACGTGGCCGACGTGATGGGGGAGCCGCAGCTGTGGGCCACCGGCGACTGGGCGGCGCGCTGCGGCCTGCCGCCGGACCCCGCCGACACCGGCTTCGGGCACGGCCCGGAGCAGATCGCCGCGGTACGCCCCGAGAACGGCGCTGTGCTGCTCGACTACCACCGGGCGGTGGTGGACCGGAGCCTCGCGTACCTGCGCGGCCTGCGCCCGGCCGACCTCGACCGGGTGGTGGACGAGAACTGGGATCCGCCGGTGACGCTCGGGGTGCGGCTGGTGAGCGTGCTCGACGACGACCTCCAGCACGTCGGGCAGGCCGCGTACGTGCGGGGACTCATCCTGCGCTGAGCGCCGCGCCGGCCCGGCGCAGCGCGAGCAGCACCCGGTCGGCGGTGGCGTCCCCGGTCGTCGGCATGGCCGCAGGGATACCCGCCGCGCCGCCCCGCCTCACCCGGTTCGGGTGAGTTCGCCTCACCCGCGATGCGGGGACGCTGCGGGACGAGCGGCGCCGGCCGCGACCACCGACGAGGAGGGCCCGATGAGCGTCTCGGCCGTGGAACACCTGACCCGGGGAACCGCCGGCCGGCACCCGGAGCTGCCCGAGACCACCTCCGGCACCATCCGCCTGGACCTGCGCGACGACGGCCGCACCGAGCACTGGTACCTGACCATCGACCGGCAGGACGTCCGGGTGGACCGCCTGGCCGAGGAGGCCGACCTGGTGGTCGGCGCGAACCGCGAGGTGTTCGACCGGATCGCGGCGGGGCGCCTGCACCCGGCCGCCGCGCTGCTGCGCAACGACCTCGCCGTGCAGGGCGAACTCAAGCTGCTGATGACGCTGCGCCGGCTCTTCCCCGGCCCGCCGGACGCCCGGGACCCCCGGGACGTGGCCGGCGCCCGGGTGGCGGCCCGATGAGGCAGGAGCTGGTCCATGTCCTCGCCGGCAACGCGTTCGCCGTGAGCGACGCGCAGGGGGACATGGAACGCGACCCGTCCGCGCCGATCGGCCTGTTCTCGTTCGACACCCGGTTCCTGTCCCACTGGGTGCTCACGATCGACGGCGAGCGGTTGCACGCGCTGTCCCGCGACGACCTGACCTACTTCGAGACCCGCTTCGTGCTGGTGCCGGGCGCGGCCAGCCACTACGTGGACGCCGACGTCTCGGTGATCCGGCACCGCTCGATCGACGAGGCGTACCACGAGAGCCTCACGGTGCTGAACCACTCGGCCGAGCCCGCCGAGTACACGGTGCGGATGGAGATGGCCGGCGACTTCGCCGACACCTCCGAGATCCTGCGTCCCGGCCCGCGCCGCCCGACCGTCATCCCCGAACCGGAGCAGCGGCGGCTGCGGATCCGGTACGAGCGTGGGCGGTTCACCCGGGAGACGTGCGTCTCCAGCACCGTCCCGGGGGAGGTGGACGCGCGCGGGATGACCTTCCGGATCCGCGTCGAGCCGCAGGGCAAGTGGCAGGTCGACCTGCACGTCGCCATGGTCATCCAGGGCGCCGGCGGGCGGGACCTGCGGGCCGGCATCGAGTCGCACCGGCAGCACGTCCGTCAGGACATGCGCGACGACCTCGAACGGTGGTACGACCGGGCGCCGCACCTGGTCGCCGACCGGCCCGGGCCGGCCGCCGTGTACCGGCAGGCCCTGACCGACCTGGCCGCGCTGCGCCACATGCCGCTGGCCTACAGCGAGCGGGTGCCGGTCGGCGGGATGCCCTGGGCGATGGCGCTGTACGGGCGGGACGCGCTGATCACCTGCCTCCAGACGCTGCCGTTCACGCCCGAGCTGACCCCGGGAACGCTGCACATGCTGGCGATGGCGCAGGGCGGCCGGCTAGACGACCGGCACGAGGAGGAACCCGGCAAGATCGTCGCCGAGCTGCGGTACGGCGAGGCGGCCGCGTTCGACGAGCAGCCCACCGCGCTCTACTACGGCGCCGCCGACACCACCCCGCTGTTCGTGATCCTGCTCGACGAGTACGAGCGCTGGACCGGTGACACCGACCTGGTCCACGAACTGCGGCACCCGGCCCGGATGGCGCTGGACTGGCTGACCCGCTACGGCGACCAGTGCGGCGACGGCTACCTGCGCTACCAGCCGCGCAACACCGACACCGGGGTCGCCAACCAGACCTGGCGCAATTCGCCGGCGGCGATCGTCGACCGGCACGGCGTGGAGCCGCCGTACCCGCGCGCCACGTGCGAGCTCCAGGGGTACGCGTACGACGCGCGGATCCGGGGCGCCCGCCTGGCCCGGGAGTTCTGGGGCGACCCGGCCTACGCCGAGCGCCTGGAGGCCGACGCGGCGCGCCTGCGGGAGCGGTTCGATCGGGACTTCTGGCTGCCGCAGCGCGGCTACTACGCGCTGGCGCTCACCCCGGACGGTGAGCCGGTCGACGCGCTCACCTCGCACCTGGGGCACCTGCTGTGGAGCGGCATCGTGGCGCCGGAACGGGCCGACGCGCTGGCCGGGCACCTGCGCGGGCCGGACCTGTTCTCCGGCTGGGGCGTGCGCACCTACGCGCAGGGGCAGCGGCCGTACAACCCGGTCGGCGCGCACCTCGGCGCGGTGTGGCCCTGGGACAACGCGATCGTCGCGGCGGGGCTGCGGCGGTACGGCTACGACGAGGAGGCGGCCGACATCGCCGCCAGCGTGTTCGCGATGGCGGAGACGCTCGGCGGATCGGTCCCGGAGACGATCGCCGGCTACCCCCGCGCGCTGACCAAGTACCCGGTCCAGTTGCCGGAGGCCGGGCGACCGCAGTCGTGGGCGTCGAGCGGGTTGCTGATGCTGCTGGCGACCATGCTGGGGCTGCGCCCGTGCGGCGAGAACCTGCTGGTGAACCCGGCCGTTCCGGCCGGCTTCGGGCGGATCGAGCTGCTCGACGTGCCGGGCCGCTGGGGGCGGGCCGACTCGTACGGCCGGGAACGCGGCGCGGGCCGCCGGATCCGCGCGGGCGGGCCGGCCCGGCGCGCCGCCTGATCCGCCGGGCCGCTCAGGCCGAGCCGGTGGTCTCCCGCTGGACCACCGGCGGCTCCTCCGGCCCGGCCGCGGCCGGCGGCTCCACCGCGCCGGGCGCGGCCGCCGGGGTCGCCGGTTCGGCGCGCCCGGCCCGGGCGAGCAGCCGGTCCACGCCCACGAACAGCAGGCCCAGCAGCCAGAACACCGTGGCGAACCCGACCGCGCTGACCGCCACCCCGTCGTAGCCGAGCTCGCCCGCGTCGATGAACGGGTACGGGTACCTGTCCACGACCAGGCCGCGTACCAGCGCGAACCCGAGGTATCCGAGCGGGAACACCAGCCACCAGGCGGCGTACCGGGGGCGCAGCCGGCCGCGCCTGTCGAACAGCGCCCAGTCGGCGACCGCCAGCAGCGGCACCACGGTGTGCAGGAACTGGTTGCCCCACCACTCACCCGGTTGCCGGTCCGGCTGGGCCATCGCGAACGGGCTGGCCGGGTTGGCCAGCACCAGGTGGTAGACGGTGCCGGTGATGGTGATGTAGAGGGTCACCGCTCCCTTGAGGGCACTCGGCGGCTCGGGCCGGTGGCGCAGCGCGCACCAGGCGGCGTACCCGGCGACGACGCCGACCGCCACGTTGCTCTGGATGGTGAAGTACGGCAGCAGGCCGGTCACCGTGGCCGGGCCGAGCGCGGTGAGGACGATGCCGGCCAGCACGGCGAGCACCACTGCCACGCGGAGGAGGATCGCCGACAGGCGACGCCGGGGGGTCACGCGGGCAAGTTACCAGCCGGTCGTCAACCGGCCCGCCGCCCGGGCGGGGTGCCCGACGGCGGCCCGGCGTGCTCCGGCGCGGGGACGTCCACGCCCGGCGGTCCGCCGGACGGGCGGACCGGGTGCGCGGTCCGGCCGCCGCCTCGCCCGCCGCCGGCCCGGCCCGGCGGATCGTCGTCGCCCAGCAGCCCGGCGCAGTAGTCCGGCACCCGGTCGTGCCCCCCGGCGGCGGTGACGAGATCGCTGAAGGCGGGTGTGGCGAGGGCGCGTCCCCGGTCCGGCTCGGCGAGCGCCCGGTACGCGACGCACAGTCCCGGCGGTGCGGACGGCTGCGGTGTCCCGGGGCCCGGCGAGCCGGCCGGCCGGGCCGGACGGGTCTCCGGCGCGGGCGGCGCGGTACCGATCGGAGGTGCCGCCGGTCGTGCGGCGCGCGGCAGGTTTCCGGTCGCGGCGAGCGCGACACCACCGGTGAGGGACGCGGCGAGCCCGGCCACCGCCACCCGGACACCGAAGCGGACACGGCGGCGACGGCGCATCCGCCGGGCCGACCGGTACGCGGCGACCGCTGCCGCCTCGCCGTCGAGCTCGCCCGCGCCGGGTGCGGCCCGGACCGCGGCCAGCACGGCGAGCAGGGCCGGCGGAGCGGACGGCGCGTCGCCGGAATAGCCGGCGAGCAGCCGCTCGACGGTTTCCTGGTCCAGACCGGATGCGTCCATCTCGTGACCCTCAGCGCCCCGACCCGGCCCGGCGTCACACGCGGTCGGCGCGAAGCCCCGGTGAGGCCGGTCACCCGATGCCGGTCCGCCCCCGGAGAGGGCATCTCCGGTTGCCGATGTCCGGCGGTCGCGGTGAACTGAATTACATGGGTGTCATCAAGGTGGGCACGTCGTCCTGGGCCGACCAGATGCTGGTCCGCTCCGGCTGGTATCCGCGCGGGGTCAACACGCCCGCCGGCCGGCTCGGCTGGTACGCGGAGCGGTTCGGACTGGTCGAGGTGGACACGTCGTACTACGCCGTGCCGGCGCCGGAGACCACGGCGGGCTGGGCGGCCGCGACGCCGGACGGGTTCACCTTCGACGTCAAGGCGTTCCGTCTGTTCACCGGCCACCACACCCCTGTGGACGCGCTGCCCAAGGACCTGCGCCCGGCCGGCGGCCCGAGCCGGATCCGCTGGCGCGACCTGCCCGCCGGGGCGTACGACGAGGTGTGGGACCGGTTCCACGCGGCGCTGGCGCCGCTCGCGGCGGCCGACCGGCTCGGCGCCGTGCTGTTGCAGTTCCCGCCGTGGCTGGCCCGCGGCGAGGCGGCCCGGCGGCGGATCCTGGACGCGGCCCGGCGCTGCCGTCCCTGGCCGGTCACCGTCGAGCTGCGGCACTCGTCCTGGTTCGACGGGGACGCGATGGCCGAGACCGTGACGTTCCTGCGCGAGCACGATCTCGGGTACGCCTGCGTGGACATGCCGCAGGGGCACGTCTCCTCGGTGCCGCCGGTCCTGGTCGCCACCACCGACCTGGCCGTGATCCGGTTCCACGGGCACAGCACGGCCTGGGAGAGCGGCGACAAGCAGGAACGGTTCCGCTACGCCTACGGGGAGCGGGAGCTGCGGCACTGGTCGGTGCTGCTGCGCGAACTGGCCGACCAGTGCGCCGAACTGCACGTGCTGATGAACAACTGCTGCGGCGACCAGGCCCAGCGCGACGCCGCCCGCCTGGCCGACCTGCTCGGCGTCGCCCCCGCCGCCGCGCGCGCCTGACGTTTCCGCAGCCGCCGTCCGGGTACCGCCGGAGGCATGGACGACAGCGAAGGGGGATCGGTGCAGAAGCGGCGCGACGAGGACGAGCGGGATCCGCGGGCGACCCGGGAGGCCGAGGAGGCGCACGGCGGCAGCATGGCACCGGGCCTGGTCGACGACACCGGGCACCCGGTGGCCGGGTCGCCGGTGCCGGACAACGAGCCGTCCGCGCTCGGCGACCCGGATGAGGACGGCACCGGCTCCTGATGGCTCAGGGACGCGTCTCCGGACGCATCCCGGTCGCCTCCTCCAGCGCGTTGTCGCCGAGGTCGCCGTCCGCCCTGTCGTCCGGGAACGTCCGCCCCGACGGGGCGGGATCCGGCGGCGCGCCCGGCCCGGCCTCGGCCGTCCGGGTCGGCTCGACGGATCCGAACCCGTGCCGGCCCGCCTTCGGCCCGCCCGGCCCGGCGCCCGCCGCCCGGCGCTCACCGCGCCGCCCCTCGGGTACGGCGGTCTCCTCGCTGCCCTCGTTCATCGGGTCGTGCTCTCCCGCGCCCCACGGCGGGTCGGCGTCGAAGCCGTCGGTGGTGCCCCACGGCGCTGCCGACTCCGGCCCACGCCCGTCACCCGGCCGGTCCCTGCTGGTCATTGTCACCTCGCCTGGCTGCTGATGTCCGTGCCGTCCGCCTGCGGACGGCCTGTCCCGGTGCACCGCGCGGCCGGCGACCCACCCCGATGTGGGTCGTCGGCCGCGCGGTGGTCAGCGGCTCGCCCCGACCAGGTGACGGCCGGCCGCGCCCACGGCGGCCACCTTGCCGATGTTCTTCGGCGCGGCCATCAGCCCGCCCGCGCGGTCGAGCATGCCCCGGAACACCTGGCCCGGCTTCTGCTGCTCGCCCATGTACGCCGACACCACGACGAGCGCGCCGGTCAGCGCCGGAACCGCCCACTGGAGCAGCTTCATCTGCCGCTGACTGGCGGCGACGTTCGCCGGGGTGTGGTGGTTCGGTTCGGTGGTCCCCTCGACCGGCGGCCCGCCGGCCTTCTCCAGCCGCATGCCTACCAGCCGGCTGTAGCCGGTCACCGCCAGCGCGCCGACCGTCAGCGCGGTCTTCACCGCGCTCATCTTCCCCACGCCCGCCTGGCGGGCCATCCGCGGGCTCTCGGTGACCAGTTCACCGACCGCGCCGGCCAGGTGCGCGCCGATCGCCGCCGCGTTCACCGGTGTCCACCGCGCCCATCCGGCCGAGGCCACCGGCAGCCGCTCGGTCGTGTCGTTGATCCGCGCCGCCGCGCCGTTCACGCCCAGCGCCCCCATCAGGGAACCGCCGAACCAGGCCGCCAGGCCCAGGTCGTGCATCGAGCGCAGCGTGGTGTGCCGTTCTGACATCAGATCCCCCTCCGCCGTGTTCGGGCGGTGCGGCATACCCACGATCGGGCGACTCACGCCCGGGCGTGGCTCACCGGCGGGGGAGCGTGTCCGCGAACGCGGCGATCCGGGCGGCAAGCGGCGCCGACGCGCGTACCCAGGTGAAGTGGTCCAGCCGCGCGCCCGCCTCGGCGGCCGTGTAGCGGTGCCGCGTCACCGGCGCCGCGGTCAGCTTCCCGCAGAGGTGGTCGAGCGTCTCGTGCGGCGTGTACTGGTCGTCGTCGACGCTGACCGCGAGCACCGGCGTCCGGATCCGCCGCACGGCGGCCTCCGTGTCCACGCCGTCCAGCGCCGGGAACCGGCCGGTGCGGGCGGTGTGCGCCCAGTCCCGGATCACGCCGCGTGCCTGCCGGCCGCCGAAACCCCAGCCCGGCCAGACGCCGAGCAGCCGCGCCGTCGCCGCGATGGCCTGGGTGTACGGCAGCACACCCCACCCGCGCAGGCCCGGGTACGTCCGCCACCACGGCAGCCCCACCGCCACCAGGGCCAGCCCGTCCACCCGGTCGTCGTCGTCCAGCGCCTGGTGCAGCACCGCCACCTGCCCGCCCAGCGAGTGCCCGAGCAGCAGCCGGGTGCGGCCGTCCAGCCGGGGCTTGAGCGCGTCGAGCACGGCGCCGACGTCGGCGGCCATCTCCTGGTAGCCGTACCGGCAGGCGCGCGACGGCACCGGGGTGCTCTCGCCGGTGCCGCGCAGGTCGGCCACGATCACCGCGAGCCCGGCGTCGCGCAGCGCGGCGGCGAACGGCCGGTAGTAGCGGGCGCGTACGCCCATCGCGGGCCAGATCAGCACCACCGGCGCGCCGGGCGGACCGGTCGGCTCCGGGTAGACCTGCACGCCGATGCGCGCGCCGTCGACGTCCACGTACTCCTGGGTGTAGTCCCCGCTCACCCGGATCAGGGTACGGCCCGAACCTTACCGGTGGGTAGCAAGGGGTCGCCTCACGCCACCGCCGGTGCGGGCCGGGCCGCGTTCGTCAGCGCGCCGTAGACCGCGACGAGCTGCTCCGCGCAGCGCCTCCAGGAGTACCGGCTGCGGACGCGGTCGAGCGCGGCGGTGGCGTACGCGAACCGGCGCACGTTGTCGCCGAGCAGCCGGCGTACCGCGGTGCCGAGCGCGCGGGGGTCACGCGGCGGCACCAGGTCGCCGGTGAGCCCGTCCACCACGCTGTCGGCGATGCCGCCCACGTTCGCGCCGATCACCGGCACGCCGCAGGCCATGCCCTCCAGTGCGGTGAGCCCGAACGGCTCGTACCAGGGGGCGGCCACGAGCACGTCCGCCGACCGGTACCAGGCGGCCATCTCCTCGCGCGGCACGCCGCCGAGCAGCCGTACCCGGTCGGCCACGCCGCACGAGTCGGCGAGCGCGGACAGCCGGCGGGCGAACGTGTCGGCGGGCAGCAGGTGGCCCGGCGGGCCGCCGACCACCACGCACTCCGCGTCCGGCACCGCCGGTAGCGCCCGGACCACGTCCAGGAAGCCCTTGCGTTCGACCATCCGCCCGACGGTGAGGATGCGCGGGCGGGCCGGGTCGCGGGGCGCGACCGGGCCGTCCGGGCGGAACACCGCCTCGTTGACGCCGGCCGGCACGAGCGCCATCCGGGACCGGGGTACGCCCATCCGCACCAGTTCGGCGACCTCGTCGGAGCACTGCACGACGACCCGGTCCACGGCCCGGCCGAGCGCCCGCTCGTAACCGGCGCGCCCCGGTGGACTGGTGTCCCGTACGCCCTGGTGGCGACGCTTGACGGTGCCGAGCGAGTGGTACGTCAACACGGTCGGCACGCCGGTGCGACGGCTCGCGTGCACGGTGGCCAGCCCGCTCATCCAGAAGTGCGCGTGCGCCACGTCCGGGGTCCAGCCGCCGCGCCGCCAGGTGTCGGCCAGCCGGCTCCCGAACTCGCCCGTGTACGGCAGCAGGTCGTCCTTCGGCATCCGCCGCGCGGGACCGGCCGGCACGTGGCACACCTGGTAGCCGTCCGGCGCGTCGACCGCCTCGGGCAGCTCGGGGGAGTCACGGCGGGTGTAGACGCGGACGTCGTGGCCGGCAACGGTGAGCGCGGACGCGAGTTCCGCCACGTGCGTGTTCTGGCCGCCCGCGTCCTCCTCGCCGGGGGCGGCGAGCGGGCTGGCATGCTGGGAAATCATCGCGATGCGCATGTTCTCGTCCTCCAGGATCCGGTCCCAGTCGGCGAGGAAGCGGTCCGGACCGGACCGCTTCCCCGCCACTCGCGTGCCCGTGCGCCGAGTCGGTACGCGGCGTCGGCGTCCTCGGTCAGCCGGCGCGCCGCCGCCACGAGCGTGTCGACGCGGGTGGCCGGCGCCCCGGCGTCCGGTGGGGCGGCGTCCACCGCTTCCGTGGTGGCCGGAGGATCGCGTTGATGCCGGGGATGCGCATGGAGGACCCGTACCCTCGGCTTGCGCCCCTAACCAGGAGATCGTCGACTTCTCCGCGGGGCGTCAGCCCGGCAGCATCCCGGGGCCGAACACCTCGTAGGCGATCCGCTCGGCCGGCACACCCCGGCGCAGCAGGTTGCCCCGGACCAGGTTCATGAACGCGACCGGGCCGCACAGGTGCGCGTCCACCCCGGCGGGCAGCGGGAGCCGGTTCGGGTCGATCAGCCCGGCGGACACCTCCGCCTTCAGGCCGGGCAGGTCGGCCCCGGCGGCGTCGAGATACCAGAGGTGGACGGCCAGGTTCGGCAGCCGCTGCTGGAGCGCGGGGAGTTCCGCGCGCAGCGCGTGCGCCTCGGCGGCGCGGTCGGCGTGTGCCAGCGTCACCCGCCGGCCGGGATCCCGGTCGGCCAGGTGGGCCAGCGCCGCCATCGCCGGGGTGAGCCCGATGCCGGCGCTGACCAGCAGCAGCGGCCCGTCGCCGCCGGTGGCGTCGACCTCGCCGAACGCCGGGCTGAGCCGCAGCGTGTCGCCGGCGGACACCCGGTCGTGCAGGTGACCGGAGACCATGCCGTCGGGGGCGCCGCCCTCGCCGCGTACCCGCTTCACGGTGATCCGCCACTCCTCGGCGCCGGGGCGGCCGGAGAGGCTGTACTGGCGGATCTGCTGCCCTCGGCCGCCGTCCAGGTCGACGGCGACCGAGACGTACCGGCCGGGGGTGAAGCCGGGCGCGGCGCCGCCGCCGGCCGGCGCGAGGGTGAGCGAGACGACGTCGGCGCTCTCCCGGGTCCGGCCGGTCACCCGCCAGTCCTGCCACACCGGACCGCCCTCGGGTACGCCGGCGCCGGCGTAGAGCCGCGCCTCGCGGGCGATCAGCTCGCAGGCCAGCAGCCAGTAGACCTCGTCCCAGGCGGCGGCCACCGCCGGGGTGACCGCGTCGCCGAGCACCTCGCCGACCGCGGCGAGCAGGTGCCGGCCGACGATCGGGTACTGGGTGGCGGTGATGCCGAGGGAGGCGTGCTTGTGCGCGATCCGGTCCAGGACCGGCCCCCACGGCATGCCGCCGTCGCCGGTCAGGTGCGCCGCGTATGCGACCACCGCCGAGGCGAGCGCGGCCTTCTGCGCCCCGGTGGCCTGGTTGCCCCGGTTGAACAGGTCCAGCAGGTCCGGGTGGGCGTCGAACATCCGCTGGTAGAAGCGGCCGGTGATGGCCTCGCCGTGCGCCCGCACGACGGGCAGGGTGGCGGTCACGACCGCTGCTGAGGATTCCGAGAGCACGACCGAATCTCCTTCCGGGGCTCGAACAGGTCGATCCCCACGAAACAGGATTCGGAGATTCCTCTTTTAGGGCCGAAGGTCCCGGCGCCGGGGTGGCATGGGTCACCGTGAATCTGCTGGTGTCCTGGACGGCGCCGAGTGGCTAGGGTCGGTGCGTGAGGCTCAACCGGTCGACCGACATGGCGTTGCGGATCGCCATGCTGACCGCCGCGTCCCCGGTCCGGGCCACCGTCGACGAACTCGCCACCCGGCTCGAACTGCCCCGCAGCCACGTCGCCAAGGTGGTGCAGCGACTGCAACGCATCGGGGTCCTGGTGACCATCAGGGGCCGTTCCGGCGGCGTGGCCTTCGCCGAGCACGCCGCGGACATCACCGTCGGCCAGGTGGTCCGTGCCTTCGAGGGCGACGGCGAGGTGGTCGACTGCGCGCAGCCGGTCTGCCCGCTGATCGCGGAGTGCCGGCTGCGCGGTGAGCTGCGCCGCGCGCAGGCCGCCTTCCTCGCCGTGCTCGACGGGGTACGCCTCGGCGACCTGGTCGACGGATCCGCCGGCCCGCTCCTGCTCAGCCTCGGCGCGCCACCGGCCGGCCGCTGATGGCGGTCTCCCATCCGATCTTCTCCCGGATCTTCGCCCGCGCCAGCGTCGCCCTGGACCAGGCCGGCATGGCCGGGCACCGCGCCCGCCTCGTCGCCGGGCTGAACGGCCTGGTGGTCGAGGTCGGCGCCGGGAACGGGCGCAACCTCGCGCACTATCCGCCGCAGGTCAGCCGGGTGCTCGCCGTCGAGCCGGAACCCCGCCTGCGCGCGCTGGCCCGCGCCGCCGCGCCGGGCGCCCCGGTCCCGGTGACCGTCGCCGCCGGTCTCGCCGAGGCGCTGCCGGTCGCCGACGGCGCCGCCGACGCGGTGGTGCTGTCGCTCGTACTCTGCTCGGTGCCGGACCAGGCGGTCGCGCTGCGCGAGGCGCGGCGGGTGCTGCGGGCCGGTGGCGAACTGCGCTTCTACGAACACGTGGTGGCGCAGACGCCCGGCCTGCGCCGGGCCCAGCGCCTGGCCGACGCCACGCTCTGGCCGCTGTTCTGCGCCGGATGCCACACCGCCCGGGACACGGTCGCCGCGATCCGGGCCGCCGGGTTCACGGTGACCGAACTGGACCGGTTCCGCTTCCCGCCGACCGGGCTGCCGGCGCCGGCCTCGCCGCACGTGCTCGGCACCGCGATCCGGGCCTGACCCCGGGCCGGGCTCGCGTTCCGGCCGGGCCCGGTCCGGTCCGGCGCCCCCGGGGTGCGGGGGCGCCGGCCATCGCTGTCAGCTCACGCTCACCGTGCCGTCCGGGGCGCGGACGCAGGAGACGGTACGGGCGCCGGTCGCCGCCGCCCCGGCCAGGCACCGGCCGAGCACCTTGTGCCCGGCGGCGTTCGGGTGCCACGACTCCTGGCAGGTCTGGAAGTACGTGCCGCAGGCGTTGGCGATGCGCTGGATGTCGAGCTTGTCGTATCCGGAGAGGCTGGTGACGAACGTGCCGCTCGGACCGTCCATCAGCCGGATCGGGGTGGCAAGGGCGTTGCCCGGGCTACCAGTCGACTCGCAGAGCCGGGCGCCGTCGAACGCGCGCTGCACGTTCAGGTAGACTAGGTCGTCCTGCGGGAACTCGCCGGCGAGCGTGCCGCGTACCGAGCCGACGAGCGTGCCGAGGCCCTGCGAGAAGCGGTGCCCGGGCGCCAGGCTGGCCCGGTGGATCGGGCAGCCGGCCGCGTACCGCTCGGCGCCCAGCGCACGGAACTTGTCCCGGGTGTCGTCCCGGCTGTCCTCGGTCCAGTAGGTCTGGTCCAGCTCGAACGGCAGCGGGTTCGTGTAGTCCTGGAACACCACCCGGTGCTGCCCGTCGGCGTCGATCTGGTCCAGCGTGGTGAGCAGCTGCCGCAGCGCCGTGGTGGTCTCCGCGGTGGCGGCGGCGAACTGCGCGGCCGTGCCCAGGTCGGCGTCCGTGCACGGCTTCTGCTCCACCGGCCCGCCCAGGTACGCCCAGAACTCCCACCAGCCGGTCCACGCGTCGGCGATGAACCGGTTGGCGCACTTCTCCGCCACGCTGCCGAAGGTGAACGAGCTGTTGTTCGAGCCGAGACCGACGAGCACCAGGTCGATGTCGTGGGTCCGCGCCACCGACCGGAGCTGGTCGAGCTGGGCGGCCACCTGCCGTCCCTTGGTCCGGGTCGCCGAGGCGCTGGCGATGTCGTACGGCTGGCCGCCCGAGCAGGCCAGGTTGAACCGCGCGGAGATGCCGGGCAGGTCGGCCTGGAACAGCGAGGCGTTCGGCGAGCGGTGGCAGAAGTAGGCGTTGGCGTTGGCGGCGGACCAGCCGGGGAAGCCCTGGGCCACCCCGTTGACGTCCACCACCGGCGCGTACGCCCCGGCGCCCTCGCCGCTGATGAAGCTGTCTCCCAGCGCCACCGCGGCGGTGGGCAGTGCGGCGGCTGCGGGCCGGGCGGGCGCCGCGGCGGCGGGTAACGCCACCGTGGCGAGCGCCAGCGCCGCCGCGAGCACGGAACGACGGAACACGGACATGCCCGACCTCCCAAGACATCGAAATGTGAAAGATTCTTCAGGAGGGCGATCAGATCACGCGCGTGTGACGGACGTCAATGGCCCGACATCCGTGGCCGTTCACCGGGGAAGACATCCGGCGCCCGGGTCGTTGTGCCGGCTGGACACCCCGCCCGTCCCGCCGGACCGCCGTACGCGACCGCCGGACGGACCCGGACGGCAGGCCGATCGCGCAACGCACCGCCCCGGTGCCGCCGACCTGTCGGGGCACCCGGCTAGGCTCGCTCCGGCGCGCCGCGCCCGGCGATCATCGTGGGGGGATCACACGGTGAACGGCACCACACCGCCGAGACCTGGGAGTACGACCAGTTGACCGCACAGCCTGAGACCCTCTACGGGGCCGACGACCTGACGCATCTGGAGGGCCTCGACGCCGTCCGCAAGCGCCCGGGCATGTACATCGGCTCGACCGACAGCCGTGGCGTGGGTCACCTCGTCAACGAGATCCTCGACAACTCGACAGACGAGGGTGTCGCCGGTCACGCCACCAAGGTCGACGTGATCCTGCACGCCGACGGGTCGGTCCAGGTCGACGACGACGGCCGGGGCATCCCCACCGACGTGCACGCCAAGTCCGGCATCTCCGGCGTCGAGCTGGTGCTGACCCGCCTGCACGCGGGCGGCAAGTTCGGCGGCTCCGGCTACAAGACCTCCGGCGGCCTGCACGGCGTCGGCGCCTCGGCCGTCAACGCGCTGTCCCGCCGCTTCGACGTCACCGTCCGGCGCGGCGGCAAGGTCCACGCCATGTCGTTCCGCCACGGCGTACCGGGCGTCTTCGACGGCGACGGCCCGGACGCGCCCTTCACCCCCGGCCCCGGCCTGCAGATCGTCGGCGCGATGAAGCGCGGCCAGCGCACCGGCACCTCGATCCGCTGGTGGCACGACCCCCGCTACTTCGAGACCGGCGCCGCGCTCGACACCGGGACGGTCCGGCTCAAGCTGCGCAACACCGCGTTCCTCGTGCCCGGCGTCGCCTACCGGCTGCGCGACGAGACCGGCGAGCAGAGCGTCGAGGAGAGCTTCCACTTCCCCAACGGCCTCACCGACATGGTGGAATACCTCGCCCCGGCCGGCGACCGGCCGGTCTCCGGCACGCTGCTGGTCACCGGCGAGGGCACCTACCGGGAGAACGCCGCCGACGCCAACGGCGTCATGCAGTCCAACGTGCAGCGCCGCGCCGAGGTCGAGGTGGCGTTCCGCTGGGGCACCGGCTACGAGCGCACCGTCGAGTGCTTTACCAACACCATCCGCAACGCCCACGGCGGCACCCACCGCAAGGGCTTCGAGCGGGCGCTTGCCCGTACCCTCGCCGAAGCCGCCCGCAACGCCCGCGGCCTGCTCAAGCCCAAGGAGGACGCGCCCACCCTGGACGACGTCCTGGAGGGCATGACGGCCGTGGTGCACGTGCGCATCCCGGAGCCGCAGTTCACCTCGCAGACAAAGGACGAGCTGTCCACCGCCGGCATCACCAAGGTGCTCCAGGGCCTAATCGAGGCGCACCTCAAGAACTGGCTGGACGACCGCCGCACCAAGGCCGAGGCCCGCACGGTGCTCCAGAAGATCGTCGACGCGGCCCGGGTGCGGCTCACCCAGAAGCAGCAGAAGGACGCCGCCCGCCGCAAGACCGCGCTGGAGGGCGCGGCCATGCCGGCCAAGCTCGTCGACTGCCGGGCCGCGGGCATCGAGAGAAGTGAACTGTTCATCGTGGAGGGGGACAGCGCCCTCGGGACGGGGCGCCTCGCGCGGTCCTCCGAATACCAGGCGCTGCTGCCGATCCGCGGCAAGATCCTCAACGTCCAGAAGGCCAGCCTCCAGCAGGTGCTGGACAACGCCGAGTGCGCCGCGATCGTGCAGGTGCTCGGCGCCGGCTCCGGCCGGACGTTCGACCTGTCCACCCTGCGGTACGGCCGGGTGCTCATCATGGCCGACGCGGACGTCGACGGCGCGCACATCCGTACCCTGCTGATCACGCTGTTCGCCCGCTACATGCGGCCGCTGATCGAGGCCGGGCGGCTCTACGCGGCGATGCCGCCCCTGCACAAGATCACCACCAAGGGGCGCAACCCGCAGACCGTCTACACCTACACGCAGGCGGAGATGGAGGCGACGGTCCGCAAGCTGGAGAAGGCCGGCAAGCAGATCGTCACGCCGATCCCGCGCTTCAAGGGCCTCGGTGAGATGGACGCCGACGAACTGTGGGAGACCACCATGAACCCGGCCACCCGGGCGGTCCGCCGGATCACGCTCGACGACGTCGAGGCCGCCGAGCGGATCCTCGAACTGCTCATGGGGGAGAAGGTCGAGCCCCGCCGCAACTGGCTGATCGACTCCGCCGACCGGGTCGACCGCGACGCCATCGACGCCTGACCAACGGGTTCGTCTCGGAAGGAAACCGCACCATGGCACGCCGCAAGGACGACCGCGCGAAGGCGGACCTGGCCGCCTTCGACCAGGCCGGCGCTCGCGTCTTCGACAACCCGCTGGTCACCGAGGTCTCGGACTCCTACCTGGAGTACGCGTTCTCGGTCATCCACTCCCGCGCCCTGCCCGACGCGCGCGACGGGCTCAAGCCGGTGCACCGGCGCATCCTGTGGTCGATGTACGAGCAGGGCCACCGGCCGGACCGCAGCCACGTCAAGAGCGCCCGGATCGTCGGCGACTGCTTCGTCGCGGGAACGCTCGTGTCGACACCGACCGGTCTTCGGCCGATCGAGTCGATCGAGGTCGGCGACACGGTGCTCGACGGCGACGGAGTCGCCACTCCGGTCGTCGCGGCCTACCGAAACCCGCAGTCGGAGCTGGTTCGGGTCACCTGGGACAACGGGCACACCATGTCGGTCACGCCGGGTCAGCGTTTTCGCGTGGTCGACGAGGACCTGTCCGTTCGTTGGGTGGAGGCGTCCGAACTCACCGGGCACCTCACGCTCGCGTACGGCGGTGCCCGCAGGAAAGCCGCCGCCCCCGGCGGCACTCCCTACGACTACGTCCGTGGGCTGGTGGTGGCGGAGGGCTTCGCCGTCGACCGGGCTCGCTCGGCTGACGGTCGTGTGCGCCTGCACATGTGTGACGTCGAACCGCTCGACGTCGCACATGGTTGGGCGATCGCCAACGGGCTCAACGTCAGCCGAGGCAAGAGGACGGCGACTGATCCGCGGCACCGCGATCAGCACATCGTCACGTTCGCGAGGCACGAGGGCCTGCTCGAAGCGGGGGGACCGCTGAGCGGTGCCAAGCGTGTGCCGAGTGATGTCCTCGAGAACCGCTCGGCATGGGCCCCCTTCCTTGCCGGATTCTTCGACGGTGACGGTTATGTCCGCAAGCGCTTCCGGGAGATCGTCTTCGTCAGTACCAGCGAGACACTCGTGCGGCAGATCAACTCCATGCTGGCCGACCTGGGCTTGCACGGGCACTACTGGACCAGCGCGCGAGACGGCTTTCAACGCCTTCTCGGCCTGTCCTTCAGCGGGCGTGATGCCGCCGCTCTGGCCGAGATGCTGCTGCCCTGGGTGCGGATCGGTTACAAGATCGCAGGTCTGGAAAAGGTGGTGGACCTGACCTATCAGTACGGCGGCAAGCAGGGCAACGACCGGCTGCCGTACGCGCGGGTGATCAAGGAATTCGCCGACGCCCACCAGGGGGGCGGGTGGTTCCGGGACGAGGCCGGCAAGGCGTTCCGATCATCACTCTCGGGCGCGGGTAGCCAGATCCGTTACGGCAAGGACCGTAACGGCGTGCCGCTGTCGGAGCGTTCATTCCCGCTCTGGCGTGCCGAGCGGGATGGATGGATCTGTAAACTCCGGCGCATCGGGTCTCCGCTCGCGAGACGGCTCGAGGCGCTTTCGGGCCGATCCTTCCTACGGGTGATGTCGGTCGAGCGGATTCCTGCCGAAACCACGTACGATATCCAGGTCGGCTCCGACGAACACGCGTTCGTCGCGGAGGGCCGCGTGGTGCACAACTGTATGGGCAAGTACCACCCGCACGGCGACACCGCCATCTACGACGCGATGGTGCGGTTGGCCCAGGACTTCTCGCTCAACGTCCCGCTCATCGACGGGCACGGCAACTTCGGCAGCCCGGACGACGGCCCGGCCGCGGCGCGATACACCGAGGCCCGGATGTCCCGGGAGGCGATGCTGCTCGTCGGCGAGCTGGGTGAGGACACCGTCGACGTCGAGCCGAACTACGACGGCTCGCTGACCCAGCCCACGGTGCTGCCGGCGGCGTTCCCGAACCTGCTCGTCAACGGCGCGTCCGGCATCGCGGTCGGCATGGCGACGAACATGATCCCGCACAACCTCGGCGAGGTGGTCCAGGCCGCCCGCTGGCTGATCAACCACCCGGACGCCACACTCGACAAGCTCATGGAGTTCGTGCCCGGCCCCGACCTGCCGACCGGAGGGCTGCTGCTCGGCCTGGACGAGGTGCGCCGCGCGTACGAGACCGGGCGCGGTGTGGTGCGCATGCGCGGGCGGGTGGAGATCGGCCCGCTGGAGGGCAGCCGCGGCCGGCAGGCCATCACCGTCACCGAGCTGCCGTACGGCGTCGGTGCCGAGAAGGTCATCGCGGCCATCACCAACGAGGTGAACAAGACCAAGCGGCTGACCGGCATCGCCGACGTCAAGGACCTCACCGACCGGGAGAACGGCACCCGCCTGGTGGTGGAGTGCAAGGTCGGCGTGAACCCGCAGGCGCTGCTGGCCGACCTCTACCGGCTCACCCCGCTGGAGCAGTCCTTCGGCGTGAACAACCTGGTGCTCGTCGACGGGCAGCCCCGCACGCTCGGGCTCAAGGAACTGCTCGACGTGTTCCTGGCCCACCGCTACGAGGTGGTGACCCGGCGCAGCGCGTACCGCAAGCGCAAGCGGGAGGAACGCCTGCACCTGGTCGATGGTCTGCTGATCGCCCTGCTCGACATCGACCGGGTGGTCAAGCTGATCCGCGCCAGCGAGGACGCCCAGGCCGCCAAGGACGGCCTGATGCAGAAGTTCAAGCTCTCCGAGATCCAGGCGAGCTACATCCTGGACACTCCGCTGCGCCGGCTGACCAAGTACGACCGGCTGGAGCTGGAGGCCGAGCAGGAGAAGCTGCGCGGCGAGATCGCCGAGCTGTCGAAGATCCTGGACGACCCGAAGGTGCTGCGGAAGGTCGTCTCCGACGAGCTGGCCGCCGTGGTCAAGCAGTTCGGCGCGCCGCGGCGTACGACGCTCGTCGACGGCGACCTCAAGGAGGTGCTCGCCGCCTCGGTGCCCGCCGGTCCGCTGGAGGTCGCCGACGACCCGTGCCAGGTCATCCTCTCCGCCACCGGGTTGGTGGCGCGGACCGCGGCCGAGTCGGAGGAGGCCGCCGAGGCGCGCCGGCGCAGCGGCCGGGTCAAGCACGACGCGGTACGCGCGATCGTGCACTCCACCGCCCGCGGCCGGGTGCTACTGGTGACCAGCGCCGGCCGCGCCTTCAAGATCGACGTGCTGCCGTTGCCGGTGCTGCCGGAGCAGTCCGGCACGGTGTCGCTGCGCGGCGGCATGTCGGCGGCGGAACTGGTGCCGCTGGAGCCGGGTGAGACGGTGGTCGGGCTTGCGCCGCTGGGCCCGTCCGCGCAGGGGTCGCCCGGTCTGGCGCTCGGCACCCGGGCGGGCGTGGTGAAGGTGTGCGCCCCGGACTGGCCGGTCCGCTCCGACGAGTTCGAGGTGATCTCGCTGCGCGACGGCGACGAGGTGGTCGGCGCGACCTGGCTGACCGACGGCGCCGAGACGCTGGCGTTCGTGTCCTCGGAGGCGTCGCTGCTGCGCTTCGCCGCATCGGTGGTACGCCCGCAGGGGCTCAAGGGTGGCGGCATGGCCGGCATCAACCTGCCGGGCGACGCCCGGGTGGTCTTCTTCGGCGCGATCCGTACCGACGACGCGAAGCACGGTGAGCCGATGGTGGTCACGTCGACCGGAGCGACAGTGAAGGTGACGCCGTTCAAGGCGTACCCGGCGAAGGGGAGGGCGACCGGCGGCGTACGCGCGCAGCGGTTCCTCAAGGGTGAGCTGGAGCTGTCGGTGGCCTGGATCGGCCCGCGGCCGGTGGGTGCGACGGCCACCGGCGACCCGGTGGAGCTGCCCCCTGCGGACCCGCGCCGGGACGGTTCCGGTTTCGCCGTGATGCTAGGCCCGACGGTGGTAGGCCACCACATCGACCGCGACTGACGGGGTTGGGGCGGGCGGCCCGGCCACCCGACGCGCCCGTCCCCGCCATGCCCTTGCCGCTGCGCCCTCTCCCGGCCCCCGCCCAACCCGGTTGATCAAGGAGTTGGCGGCCTTTTCACGCCCCCGCCGACCGCAAACTCCTTGATCACCGCAGCGGGCGCTCCTGGCGGACTGGGCGGCCGGGCCCTCGGGGGGACCTGATCGCGCCCCCACCGCCTGTTGACCATGAAGTTGGCGGGCGTGAATCGGGCAATTTGTGCCGCTAACTTCATGATCAACGGGGCGACGGCGGGCGGACCGGGTGGGGCGGGTGGGGGAGAGGACGGGTCAGAGTTCGGGTTCGGGGGACTGGCGGGACTCGGGAGTGGTGCCGCGCAGGCGGGCGATCAGGCGCATGCCGTGGTAGATGACCAGGGCGGCGGCAGTGCCCAGCGCGATGCCGTTGAACGACAGGTCGCCCGCGGTCAGCGTGTAGTTGGCGGCGCCGATGATCACCGCGACCGCGGCCGTGAACAGGTTGATCGGGTCGTGGAAGTCGACCCGGCTCTCGATCCAGATCCGGGCGCCCAGGATGGCGATCAGGCCGTACAGCGCGGTGGTGGCGCCACCCAGCACACCGGCGGGGACGGTCAGGATCAGCGCGCCGAACTTCGGGCACAGCCCGAGCAGGATCGCCGTGCCGCCGGCCACCCAGTACGCGGCGGTGGAGTAGACGCGGGTCGCCGCCATCACGCCGATGTTCTCCGCGTACGTGGTGGTGCCGGAACCGCCGCCGGACCCGGCCAGCACCGTGGCGACGCCGTCGCCGAGCAGCGCCCGGCCCATGTCGCGGTCCAGGTTGCGGCCGGTCATCGCGGCTACCGCCTTGACGTGCCCGGCGTTCTCCGCGATCAGCACCAGGATCACCGGGATGACCAGCACGACGGCGCGCGCGTCGAAGCTCGGCGTGTGGAACTCGGGAAAACCGACCCAGGCCGCCTGGCGCAGGCCCCGGACCGCCTGCTGGTCGAGGTTGCCGGTGAGCGCGGCGAGCACCCAGCCGACCACCACGCCGACGAGGATCGACAGCCGCGCCACGAAGCCGCGGAACAGCACGGTGGTGAGCAGGATCGCGACGAGCGTGACCACGGCGATCAGCGGCTGCGCCTTCACGCCGGTGCCGGAGCCGCCGCCGTCCCAGGCGACCGGCGCGAGGTTGAGGCCGATCAGCATGACGATCGCGCCGGTGACCACCGGCGGCATCAGCGCGTCGATCCAGCGGGAACCGGCCACCTGCACCACCACGCCGACGAGCGCCAGCGCGACGCCCGCGACGACGATGCCGCCGAGGGCCGCGCCGATGCCGCCGTCGGTCTTCGCCGCCAGGACCGGCGCGATGAACGCGAACGACGAGCCGAGGTACGAGGGCAGCCGGTTGCCGGTGATCAGCAGGAACAGCAGCGTGCCGAGCCCGGAGAACAGCAGCGTCGTGGCGGGCGGGAACCCGGTGATCAGCGGGACGGTGAAGGTGGCGCCGAACATGGCGACCACGTGCTGCACGCCCACGCCGATGGTGCGCGGCCAGGAGAGCCGTTCGTCGGGCGCGACCACGTCGCCGGGGCGTACCTGGCGGCCGTCGCCGTGCAGGGTCCACGGGGACCAGCGGGAGGTGGGGGACTGGGTCATCGGTCGCCCTTCGCGTCATCGGGTGACGGGGGCGTGATCGACCCTGGGAGTTGTTTCTAGCACGTGCCCTGGCGGGACGTGGTCCCGCCCCGGCTCAGGCGACGCCGGTGGGACGGAACTGGACGCTGACCCGGGGGCCGACCGGTCGGGTGGTCTTCGGCACCGCGTGTTCCCAGGTGCGCTGGCAGGAGCCGCCCATGACCACCAGGTCACCGTGGCCGAGCGGGAACCGCAGGCTGCCGCCGCCTCCGCCGCGCGGGCGCAGCAGCAGCGCGCGCGGGGAGCCGAACGAGACGATCGCCACCATGGTGTCGGTGTGCGCGGAGCGGCCGAGGGTGTCGCCGTGCCAGGCGACGCTGTCGCGGCCGTCGCGGTAGAGGCACATGCCGGCGGTGACGAAGGGCTCGCCCAGTTCGGGCGCGTAGTGCCGGGTGAGCGCGTCCCGGGCCGCGGTGAGCACCGGGTGCGGCAGCGGGCGGCCGGCGGCGTACCAGCAGAGCAGCCGGGGCACGTCGACCTCGGCGTCGTACATGGTGCGGCGTTCGGCCCGCCAGGGCACGTCGTGGCGCAGCGTGTCGAGCACCTCGTCGGAGCCGCGTACCCAGCCGGGCAGGTGGTCGACCCAGGCGCCCCGGCTCAGCTCGTGCCGGCGCAGCGCCCCGGCGAGCGGGCCCAGGGCCGGGCCCTGCTCGGCCAGGTCGAGCATCGAGGGCTGGTACGCGTCGGACACGCAGCCGATCGTACCCCGCTCTCGAACAGGCGTACGACGGTCAGCGCCGCAGTATCCGGCGGACCGTGCCCGGGACGGCCTGCTTGATCCGCTCCCGGAGCTGCTGCGAGCGCAGCGCGTCGATGGTGGCGGTGAGCTTCGCGTTCTCGTCGCGCAGCCGCTCGATGCGGGTCAGCAGTTCGGCCGGCGGGGTGGCGGCGGCGGGCCCGACGCCCGGCGGGAACACCGTCTCGCCGACCTGCCTGTCGAAGCGCGCGGCGCTGTCGCCGTCGGCGAACGAGGTGCCGAGGTCGTGCTTGCGCAGGAACGCGGTGATGGTCTCGAAGCGGGCCTTGTGGCCGTCGTTGAGCGACGTGTAGTCGGCCTCCGCGTAGAGGTCGGCGGCGTCGACGTCGGCCGGCACGTCCCGCATGATCCGGTGCGGGATGCCGAAGTAGCGGGCCAGTTCCAGGGTGCGCGAGTCGTGCGCGAACAGGTAGCCGGGCGTGCCGGCGACGAGCGCGGTGATGGTGCCGTGGATGCGGGTGCCGAACGCGAAGTCGTACCCGGACAGGTGCGACATCCAGGTCCACGGGTCGACGAACATGCGCACCTTGTCCTCGGCGAACAGCGGGTGCGAGGTGTGCAGCGGGATGTCGCTGCTCTGGCCCCGGTGCTCGGGCGCGTCGCCGTAGAGCAGGGTGCCGAGCGTGCGCAGGTCCTGCGGCACGTAGCAGAGGTTCGGGTAGCGCTCCTGGTGGTGGCGGACCACCGAGGCCATCGAGCGGACGTACGGGGAGATGGTGAGCGCGACCTTCGAGTCGGTGGTCAGTTCCGGGCGGCTCTTCTCCAGGTGGAACGTGTCGCCGTGCAGGAACATCGACGGGCAGCCGATCTGCTCCACGTCGGAGAAGCCCAGCGCGTTGAGGTAGCTCTCGGTCACCTCGCCGCGTACGCCGATGCTGTGCGACCGGTCCAGCACGGCCTTGCAGAAGGCGCGGACCGGCTCGTCGATCGGCCGCAGGTACTCGCGGTCGCCGTCGACGTTCGTCTGCACGCCGACGCCGAGCACCACCACCGGGATCTTCAGCCGTTCGATCAGCCGGGTCAGCGGCGTGAGCCGGTGAATGAAGCTGCGGCGGAACGCGTTGGCGAGGGGTACGACGAACACGTCGTGCCGCTCGTTGATCTCGTCGGCGAGGCGCGGGTCGGCCGGGACGCGGGTCGGTGTGATCTCGGCCGTGGAGGTGGCGAGCAGCTTGTGCGCCGCGTGGCTGAAGACCAGGTTGCCGCTGTTGTCGCCGATCCAGTTGCCGGCGAACGTCTCCTCCGGCGTGAGGACGTCGAACGGGCCCTTGCGGGCGCGGAGCAGGATCCGCTGGTGCATCCGGTTTCGCTCACCTTCCGTACGGCACGGCGTGCGGGCGGGAGCCGGGTGGGTGCCCGCGCGTGCAGAACGGAAATCCTATCCGCCGCCCCGGCGGAGCCGACCGGACGTCGGCTCGCCGGGAACGTCCCGGTTGCCCGGGGTAGGGTGCCCGGAATGACCAGCGCGCCGACCGTCACCCGTGCCCCGCGACTGCCGTCGCTGACCGGATTGCGGTGGGTCGCCGCGCTGCTCGTCTTCGGCTTCCACGCCGGGACGATGGGGATCGTCGCCGAGCCGCACCTGAAGCCCCTGGTCGACAAGGCGTTCAGCCTGGGCCTGTCCGGTGTCGAGTTCTTCTTCATCCTCAGCGGGTTCGTGCTGGTCTGGTCGTACCGGGACGGGGAGCGCGCGTGGACGTTCCTGCGCCGCCGGTTCGCCAAGATCTACCCGAACCACGTGGTGACGTTCGTCGCGGCGCTTGCGGTAGCGGCCTGGTTCGCCGACCCGGTCGTGCCGTGGGCCGCGATCGCCAACTTCTTCCTGGTCCAGGCGTGGATCCCGCTGGGCGGCTACTTCTACAGCGTCAACAACGTGAGCTGGTCGCTCTCCTGCGAGCTGGCCTTCTACCTGTGCCTGCCGCTCGTGGTGCCGTGGCTGCGCCGGGCCCGTACCGGCGTGCTGCGGACCGTGCTGGTCGCGGCGCCGCTGCTCATCCTGGCGCTGTGGCCCGGCCAGCAACTCGTGCCGGAGGAGCAGCGGTGGTGGTTCACCCAGATCTTCCCGGTGACCCGGTCGCTGGAGTTCTGGATGGGGGTGGCCGCCGCCGAGCTGATGCGCCGGCACCGCTGGCGCGGCCCGAACCTCGCCGTCGCCACCGGCCTGTTCGTCACCACCTGGGTGGTCGCCGCGCTGTGGATCCCGGCCGAGTTCTGGGCGGCGCTGCTCGCTGTCGCGTACCTGCTGGTCATCGCCGCCGCGGCGGACGCCGACGTGCGCGGCCGGCCCACTCCCTGGCGGTCCCGGGCGATGGTCTGGCTCGGTGAGGTGTCGTTCGCCTTCTACCTGGTGCACGTGCTGGTCATGGTCACCGTGCTGCGGCTGACCGGGCACTGGGGGACCGGCCTGCCCGGCTGGCGCGGCCCGCTCGCGGTGCTCGGCTTCCTGGTGGTCACGCTCGCGCTGGCCGCCGCGCTGCACCGCTGGGTGGAGACACCGATGATGCGCCTGCTCGGCCCGTCCCGCCGGGCCCGCGCGGCGTCGCCCGCACCGGCCGTGCCGGCTCCGCGCAGGCCCACCGAGGCCGCCGCCGGGCCGGCCGCCGACGGGGGCGCGGCCTCCGTCACCGGTCCGGCCGAGGACATCGAGTACGCCGGGCGGCGTCGCCCGGACTGACACGCGCACACGCCGGCCGGTCGATCCGCGACACGCCGTGCGGCGGTGCGTTCGTGGGGGTTCGGCGGTAATTTGTACCCGTGCTTCCGATCGCGCTCACCTGCCCCGTGTGGTGGGTGGCCCGCTGGACCGCCCGGATGCTCGCCAGTCTCGCCGTGGTCGTCGCCTTCTCGTTCGGCGCCGCCACGCTGCCGTCCGGTGTCGCCGCTGCCGCCCCGGCCCCGGCTGCCGCCGTCTCGGCGTACCCGGTCGCGGGCGCCTCGACCACCGCGCGGCCGGAAGCCGACCGCGTGGCCGAGCGGCAGGCCCTCCCCGCCGGCGTGCCGGCGCCCGCGCCCCGGGCGGCCGCCCCGGCCGCGCCGCAGCCGGTCTCGGCCGGATGGGCCGCCGCACCGGCCGGCCCGCGGGCCCCGCCCGCCCGCTGACCCGCTCACGGGCCGCGCCCGTCTTCCGCACCCACTCGCACGTCATCCCCCGCGCCCGCCCTGGTGGCCTTACCGGCCCGCCCCGGCGAGATCGTGCGGGTCCTCCCGCCAGGTCCTTCCCGTGAGGTGCCGACCATGTCCCAGACCGCTCTGTACCACTTCCTCACCTCCGTGCCCGAGGCCGCCGCCATCTGGTCCTTCCTCCTGCTGCTCGCCCTCGGCCTGCTCGCCGCCCTCGTCGCCCGGCCCGAACGCGACCCCGTGCCGAAGGCCGCCCCCGAACCGGCCGACGCCGACGCCGCCCGCCACGACGACCTGATCCGGTACGCCGAGGAGGTCGCGGTGGCCGCCGCCGGAGCCGCCCAGACGGCCCGTCGCCGCCGGGAGCGGTGGCTGGCCGCGCAGGACGAGGCGGACCGGGCCTGGACCGCGTACGACGAGGCGGACGCCGCCGCCCGCCGCTTCGCCGGTGCCGCCGCGCTGCCCGCCCCGCGCACGCCGCGCACCCCTGCCGAGTACGCGGCCCGGGAGCGCTGGCTGCACCACGCCGCCATGACGGCGCACTGGCGGGGCGACCTGACCGCCCGTCAGCTCGCCGACGTGCTGGCCCGCCGCAACGGATGGGATCCGCGCCGGCACCCGGCCGAGCAGGAGATCGTGCTGGCCCGCACCGTCCGGGACGGGCGCCGGGCCGGATGGGAGAGCGCCGCCGCGCGGGAGCGGACGGCCTGGCGGGACGCGGAACTGGCCGCCGAGGCCGCCCGGACGCTCGCCGCCGAGGCGTACGCGGCCACCGCGGCGCTGCGGCCCGCCCCGGCGTACCGGAGCGCGACGGCGAGCGCCCAGCCGGTGGCCGCTACGGTCCGTAACGCCCGCTGGCGCCCGGCCCGGGTCGGCTGAGGTCTCGTCTCGACCGAATCGTTACCCGGAATGTGGTGAGCCCGGTCACCCGGGCCGTCGAAACGGGCGCCGGGCGCAGAACAGGTCATCGAGTCCCGCGATTGCCGGTCGGGTGCTCGCCGTCTGTCCGCTTTCCGCCGCCGGGCGCCGTCGAAACTGCTTGTCCCATTGAGCGAAGTCAGTAACCGGGTGTTCCGAAATCCGTTACCGCGGATCACGTTTACGCAGGTGGGAGCGCTTGGCAGGGGACATACCCACCGGTAGTGTCGGCGCGTCCGATGCGGTAATCGATCGCCGACGGCGACGCCGCGCCGACCCGCCTAATCGTGTTCCACGAACCGGGGACCCATGAGCACCATCGGGGTGAATCCGCGAGCCCACGGCCCGCGGTAGGGCGTACTTCCCGCCCGAATCCGTCAGCTAACCCGGTCGGCGGCCACGGAAGGAGTAACCCCTCTTGCCCACCCCTCGATCGTCCCCCCGCCTCCACGGCGAAGCGGTGCCCGTCCGCGCCTGACGCGCGACCGGCAACCGCCCCCTGGGCGCCCGGCATCACGGGCGTTCCCGATCCCCCGGCCATCCGGCCCCGCCAGCACGTGTGAGTTCCTCCGCGTGCCGGGCCGGCGTGTGCCGCTCACGCCCCGTGGAGGATTTCGTGAAGCACCACCTGAAGCGTCAGCTGCGACGGATCGTCACCGAACGCCCGTACCAGATCATCGCCGGATCGGCCGCCGCGCTCGTGCTGGCCGCCGGTGCCGGAACCGTCGCCACCGCCGGTGACGACGCCCCGGTCCAGGAGAACACCGCCGCGGTCGCCGACCTCGGCGCCGCCCGCCTCGGCGAGCAGCCCGCCAGCCGCAGCGAGGCCCGCATCGCCGTGCCGCAGACGTCGTCCAGTGCCTCCGCCTCGCCCAGCGCGTCGCCGAGCGCCTCCCCGTCCGCGAAGGCCGCCGCCGACCCGGACACCACGCCCAAGGCCAAGCCGAAGCCGCCGTCGAGCAAGTCGCTCGACTACGACTACCAGGCACAGATCAACTACTTCTACTGCGGCCCGGCCGCGGTGCGCAACGCGCTCAGCGCCGCCGGCATCGAGCGCAGCCAGGACGCGCTCGCCGGCCCCCTCGGCACCACCGAGATGGGCACCAACTCGGCCGAGGACACCACCCGGGTGCTCAACCAGCAGGTCAAGGGCAACCCGTACCGGACCCGCATGATTCCCGGCTCGGCCACCCCGGCTCAGATGGACCGCCTCCAGGCCGACGTGGTCGAGGCGATCAGCAACGGCCGCGGGGTCGTCGCGAACGTCGCCGGTACCGCCACCGACACCAACGGCGGCTGGCACTCGTTCCCGGGCGGCCACTACGTCGCGGTGGTCGGCTACAAGGACGACGGCCGGACCGTGCGGATCGCCGACTCGGCCGACCCGTCGCTGCCGTCGTACTGGGTCACCACGATCGACCTGGCGCACTGGATCGCCAGCCGCGGCTACTCCGCCTGACCGTCCCACAGCCCCGAAGGCCGGCACCCCACCCGGGGCGCCGGCCTTCCCCGTCCCGGCCCCTCACGCGGCCCCCTTCGGCGCGCCGATCTTGGACTTGTGGCGCCCAGTATGCCCGGCTCGCCCGCTATGGAAGGTGCCACAACTCCAAGATCGAGGGTGAGGGCGGCGTGTGGGCGGCCGGAGCCGCGGCGAGGGGGTCGGCGGGGTTCGGTCTCGCGTGTCCGGGGCGGGCGGTGGCAGACTGCGCCAATGGGCGATGCGACGGGGAAGCGGCACCTGATTCTCCTGCACGGCATGGGTGCCACCGGCGAGGTGTGGCTGCCCTGGGCGCCGCTGCTGGAGCGCCGCTGGCCCGGCCGCTGGCTCGCCCCCGACCTGGCCGGTCACGGCTGGTCGCCGCCGCTGCACGGCTACTCGTTCGAGGCCCTGGCGCAGCGCGTGGTGGACGGGCTCGGGCCGGTGCGGCTCGGCCCCGACGACCGGCTGGTGCTGCTCGGGCACTCGCTCGGCGGGGTGGTGGCGCTGGCGCTCGCGGCCCGGCAGCGGGGGCTCCCGGTCGACGCGGTGGTCGGGCTCGGCATCAAGGCGGTCTGGTCTCCGGCCGAGCTGGCGAAGTCGGCGGAACTGGCCGCCCGGCCGGTCACCTGGTTCGCCACCCGTGACGAGGCGGCCCGCCGCTACCTGCGGGTGTCCGGGCTCGCCGGGCTGTTCGCCCCGGACCACCCGGTGGTGGAGGCGGGACTGCGGCGGGAGGAGGGCCGCTGGCGGCTCGCTATGGACCCGGCCGCGTTCGCGGTCGGGGAGCCCCGGCTGCCGGTGCTGCTGGCGGCCACCGATGTGCCGGTGCTGCTGGCCCGCGGCGAGGCGGACACGATGGTGACCGACGCGCAGCTCAAGGAACTGGGCGTGCCGGTGGCGACGCTGCCCGGGCTGGGCCACAACGCGCACGTCGAGGACCCGGAGGCGGTGCTCGCCCTGCTCGACCCGTACCTCTGAGCGGGCGAGCCGGCCCGCGACGGGCCGGCTCGCGCTTCTAGCGGGCCGCGCGCGGCCCCGGGACCGCCCAGTCGGGCTCCAGCTCCCGGCGGGCGGCGGAGAGGAACGCCTCGGCGTAGGCGTCGGCGGGGAAGTCGCCCAGGTAACGGGTACGTGCCGCCCAGCGCTGTGCCGCCTTCGGGTCGGCGTCCAGCAGGTCGGTGAGCACCTCGTCCACGTTGGACATGTCGCGCCGCAGCACGTAGCCGGACGCCGCGAGCGGGAACCGCTCGACGAAGTGCTCACCGTCGGCGCCGGTGTCGGTGACCGCGTACGGCTTGCCGGAGTAGAGCCAGTCGGAGATGACTCCGGAGACGTCGGAGACCAGCGCGTCGGCGCGGTTGACGCATTCGGTGAGCGTCAGCTCGCGGCTCGCGGCGGCGCCGAACAGGTGCGGCCGGCCGGTCTTCGCCCGGTCGGCGGCGAGCAGTTCGGTGAGCCGGGCGAGCTGACGGGCCGAGGCCGGGTTCTTGCCGGTGTACGGGTGGGCGCGCAGGATCACCGCGGCACCCCTGTCGATCAGCCGGCGGATCAGCGTCTCGGCCACCGGCAGCGAGCAGTAGTTGGCGTCGGCGTGGTGCCCGGTCCAGGTCGGGGTGTAGAGGACCGTCGGGTGGGCCGACGGGGTGACCGGCTCCCGGCGTACCTCGATGGCCTCGACCTGGGGACGGCCGACCACGACGAACTTGTCGGCGGGGATCTCCACGCCGGCGCGGGCGTACCTGTCGATCGCGGCCTGACCGGCCACGAAGATCTTGTCGAAGATGGCCGAGACCGGGTTGGCGCTGGGGGCCTTGTCGCTGTCGCCGTGGTGCAGCTGCACGTGGGTGAGCCGGCTGAACCGGATCAGGTGGGCGTTCTTCGCGCCGTGGTTGACGTAGAACGCGACCCGCAGGCTGGGCACCAGCGCCTCGTCCAGCGCCTTCAGCGTGGGGCAGAGGACCACCGGGGCGCGGGTGGCGGCGGCCACCGCGGGCAGGAGCTCCGGCTCGCGCAGCACCACCACGAACGGGCGGCCGATCCGTTCCAGGTACGGCAGCCACATGGTGACCTGGTACTCCGAGCCGGGCGGCGCGGAGAAGTGCAGCACGAACTCGGGCTGGTGGCGGCGCAGCGCCCGGCCGACCGGTCCACCTCCGGCTGGCGGCCGGAACCGGCGCCGGGCGAGGTCCAGCGCGACCGCCCCGCATCCGGCGCCGACCAGCAGCGCGGCGAAAAGCGCCGTCCAGGCGGGCAGCGTCAGGGCGGCGGCGAGCGCCACCACGGCGAGCAGGACCAGCAGCGCGTCGCCGAGCCGGGCGGCGACCACTGGTGTCCACGTGCGGACCGGGAGGTTCGCCGCGCGGATCTCCAGCGCGCCGGCCTGCCGCAGCGGGCCGACCAGCAGCACCAGCCCGAGCAGCACCAGTGCGGTGGCGGTGAGCGCCGGGTCGAAGCCGTCGTCGAGGCGCCGGGCGTAGCCGACCAGGATGCCGGCGGCCACGAGCACCGTCTCGGCGAGCCCGTCGGCGGACGGCCGGACGCGGCGCTCCCAGGCGGTGGCGGCCAGCGCCGCGACCGCCAGGGCCAGGCCCCAGCCGGTGGCGCCGGTGAGCGCCACGACGAGGAAGGCCAGCACCGCCAGCCCGGTGGTCAGCCCCCGGGCGATCAGCTTGCGGACCAGGTCACCACGCATCTGGTACGTCCCGTCGGGTTCAGGCGTCGGCGGACAGCTCGGACCGGTGCGGGCCCGGCTGGGCCGGTACGGCGGCCACCTGCTCGCCGGGGGACCGGCGCACGTCGACCACCTGGCCGGTCAGCTCGGAGATCAGCACGTCCAGGGACGCCTGCGCGACCGCCTCGGAGGAGAGCAGCGTGTGCTCCGGCTCCTCGCCGAACGCCCGCGTCCGCATCGGAGTGGCGGTGCGTTCCGGGTTGACGCAGTTGACGCGTACCCCGAACTCGGCCCACTCGTCGGCGAGCGCCTGGGTCAGGTTGACCAGCGCGGCCTTGGTGGCCGAGTAGAGCGCGTAGCGGGCCCGGCCCCGGGTGTACGAGCTGGACGTGTAGAGCAGCAGCTGGCCCTTGGTCTGCTGGAGGTACGGCAGGGACTGGCGCGCGATGGTGACCGGGCCGACGAAGTTGACGTGCAGGAGACGGTCCATCGTCTCGGTGTCCATCTCGGCCAGCGCGCCCTTCTCCAGGATGCCGGCGGTGACCACCACGTGGTCGATCCGGCCGGTGGCCTCGAAGGCGGTCTTCAGCGCGGCGGCCACGTCCTCGGCGCGCTCGACGTGCGTGCCGGTGGTGGAGCGGCTGAACGGGAAGACCTGGGCGCCGTAGGAGCGGGCCAGTTCGGCCAGGTCGTGGCCGATGCCGTAGCTGCCGCCGAAGACCACGACGGTCCGGCCGGTCAGCTCCTCGGCGTAGCTGCGGTGGTCGGTCAGCCGGGGCGCCTGCGCGGCGGCGAGCTGGAACAGCTTGTCGGCCAGGTGCACGTCGACCGGGTGGGTGACCTTGATGTTCTCGTCCGAGCCGTCGATCACCTTGATCGGCGTGCCGGGCAGGTAGCGCAGCACCACGCCGCAGTCGTCGGTGGCGGCGAAGTCGGGGTCGCCCTCGGCGCGCCGGTACGCCTCACGGATGGTACCGGAGCGGAACGCCTGCGGGGTCTGGCCGCGGCGCAGCCGGGAGCGCACCGGGATGTCGGTGATGCAGTCGTCCGCGTCGACCTGGATGATCGTGTCGGCGGACGGGATGGCCACGTCGACAGCCGAGTACGTCCAGAGCGCGTTCACGCACTCGCGCACGATCCGGGCGCTGACCAGCGGGCGGACCGCGTCGTGGAAGAGGATGTTGACGTCGCCCTCGCCGACCGCGTCGAGCGCGATCCGGGTGGTGTCGTTGCGGGTCTCGCCGCCCTCGATCACCTTGGTGACCTTGCGGAAGCCGGCGTCGGCGACGATGCGCCGCGCGTCGTCGACGTGACCGGTGGCCATCAGCACGATGATCTCGTCGATCTCCGGCGCGGCCTCGAAGACGGCCAGGGTGTGCTCGATGATCGGCTTACCGGCGATCTTGAGGAGCTGCTTGGGGATGCCCAGTCCGAGGCGCGTACCGGTCCCCCCGGCGAGGATCACGGCCACCGTACGCGCGGGGCGCCAGGGTGCCGGGCTCGCCGGCGCGGCGTCCGGTGCGGTGGTGTGGTCCTGCGTCATTGCCGTACCTCACTCTGGGTGAAAGGGGATGGGTCCGAAAACCTTAACGCGTACGCGGGAGCGCACCGCTCCGGGCGGAACCCGGTGCGGTGCGCTCCGACGCGCTACTTCTGGTTCTCGTACGCGTCGCAGACCTCCTTGGTGGGGCCGTCCATCTTCAGGACGCCGCTCTCCAGCCAGATGGTCCGCTCACAGGTGTCCCGGATCGAGCCGATCGAGTGGCTGACCAGGAAGACGGTGCCGGCGCTGTCGCGCAGCTCGCGGACCCGCTGCTCGCTGCGGACCCGGAACTTGCGGTCGCCGGTGGCCAGCGCCTCGTCGATGAGCAGCACGTCGTGCTTCTTCGCCGAGGAGATCGCGAAGCGCAGCCGGGCGCCCATGCCGGACGAGTAGGTGCGCATCGGCAGCGAGGCGAAGTCGCCGCGCTCGTTGATCCCGGAGAACTCGATGATCTCCGGGGCGATCTTCTTGACCTCGTCCGGGTGCATGCCCATGGCGAGGCAGCCGAGCACCACGTTGCGCTCACCGGACAGGTCGTTGAGCAGCGCGGCGTTGACGCCGAGCAGCGACGGCTGGCCCTGGGTGTAGACGGCGCCGCGGGCCGGCGGGAGCAGCCCGGCGATGGCCCGCAGCAGTGTGGACTTGCCGGAGCCGTTGCTGCCGATCAGGCCGATCGCCTCACCCTCGTACGCGGTGAAGCTGACGCCCTTGACCGCGTGCACCTCGCGGATGTTCGGCGCCTTGGTGCGGGAGACGATCCGCTTGAGCGCGGAGACCGGTGTGGTGCCGCCGGTCGCGCCCTTGTGGATCCGGTAGATCACGTGCACGTCGTCCACCACCACTGTGGGGACGCGGCCCGAGTCGGTCACCGGGCCGGCGTTCAACGGCAGGGTCTGCTCAGCCACGGCCGTACTCCTTCTCTCCGCGCCAGAAGTAGACGAACCCGCCGGCGCCCATCACGACCGCCCAGAACACCCCGAGCGCCCACAGCTTCGCCGGGGAGCTCACCAGGTGTGCCTGGTGCGAGTCGAGCAGCGCGTAGCGGGCCAGCTCGATGAAGACCAGCGGCGGGTTCCACTCCAGGATGTTCGCCGCCCAGTTCGGCAGGTGCTCGCGGATGAGCGTCACCGGGTAGAGCACGCCGGAGGCGTACAGCCAGGTGCGCATCACGAACGGCATGACCTGCTTGAGGTCGGTGACCTTGGAGCCGAGGCGGGCCATGACCATGCTCAGCCCGACGTTGAAGATCGTCTGGAGCAGCAGCATCGGGAGGATCAGGACCCAGCGGAAGGTGAGCGGCTCGCCGGTGACGAGTACGATGCCGGCCAGCACCACCATCGACATGAGCAGCTGCTGGAGCTGCACCAGCGTGACCGTGATCGGCAGCGCCGCCCGGGGGAACTGGAGCGCCCGGATCAGGCCCAGGTTGCCGGTGATCGCGCTGACGCCGTTCGAGGCCGCGGTCTGCGTGAAGATGAAGATGAAGACGCCCGTGCACAGGTACGCGATGAAGTTCGGCACGTTCCGGTGCTGGCCCAGGATCACGCCGAAGATCAGGAAGTAGACGGCCGCGTTGGTGAGCGGTGTCAGCACCTGCCAGAGCTGGCCGAGCTGGGTGTTGCTCAGCGAGGAGGCGACCTTCGCCCGCGAGTACGCGGTCATGAAGTGCCGGTACGCCCACAACCGGCGGGCGTACTCACCCAGGGCGGGTCGTTCCCCGGCCACCCGTAGCCCGTACCGCTGGGCCAGCTGGGCCCGGGTCAGTCCGGATTCGGGGTCGGCCACCGCGGTGTTGGCCATGTTCAGGCGCTCCGATCTTTCGTGCTGATGGGGAGCAGTGCGGTGAATGAGATCCAGCGTGGCCGGGCGGGGAGGAGCCGCCTCGCTGCTGCATGGAAGGTAGTCCACCGAACGTCGGGACGCAACCGTACCGTCGTTGCGCTACATTGTTCCACGTGACGACCGAGAAGAGGCGTGCTCCGGCCGGCGCGGCGGTGCTGCGCGGGGAGATCACCAGTGCCATCCGCGCCGCCGTGATGCAGGAGTTGGCCGAGGTCGGCTACGGTCGCCTCTCCATCGAGGCGGTGGCCCGCCGGGCCGGTGTGAGCAAGACCGCCATCTACCGCCGCTGGCGTTCCAAGCTCGATCTGGTGCTGGACATGGTCTCGGCGGTGGCGGGCCGGAACATCCCGCTGCTGGACACCGGCAGCCTCCTCGGTGACCTGGAGATCCTGCTGCACGTGATGGCGCGTGCACTGCGTCACCGGCTGGCCGCGCAGATCATCCCGGACCTGCTGGCCGAGGCGGCCCGCAACCCGCAGATCGCGGAGAAGTTGCAGGCCGCCCTGGACGACTACCAGCAGGCGGTGGGCCGGATCCTGATCGGCCGCGCGGTCGAGCGCGGCGAGCTGTCCCCGGCCACCGACAGGCGGGCGGCCGTCGATCTGATCGTCGGTCCGGTCTACTGGCGGATGGCGATCTCCCGGGCCCCGCTGGAGCCCGCCGAGGTGCCCCGGATGGCGGCCGCGATCGTCGCCGCCCTGCGGGTAGCATGCGTTGAGCCTGTGCGCGACGAGGTGGAAGTGTGAGCCCCGGGCCACCCCCGGAGGTCCGTCGCCGATCATGAACAGAAGGTCACAACCGGTCGGACAATCAGTGCGAACGGCTGGTTTTCACGACAGAGCGGTACCATCCCCCGAAATGTCTCCCATGAACCACGCGTCGACAGGAGGAAGCCCCATGGCCGGGCCGCATCCAGAGTTCATTCCCCCCGCACGGCCGATCATCGGCGAAGCCGAGATCGAGGCGGCCGTCCGGGTGCTGCGGAGCGGCCGGGTCGTGCAGGGCCCCGAGGTCGCGGCGTTCGAGGAGGAGTTCGGTGACCTGGTCGGCGGCCGGCACTGCGTCGCCGTCAACTCCGGCACCTCCGCGCTCCAGCTAACGCTGATGGCGCTCGGCTTCGGCCCGGGCGACGAGATCATCGTCCCCTCGTTCTCCTTCGCCGCCAGCGGCAACGCGGTCCGGCTGGTCGGCGCCGAGCCGGTCTTCGTGGACATCGAGCCGGGCAGCTTCTGCGTCGACCCGGAGGCGGTCGCCGCGGCGATCACGCCGAAGACCGTCGCGATCATGCCGGTGCACCTCTACGGCCACCCGGCCGCGATGGACCGGATCATGGAGATCGCGCAGCAGCACGGCCTCGCCGTGGTCGAGGACGCCGCGCAGGCGCACGGCGCCGAGCGCAACGGCACCCCGGTCGGCGCCTTCGGCACCGCCGGCTGCTTCAGCTTCTACCCGACGAAGAACATGCACTCCCTCGAGGGCGGCATGATCACCACCGCCGACGCGGACCTCGCCCGCACCCTGCGGCTGCTGCGCAACCAGGGCATGGAGCAGCGGTACGCCAACGAGATCGTCGGCGCCAACATGCGGATGACCGACGTGGCCGCCGCCATCGGCCGGGTGCAGCTCACCCAGCTCGCCGAGTGGACCGAGCAGCGCCGCGCCAACGCCAAGTTCCTCGACTCGGCGATCACCGGCATGGTCACCCCGCCGGTCGCCGACGGCGCCAAGCACGTCTACCACCAGTACACGGTGCGGGTGCGGGGCGACCGGGACGCCGCCCAGGCCCGCCTCACCGAGCTGGGCATCGGCAACGCGGTCTACTACCCGACCCCGATCCACCGGCTCAAGCCGTACCTCGTGGACGGCAAGCCGGGCGCGTGGGACCTGCCGGAGACCGAGCGGGCCGCCGCCGAGGTGGTCTCGCTGCCGGTGCACCCGTCGCTGAGCCAGGCCGAGCTGGAGCGGATCGCCGAGGGCGCGAACCTGGCCGGCGGTGCCCGATGAGCGACGGCGGACGGAAGCTGCGGGCCGGCCTGATCGGCCTCGGCGCGATGGGGCGCAACCACGCCCGCGTGCTGTCCAACCTGGACGGCGTCGAGCTGGTCGGCGTGGTCGACCCGGCCGGCGACGTGACCGGCACGCTGCGCGCCCCTGTCGTACCCGAGCTGAGCGACCTGCTCGCCCTCGGCGTCGACTACGCGGTGGTGGCCTGCCCGACGGCGCTGCACGAGCCGATCGGCATGGAGCTGGCCGCCAACGGCGTCTGCGCGCTCATCGAGAAGCCGCTGGCCCAGTCCGTCGACGCGGCCACCCGGCTGGTCGAGGCGTTCGAGAACGCCGGCCTGGTCGCGGGCGTCGGCCACATCGAGCGCTACAACCCGGCGCTGCAGAGCCTGCGGACCCGCCTGGAGGCGGGCGAGCTGGGCGAGGTGTTCCAGGTCGTGACCCGGCGCCAGGGCCCGTTCCCGCACCGGATCGCCGACGTCGGCGTGGTGATGGACCTGGCCACCCACGACATCGACCTGACCGCCTGGGTGACCGGCCGGCAGTACGCCTCGGTCGCGGCCCGCACCGTCTCGCGCAGCGGCCGGCTGCACGAGGACATGGTCGCCGTGGTCGGCCAGCTCTCCGACGGCACGATGGTCAACCACCTGGTGAACTGGCTCAGCCCGCTCAAGGAGCGGTCCACCGTGGTCACCGGTGACAAGGGCTGCTTCGTGGCCGACACGCTCACCGCCGACCTGACGTTCTACGCCAACGCCGCCATCGACACCGAGTGGGAGGCGCTGCGCGCGTTCCGCGGCGTGGCCGAGGGCGACATGGTCCGCTACGCCATCCCGAAGCGCGAGCCGCTGCTGGTCGAGCACGAGCGCTTCCGGGACGCGGTGGAGGGCAAGCAGAGCGACATCGTCACGCTGCGGCAGGGTCTGCGTACCGTGCAGGTCGCGGCCGCCCTGCTGGAGTCGTCCGCCGACGGCAAGGTCGTGTCCGTGGCGGCCAGCGGCAACGACGCGGAGCCGGCACTGCGATGAGCCCGGCGCCGGTGCGGCGGACGGTCTCCGCGGTGCGGCGGCGGATTCCCCGGCGGTGGCGCATCGCGCTCCGCCGGGCCGCCGCCGGCACGCGCCCCTGGGAGACCCCTTCGGTACGCGAACTGTGTGAACTTCCCGCCGGCACGCCGCTGCTGGTGCACGCCGGCGGGATCACCGGTGACCGGGCGCTGGACGGCGTGCTGCGCGCCCTGGCCCGGTTGCCCGAGTTCCACCTGGCACTGCTCTGCGACCCGGCGGAGCAGGCGGCCGCCCAGGACCTGGTCCGCCGGGCCGGCAAGGCCCGGCGCCGGGTCCACCCGGTGCCGCGCCCGCGCACGATGACGGCCGCGTTCCTCGCCTCGGGGGACGTGGCCGTGTTCGGGTTCGCGCCGGACGCCGGTCTCGGGCTGCTCGACACATGCCTCGCCGCCGGGCTGCGGGTGGTCGCCGCCGACAACCGGGTGGTCCGCGAGCATCTCGCCCGCCACCGGGCCGGCGACTTCTACGCGCCCGGCTCGGTGCCCTCCTTCGCCAAGGCGGTGGAACGGGCCTGGCAGCGGGGCGACGACGACGCGCCGGAGCCGCCGGAGCCGGCGGTCGAGCCGGTCGAGGCCGGCACCCCGGGCCGGTGGCGGGCGCTCGGCGCCGGACCGGTCCGGCTGGGCCTGGGCACGGCGAACTACGCCGGGCAGCTCTCCGCCCTCGCGGTGGCGATCAGCGCCGCGCGGGCGGACGTCGGCATCGAGCTGGTCGTGGCCAAGCCACCGGCCACCTACCGCTACCCGGCCGACCGGTATCTGCACTTCCCCGGCGAACACCGGCTCGACGTGCAGATGCAGCAGGCCGCGCGGGTGCTCGGCTTCTACACGCACCTGATCGTGGACGCGTTCCGTCCGGTGCTCGGCCGGCTCAACGGCGACGACATCGCCGCGGACCTGCCCGCGCTGCGCCGGGCCCGCCTCAAGGTCGCGCTGCTGGCGCACGGCAGTGAGATCCGCCACCCCGGCGCGCACCTGGAACGGCATGCCGAGTCCGCGTTCCGGGACGCGCCGGAGGACCTGCGCGAGCGGCTCACCGTGGTGGCCGAGAAGAACCGGCGTACGGCCGAGGAGAGCGGCCTGCCGTTCTTCGTGACCACGCCGGACCTGCTGGACGACGTGCCGTTCGCCACCTGGGCGCCGCTGATCGTGGACGTGGACGCCTGGGCCTGCGACCGCCCGGTGCTGGAACGCACCCGGCCGGTGGTGCTGCACGCCCCGTCCAACCGCTGGACCAAGGGCACCGATCGGCTCCTGCCCCGGTTGCAGGAGCTGCACGATCGACGGATCATCGAACTGCGCCTGGTGGAGGGTCTGCCGCACAGCGAGATGCGCCGCCTGGTGCAGGACTGCGACATCGTGGTCGACCAGTTGGTGATGGGCAGCTACGGCACCTTCTCCTGTGAGGGGATGGCCGCCGGCAAGGTCGTGGTGGCGTACGTGAGTGAAGGACCGCACCGGGCCGCCGGGGTCCAGCCGCCGATCGCCAACGCCACACCCGGCACGCTCGTCAAGACGATCGAGTCGCTGCTCGACGACAGGCCCGCCGCGGTCGCCCTGGCCGCGGAGGGCGCCCGTTACGTCCGTGACCACCACGACGGCCGGCGGACCGCCGAGGCATTCGACGCCTTCCTCCGGTGACCCGCCGACCGTCCGTGCACCGCCCCGCCAACGAGGAGAAGCACCCGATGCAAGCTGTCCCGAGTAGCGATGCCCGACCGACCCGGGGACGGGTGGTGATGCTGGTCGACAATGGGGTCCACGGCGACTCCCGGGTGCAGAAGGCCGCCCGCTCCGCCGCCGAGGCCGGCTGGGAGGTGATCCTGGTCGGCATCCTCAAGGGCGCGGCGACCGAGGACACCTGGCGCATCGGCGACGCCGAGGTCCGCCTGATCCGGATGCCCCGGCGGCTGACCCACCCGGTCGCGTACCGCCGCGCGTTGCTGCGTCGCCCGCTGGCCTACAAGCCGGGACCGGACGCCAAGCGGCGGCTGAACACGCTGCGGGCCCGCCGGGACGACCTCACGTTCCGTCTCTCCGAGATCAAGGTGAACCGGGCGGCGGGCGGGCCCCGCCTCGCCGAGCTGGCCGGCAAGGCCCGGCTGGCCGCGCCGTACTTCCTCAACAAGACGATGTTCCGGTGGGTCAAGTTCCGTTCCGCGCAGCTGCGGCGGCTCCAGGAGAGCCAGCAGAACCCGGACTCGCGGCTCGACCGCGCCGCGCTGCGGTTCTGGCAGCGGGTGCACGGTGACCGGGCCTGGCGCCGGCTGGACCCGGAACTGTGGGACTTCGAGCTGGCCTTCGCCTCGGTGGTGGACGAGCTGCGGCCGGACCTGATCCACGCGCACGACTTCCGGATGCTCGGCGTCGGCGCGCGGGCGGTCATGCGGGCCCGGGCCGGCGGACGCGACGTCAAGCTGCTCTGGGACGCGCACGAGTTCGTCCCCGGCATCATCGGCCGCCCGGCCAACCTGCGCTGGCTGCCCGCCCAGATCGCCTACGTGCGGGAGCACGCGCCGTACGCCGACGCGGTCATCACCGTCTCGTCCACCCTGGCCGACCTGCTGCGGGAGAGCCACGACCTGCCCGAGCAGCCGGCCGTGGTGCTGAACGCGCCGCCGCGGTCGCTCACGCCGGAACAGCGGGCCACGCCGGTGCCGGACATCCGGGCGATGTGCGGCATCGACGCCGGCACGCCGCTGCTCGTCTACTGCGGCGGCATCAACCCGTCGCGCGGCGTGGACATCATGATCCGTGGGCTCACCGAGATGCCCGAGGCGCACGTCGCGCTGGTCTCGGTGCACCCCAACGGCAAGGCCCCGATCATGTACGAGCTGGAGGAACTGGCCGCCGAACTGGGCGTGGCCGACCGGGTACACCTGCTGCCGTACGTGCCGCACTGGCAGGTGTCCGCGTTCGTCGCCCCGGCCGACCTCGGCGTCATCCCGATCCACCACAAGCCGAACCACGAGATCGCGCTGATCACCAAGTTCTTCGAGTACGCCCACGGCGGCCTGCCGATGGTGGTCAGCGACGTGCGGACGATGGCCGAGGCGACCCGGGCCACCGGGCACGGCGAGGTCTTCCGGGCCGAGGACCTGGACGACTACGTCCGGGCGGTGCGTACCGTGCTGGCCGACCCGCAGCGCTACCGGGCCGCGTACGACCGGCCGGGCGTGCTGGAGCAGTGGACCTGGGAGGCGCAGGCCCGGGTGATGGACGAGGTCTACACCCGGCTGCTGCCGAACCACCCCGGGCCGGCGCGGCCGGCGGAGGCGGACACCGTCACGGCGGTGCCGAACCAGCGGACGGCGGTGCCGGTGCGCTGACCGGCGGAGAACGACAGCGTGGCCCGGCCGACCGGCCGGGCCCCGCACTCGTTGCGCCTGCTCAGTCGCCCAGCAGCAGCCGGTCGTAGTCGGCCTGGGTGACGGCCCAGTCCCAGGTCTTCAGCACGTGCTCCGAGGCGGCCCGGCCGGCCTCCACCCACGCCTGCTCGGTCGCGGTGACGGCCAGGATCCGCTCCGCCGCCTCCGCCGGCGTGTCCGCCATCCAGTCGGCGGGGAAGAGGGTACGGGCGCCGTGCGGCTTGCCGGCGAAGAACGGCCAGTCCCGCACCACCGGCACCGCGCCGCTCGCCGCGCCCTCCACCAGACCGCAGTGGAAGCTCTCCCGCACCGAGGTGCTGAGGATGACGCCGACCTCCTGGAGCGCGCCCGGCACGTCGTCGGTCTGCCCGTAGCGCCGGACCGCGCCCAGCGGCTCCAGTTCGGCCAGATCCTTGGCGAGCAGCCGGCCGTAGTCCTTCGCCGGCTTGCTGGTCCGGTTGTTGAAGTTGCTGCCGATGAGCGTCAGGGTGTACCGCTCGTCGTGCTCCCGCAGCTTCCGCAGGACGTCGATCGCCCACCGCGGATCCTTCGCCACCGAGCTGAACCCGACCAGCCCCAGCGTGAACCGGGCGTCGGCCGGCTTGGCCCGGGGGTAGCGCTGCAGGTCCATCGCGTTGTCGACCACCCACAGCCGGGGGGCGCGTTCGCCGGTGAGCTGCGGCAGCACCGCGGTGGACAGGTCCCGCAGGTGCTCGGAGACGAAGACGACGTCGTCGACCCGGGAGAAGTCCACCAGGTGCGGCCAGAAGTTGAACGCCTCGAAGCTGTGCAGCCGGACGATGATCCGGGCGGTCCCCGGGTCGTGCAGCGTGAACAGCGCGGCGGTGGCCTGGCACCAGTCGACGAAGACGGTGTCGGCCCAGTCCAGGTGTGGCCGCAGCCACTCCTCGATCTTGGCCCCGTACGTCGACTCGGCGCCGAGCAGGTGCTCCATCACGGTGCTGCCGCTGAGCGCCAGCGGACGGGTCACCGGGTCCTCGTACAGGTCCAGGAAACGGACCTCCACGTTCGGCATGCCCCGGTAGCGCTCCAGGATCTCCTGGAGGAAGTTGTCGTTGATCAGCGTGGTGACCAGCAGCCGCAGCGGCCGGTCGGTGGGCGCCGGGGCGGCCGGGGCGAGCCGGCCCCGCGGCTCGGACAGCTTCCGGGCCGCCGCGCTCTCCCGGAACGGCGCCAGGAAGGCGCCCGGGTCGTCGCTCATCGGCGACGAGAGCCGGTCGAAGTGCAGCACCCGGTTGGACGCCAGGCTCCACGCCCGTGACACCGCCGCGGCGGCCTTCTTCGGATCCTTCGCCAGCCGGGCGTCGGCCAGCGCGAGCTGGGCGCGGATCGCGTCGTGCAGGCCGGACGGGACGTGCCCGAGGGCCAGCTCGCCCTGCGCGGCCTTGGTGAGCACGTCCGCGCGGGTGGCAGCGCTGTTGATCCGGCTGACCGCGGCCGCCGCGGTCCGGGCGGCGACCGCCGGGCGGCCCGCCTTGACCGCGCTGTCGTGCAGCCGTACCGCGAGCTTGCTGCGCAGCCGGTCCGGTACGCGGGGCGCGGCCACCGCGCGGGACCAGAACCAGGCGCCGGCCGGGTTGCTCATGATCCGCTGGCCGGTCGCCTTCTGGACGGTGGTGCGCACCGTCTCCACCGCCGCCCGCTTGGCGCCCCGGGTGCCGATGCCGGCGGCCGCCGCGACCTGCCGCTCCAGCCGCTTGCCGACCGGCTCGGTACGCGGCGCGTCGAGCGCCCGCTGCGCCGGCACGAGCCCGAAGTGCGCACCGGCCCGGGTGTTGCGCTGGGCCATCTCCCACACCGTGTAGACCGACCGGGGGTCCAGCGCCACCAGCAGGTCGGCGGACCGGAAACGCTGCCGCAGCCAGGCGTGGCGCTGCGCGTGCAGCCAGATCTTGCGGTTGGCCTGCGCCCGGCCGAGCGCCCGCCGCAGCCGGGCGTCGCGCTTCTCGGCGGGTACGACGAACGACCGCACCTCGGCCAGCGCCGGGTCGACGGGGAGTTCCTCGCTGTCGAAGAAGCACGCCACCGTGACGCGGGCGCCGCGGCTGCGGAAACGTTCCAGCGCCTCGATCAGCACGGCCGGCTGCTTCGGTGCGGCGGCGGCCACGATGAGCACTGTGGTCACTGTCGGGCATCTCCCGTCGAGGAGGTCGTGGCCGGGGTGGCCGCGCCGGCGCCGGTGGGCCGGACGAGTTCGGTGAGGCGGCGGACCGCCGGGGCGAGCACAGCGGGCCGGGCGAAACGGCGGGCCAGGTCCCGGGCGGCGGCCCGGTCCGCGTCGGTCGCCTTCAGGGCGAGCCGGCCGGCCTCCACGAAGGAGCCGGCGAGGCGGTGCGGGTCGAGCCCGACCGCCCCGGTCCACAGCGGATGGCCGGCGAGCACGTTGCTGGCGTCGTGGTCGACGTCGTGGGCGGAGAGCACGGGCAGGCCGCTGGCCATGAACTCGTACACCTTGCCGGAGGTGACGAACCGTCCACCGACGAGCATCAGCACCAGCGCGTCCCAGGAGCCGTACGTGGCCGCCAGCTCCGCCTTCGGCACCGGGCCGCCGAAGCTGACCCCGTCAGCGGCGGCCTCCTTGAGCAGGTCCATGTGCCGGTTGGCCTCACGCGACGCGCCCGCGCCGATGTGCCCGCGCACCTCGAACCGGGAGCGGGCCAGCAGCGGGTCGTCGCGCCGGGCGATGCGCCAGGCGTCCAGCACCGACTCCAGGAACGCCGGGCTGAAGTTGACCGAGCCCAGGTAGCCGAAGGTCAGCCCGGCCGCCGGGTCCGGCGAGCGGCCGGAGATGTCCGGCAGGCTGTCCTCGTCGTAGCCGTTGCGCACCACGTGCACCCGGTCGGCCAGGTGCGGGTACCGCTCCCGGTAGAAGCCGGCGATCGGGTCGTTGACGCACCACACCGCGAGCGCGTTCTCCAGCAGCGTGGACTCCCACCGGCCGGAGACCGAGTCGCGGGTGAACGCCTCGCCGCCGCCGATCACGTCGAGCGACCAGCCGTCGCGGAAGTCCACCGCGTACGGGACCTTGTGCTCCTCCCACAGCTTCCGGGTGGCCGCCAGGTTCACGTACGGGGCGCAGGAGGCGAGCAGCAGGTCGGCCGGGTGCTCGCGGTGCAGCCGCAGCACCGCCTTCTCCAGCTCGTACCGCCAGCCGCCGAACACCGGCTCCGGGAACGCCTGCTGCTCGCGCTTGCGCAGCCGCTTGATCCAGCCCGCCGGGTCCAGCGACCGCTCCTCGGAGAACGCCCTGATGTCGGTCTCCAGGTCCTCCCGGATCAGCGGCAGCTCGACCACCCGCACCCGCGGGTCGACCTTCTCCGACAGCGTGTGGTCCAGGCCGTACTCCCGCTCCCACGCCTGCTGGCAGATCGTGATGACGGTGATGTCCCAGCCCTGGGCGACGAACTGGTTCGCCGTCTCGCGCAGCCGGTACGCGCTGCTCTTCGCCGCGGGCGGGAAGCCGATCGCGAGGTAGATGGCGTGCGGCCGCTTCCCGCTGCGCGAGCGGGGGAGCGGGACGGTGTGGTTGGTCATCGCTGATAACCGATCGTGAGGAGGGAGCGCGTCGTCATGCCAGGTGCCGTCGCAGCGTCTCGGCGACCCGCCGGGCCGCCCGGCCGTCACCGTACGGGGTGCCGCGCGGCGCCTCCGGGGCGGGACGCGTCGCGGTGGCCGCCCAGTCGGCGCCCAGCTCGCGCGGATCCGGCACGAGCACGTTCCAGCCGTCGGCGAGCGTCTCGACCCACTCCGTCTCGGTGCGCAGCGTGGTACACGGCCGGTCCAGCAGGTACGCCTCCTTCTGGAGGCCGCCCGAGTCGGTGACCACGCCGGCGGAGCCGACCACGGCGGCCACCATCGCGGCGTACGGCAGCGGCCGGCCGGCGTGCAGCGCGCCCCGGGTCAGCTTCAGCCCGTGCTCGTCGGCGCGGGCGACCAGCCGCGGGTGGGCCAGCAGCGCGACCGGCACGGGCAGGTCGGCGAGCGCGTCGAGCAGCGCGGCGAGCCGCTTCGGGTCGTCGGTGTTCTCCGCGCGGTGCAGCGTGGCGAGCAGGTACGGCGCGTCCGGGTCGATGCCGTCGGGCAGCGCCGGGCGGGGCTGCCCGCCCCGGGCCACGTCGTCGCGGACCCGCAGGCAGACGTCCACCATCACGTCACCGACCAGTTCGGTACGGGCGGCCAGGCCCTCCGTGGCCAGGTGCCGGACGGCCTCCTCGGTGGGGGCGAGCAGCAGATCGGCGGCGTGGTCGGTGAGCACCCGGTTGTGCTCCTCCGGCATCCGCCGGTTGAACGACCGCAGCCCGGCCTCCAGGTGCGCCACCCGCAGGTGCTGCTTCACCGCCGACAGCGTGCCGGCCAGCGTCGAGTTGGTGTCGCCGTACACCAGCACCCAGTCCGGCGCCTCGGCGGCGAGCACCGGGTCCAGGGCGGCCAGGGTGTTGCCGGTCTGCACGCCGTGGCTGCCGGAGCCGATCCCCAGGTGCACGTCCGGGTCGGGGATGCCGAGGCCGGAGAAGAAGACGTCGGACAGGTCGGCGTCGTAGTGCTGGCCGGTGTGCACGATCACGTGCTCGCACCCGTCCTCGGCGAACGCCGCCGCGATGGGCGCCAGCTTCACCAACTGCGGTCGGGCGCCGACGATGCTGACGACCTTCACACGTGACTCCTCGTGATCTGCGACGGATTCTCGGTGCGGACCGGCCGCCGCCCGAGTCGGGAGGCCGTGGACCCCGGCCGGGTGGCCGGGCCGGTGCCCGCAGGCCCTAGGAATAGTAGTGCCCCACCCGCCGCCGGACGACGTACGCGGACGCGGCCGGTACGCGATGGTGGGCCGGGCCACCCGCCGTCACCGGACGCCGCCGCCCCGACGGGGAGCACGGTGACCGGTGGCGTGGAACGGGACACGAGGGACCAGCCTAACCGAACCGGCCGGATCACCCCGGTCCGGCGGGCGCCCGCCCGGCTGCTCGCGGCCGCCGCGGCACGGCCCGGTCACCGCCGGTACGTCCCGCCGCCGGGGGATCGTCGCCGAGTCTTCACCGGGCCGGGCGAGCCTGGCCCGGCACCGCAGCCCGGCTTGCGTACACTACGGCGCCATGACCGCCCCCGGGCCCGAGACCCGTACCCGCACCGCAGACGCCGGTGGATCGGTGGCCGACGCCACCGACGAGACCGCGAAGCCGCCGACCGCCGACGGCGCGGACCGGCCCGCCGACGCCGCGCCGCAGCAGCAGGCGCAGCCGGAGACCGCCGCGGCGGAGAGTGCCGGCCGCCCCGGGCGGTGGCACCGGATGCGGCCGGATCTGCTGGTCGCGGCGATCTACCTGGCCGGCGCGTTCTGGGTGACCGCGCGGGGCTGGGTGAACCCCGACGGACGGCTGCTCGGCAGCCGCCCGAACGACCAGGGCTTCAACGAGTGGATGCTGGCGTACGCCGCGCACGCGGTCAGCAACCTGGAGAACCCGTTCTTCACCTCGTTGCAGAACGCCCCGGACGGCGTGAACCTGATGACGAACGTCGGTATGCAGCTACCAGGGCTGGTGTTGTCCCCGGTCACCCTGCTGTTCGGCGCGCCGTTCGCGTACCTGCTGTTCATCACGCTCAACCTGGCCGGCACCGCGTACGCCTGGTACCACGTGCTGTCGCGCAACCTGGTCTCGTCCCGGGCGGCGGCCTTCGCCGGCGGCCTGTTCTGCGCGTTCGCGCCGGCGCTGGTGTCGCACAGCAACGGCCACCCGCACATCACCGCCCAGTGGCTGGTGCCGTTCATCCTCTGGCAGGTGATCCGGCTGGCCCGGGACGGCCGCCCGGTGCGCAACGGCCTGGTGCTGGGCGCGCTCGTGGTGGCGCAGTTCTTCGTGAGCCTGGAGATCCTGTTCCTGACCGCGCTCGGCTGCCTGATGATGGTCGTCGGCTACGTGATCTTCCGGCCGCGCGAGGCGCTGCGCCGGGCCGGGCCGATGCTCGGCGGGCTCGCCATCACCGGCGTGCTCGTCGGTGCGGCCTCCGCGTACCCGCTGTGGATGCAGTTCGCCGGCCCGCAGCACCGGGTCGGTCACCCGGGCGACCCGGACGTCTACGCGCTGACCCTCGGTTCGTTCGTGCGGTACGCCACCGAGTCCGTGGCCGGCAGCCCCACCAGCGCCCTGCGCTGGGGCCCGAACACCACCGAGCAGGCCAGCTTCTACGGCTGGTCGGTGGTGATCCTCGCGATCGGCGCCGCCCTGTGGCTGCGCCGCGAGATCGTGGTCCGGGTGCTCGCCGTGGTCGCGCTGATCTCGGCGGTCTTCTCGATCGGCACCACCTGGACCGTGGGCACCCGCCGCACCGACGTGCCGGCGCCGTTCGCGCTGGTGTCCGAGCTGCCGGTGTTCGACTCGGTGGTGGTGTCCCGGTTCGCGCTGATCACCACGGTGGCGCTCGGCGTGCTGTTCGCGGTGGCCGGGGACCGGGTGGCCCGGGTACGGGCGGACGAGCCCGGCCAGTCCCGGCTGGTGCCCCGCCTGGCCGCTGTCGCGCTGTTCGCCGCGCTGCTGCCGATCCTGCCCACCCCGCTGGAGGCGCGCGGGCGCAACCCGGTGCCGGACTTCGTCACCGCCGGCGTCTGGAAGGAGCACGTCGCCCCCGGCCGCACCCTGGTGCCGGTCCCGGTCGACGGCATGACGTCGCTGTACTGGAGTTCCGCCGCACTGGCCGGCTTCGCCGTACCGGAGGGGTACTTCCTCGGGCCGGTCTCGAAGACCGACAACACCGGCCGGTGGGGCGTCGAGCCGCAGCCGACCGCGAAGCTGCTCACCGCCGTGTCGCGGGGCCAGCGGGACACCGCTGTCGGCCCGGCCGACGTCGAGCAGGCCCGCGCCGACGTGCGGCACTGGAAGGCCGACGCGGTGGCGCTGCCGGACCGGGCCCGCCGCCACGACGACCTCAAGGTGGTGCTCGACGCGCTCTACGGGCCGGGGCAGCGGGTGGCGGACGTCTGGTTGTGGGACGTCCGCCCGCTCACCCGGTGAGCGTCACGGCGACCTGGTCCAGATGAGCAGCAGGTAGCCGCCGAAGTAGGTCGAGAACGCGGTGAGCGCGACCAGCACCGTGACGGCCCGGGCCCGCCCGGCCCGGGCCAGGCCGACGGCGGCCGGCAGCAGCAGCGCGAACGCCGGCACCAGGAACCGAGCCTTGGAGTGGTAGTAGCCCGCCGCGCCGAGCGTGGTGACCAGCATCAGCCCGCTGAACAGCAGCAGTTCCCAGGGCTGGCGGTCGATCACGCTGAGCACGAAGAACGTCAGCGCCAGCAGGAGCACCAGGCTCACCACGAGCATCTGCGGCGTCGCGGACACCGCCAGCACCTCGCGTCCCCGCCGTAACGTGTCCACGCCGAAGTCGAAGTGGCTGCGCCAGCCGGCGGACTGGATGTGGAACCAGCCGTCCGGCCGCCCGGTCTGGACGCCCACCCAGGCCAGGTAGGCGAGCCAGCCGGCCGGGGCGAGCAGCATCGCCACCCACGGCCGCCAGCCGTCCCGGCGCCGGACCACGGCCAGCAGCGCGGCCAGGCCGACCACCGGGATCAGCGACGAGGCGGTGGGGCGGGTCAGGCCGGCGAACAGGCAGAGCACGCCCGCGGTCAGCCAGTGCCGGCGCAGCAGCGCGTACAGCGTCCACGCGGCCAGCGCGGTGAACAGCGTCTCGCTGTAGGCCATCGACTGCACGACGGCGTGCGGCAGCGCGGCCCAGAGCGCGGCGAGCACCACGCCGGTGCGCCGGTCGTGCAGGTACGAGCCGATCGCGTACAGCGCCCAGGCCGCCGCCAGGCCGGCCAGCGCGGCCACTGCCAGCCCGGCGGTACGCGGGCCGAGTGGGGTGACCCGTTCCACCACCCCGATCAGGGCCGGGTAGAGCGGGAAGAACGCCATGTCGCTCTGCACCCGTTCGTACCCGTCGTAGCCCCGCTGGGCGATGGCGAGGTAGTACGTCGCGTCGGACAGGGTCAGCTCGCGTACCGGGGAGAGGTTCAGCGAGCGCGCCCAGACGTACACGGCCAGCACGCCGATCAGCCGGATCACCGCGTAGGCCGCCAGCGCGGGCGCCGCGTCGCGGGCGGCGTCGCGCAGCCGCCGGACGGGGCCGGGCCGGGTGCGATCGGCTGTGGCCGGCTCGGTCGCCGGGGCTGGTGCGGGCCGGCTGGGTTCCTCGGTGGTCACCACGTCCATTGTGCGGTCCCGTTCGCGCTGAGCTGCGGTTGGCCGAGGGCCCGCGTGGCGCGGCCGGCGACCCGGCGAACGACCCGGAGCGGGCGCCGGTCGTTGGACAGGGTGGAGGGTAGCAACAGTCACAGCAGGTCGGGGGGCACCGGCGGCGGCGGGCGTCCGGGCCCGATCCGCTGTCGTAGACTCGCTCGGGTCCGCGGGCGCGGTGCTGGCGACGACGAAACGGGCAGGAATGGGATCTGACGGCACGACCGCAGCGGCGGGCACCCGGGGACGGGTTGTGATGCTGGTGGACAACGGGGTCATCGGTGACTCCCGGGTGCAGAAGGCGGCCCGGTCCGCCGCCGACGCCGGCTGGGACGTCGTGCTGCTCGGCCGGGCGCCGGTCGGCAGCCCGCAGAGCTGGCGCCTCGGCGCCGCCGAGGTACGCCTCGTGCCGATGCCCGAGCCGCTGGCCCGCCGTCGGCACGAGTTCCGCCGGGCCTGGCTGCGGCACCCGCTCGCCTATCCGCCCAGCGGCATCGCGGCGCACCGTACCCAGGCGGTCAAGGCCTGGCGCGCGGACCTGGCGGTACGCCGGGCGGCGCTCACCGTCGCGGCCCGCGAGTCCGGCGCGGGCCGGCCGGGCGGGCTGCCCTGGGCCGCGCTGCGCGCCGAGGAGAAGCTGTCCGGCCTGACCCGCAAGTGGGTCGGCTTCCGCAACCGTCAGCTCACCCGGGCCCGCAAGGGCCGCAAGCTGGACGGCCCCTGGGACCGCGCGTACACGATGTTCTGGCGCGGGCTGCGCGGCGACGGCGCGTGGCGGCGCCTGGAGCCGGGCCTGTGGGACTACGAGCTGGCCTACGGCCCGGTGGTCGACGAGCTGGCGCCGGACCTGATCCACGCCAACGACTTCCGGATGCTCGGCGTCGGCGCCCGCGCGAAGGTCCGGGCCGCCGCGAAGGGCCGCCGGATCGCCCTGCTCTGGGACGCCCACGAATACCTCCCCGGCGTGCAGCCGTGGCGCGACAACGCCCGCTGGCTGCCCGGCAACGTGGCGCACGAGCGGGAGTACGTGCCGTACGCCGACGCCACCATGACCGTCTCCGGTGGCCTGGCCGACCTGCTTCGCACCGAGCACGGGCTGGCCGAACGGCCGGCGGTCGTGCTGAACGCACCGGCGGTGGACGAGCTGCCGGCCGACCCGGCCGAGCCGGTGCCGGACATCCGTGCCCGCTGCGGGCTCGGGCCGGACGAGCCGCTGCTGGTCTACAGCGGGGTGGCCGCCGCCAAGCGCGGCCTCGGCGTGATGGTCGAGGCGCTGCCGAGGCTGCCCGGCGCGCACGTCGCGTTCGTGGTGAACAAGCCCGACTCGGCGTACGTCAGGGGCCTGGTCACCCGGGCCGGCGAGCTGGGCGTGGCGGACCGGGTGCACGTGCTGCCGTACGTGCCGCACCACCAGGTCGTCCGGTTCCTCAGCGGCGCGCAGGTCGGCGTCATCCCGATCCAGCACTGGCCGAACCACGAGATCGCGCTGATCACCAAGTTCTTCGAGTATTCACACGCCGGTCTGCCGCTGGTCGTGTCCGACGTGCGCACCATGGCCGAGACTGTCCGGGAGACCGGTCAGGGCGAGGTGTTCCGCGCCGAGGACGTGGCCGACTTCGTGCGCGCGGTCACCGCGGTGCTCGCCGACCCGCAGCGGTACCGCGCCGCGTACGACCGGCCGGGCCTGCTGGCCGGCTGGACGTGGGAGGCGCAGGCGCGGGTGCTCGACGAGGTCTACTCGCGGCTGCTGCCGGACGCACCGCCCCGGCCGGCGCCGGCGGCGCACGCACCGGTGCAGCCGGCGCAGGTGGAGGTGGGGGCGTGAGCGGGCCGGACGTGACAGTGGTGGTCGCCGTCTACAACACCATGCCGTACCTGACCGCCTGCCTGGACTCGCTCGTCGGGCAGACCATCGGGCTGGACCGGCTGGAGGTCGTCGCCGTCGACGACGGCTCCACCGACGGCAGCGGCGCCGAACTGGACCGCTACGCCAAGCGGTACCCGGGCACGGTCCGGGTGCTGCACCAGGCCAACTCCGGCGGTCCGGCGGCGCCGAGCAACGTGGCGCTCGACCACGCCCGCGGCCGGTACGTCTTCTTCATCGGCTCGGACGACCACCTCGGCCCGGAGGCGCTGGAGCGCCTGGTCGACGCCGCCGACCGGTGGGACTCCGACGTGGTGCTGGGCCGGATGGTCGGCACCAACAAGCGTTACGTGCACCAGGCCGTCTACGCCACCACCCAGGAGCGGCTCGACCTGTTCGGCAGCGACCTGCCCTGGTCGTTGTCGAACACCAAGCTGTTCCGGCGGGACCTGATCGAGCGGTACGGCCTGCGGTACCGCACGGACATGCCGATGGGCAGCGACCAGCCGTTCACGCTGGAGGCGTGCTTCCGGGCCAAGAAGGTGTCGGTTCTCGGCGACTACGAGTACTACTACGCGGTCAAGCGGGACAACGCCCAGAACATCACGTACGCCAGCCGGTTCTCCGAGCGGCTGCGCTGCGCCGAGGAACTCGTCGGTTTCGTCGCCGGGCTGATCGAGCCCGGCCCGCGGCGGGACGCCGTGCTGGTGCGTCACTTCACCTGGGAGGTGGCGAAGCTGCTCCGCACGGAGTTCCTCGCCCTCTCCCCGGACGTGCAGCGGCAGGTCCACGACCGGATCCGTAAGCTCGCCGAGGCGTACCTGACCGACGGGGTGACCGCCCGGATGGCACCCGAGGAGCGGCTGCGGGTCGCGGTGGCGCGTGACGGCGACCTCGACGCGCTGCGCACGATCGTCGGCCAGCACGCCGACCGGTCGCTGCCCGAGGTGATCATCGAGGGTGACCGCTGGTACGCCGGCCAGGTCGGCTTCCGCGACCCGGCGTTCGGCTACCCGGACGACTGGTACGACGTCACCGACCGCGCCGCCGCGATACTGGCCAAGCTGACCGCGACCGGGCTGGCCTGGGGACGCGACGCCGCCGGGGCCCGGGCCCTGGTGGTCACCGCGCGCAGCCGCTGGGCCGAGCTGGCCGAGCTGAACGCGGAGGCGCTGCGGGTCAGCGTGGGCGATCTGACGGGTGTCACGTCGGTCGAGGCGTCCGGCACCGGTACCGTCGTACGGACGGACTTCGCGGTGGACCGGTTGCTGGCGGTCGTCGCGGGGACAGGGGAGCGTCGTATCGTACGCGCCGAGGTCTCCGCCCTGGGCGGGACGGGCTCGGCGCCGTTGCGCACCGACCGCCCTGTCGCCGCACCCCGGCTGGTGGCCCGGCGCGGTGTCCGCTGGCACCTCGTCACGCCCACCACGAACCACAAGGGCCAGGTGATCGTCGCGATCACGCCGGTGACCCCCGGTCGGTTCCTTGCCCGCCTGCGCCGAATCTGGCCCTCTGGAGGAAAGTAGTTCATGAACATCTGCGTCGTCGCGCTCGGCAAGATCGGTCTGCCGCTGGCCGTGCAGTTCGCGTCCAAGGGGCACCGGGTGATCGGCGCCGACGTCTCCGAGCGGGTCGTCCAGCTGGTCAACGACGGTGCCGTGCCCTTCCCGGGTGAGGCCGACCTGGACGTCAAGCTCAAGGAGGCGGTGGCCGCCGGCCTGCTGTCGGCCACCACCGACACCGCCACCGCGGTCGCCGAGTCGGAGGCGGTCGTCGTGGTCGTGCCGCTGTTCGTGGACGCCGAGGGCGTGCCGGACTTCGGCTGGATGGACGACGCCACCCGGGCCATCGCCCGTGGGCTGAAGCCGGGCACGCTGGTCAGCTACGAGACCACGCTGCCGGTCGGCACCACCCGTAACCGGTGGGCGTCGATGCTCGCCGAGGGTTCCGGCCTGACCGCCGGCACCGACTTCCACCTGGTGTTCAGCCCGGAGCGGGTGCTCACCGGCCGGGTCTTCGCCGACCTGCGCCGCTACCCGAAGCTGGTCGGCGGCATCGACGAGGCGTCGGCCGCGCACGGCGTCCGGTTCTACGAGGCGGTGCTCGACTTCGACGAGCGCCCCGACCTGGACCGCCCCAACGGCGTGTGGGACCTCGGCTCGGCCGAGGCGTCCGAGCTGGCCAAGCTCGCCGAGACGACCTACCGGGACGTGAACATCGGCCTGGCGAACCAGTTCGCCCGCTTCGCCGACACCGTCGGCGTGGACGTCACCAAGGTCATCGAAGCGTGCAACACGCAGCCGTACAGCCACATCCACTCGCCGGGTATCGCCGTCGGCGGCCACTGCATCCCGATCTACCCGCGGATGTACCTGTGGAACGACCCGGCGGCCACCGTGGTCCGCTCGGCGCGTGAGGCCAACGCGGCCATGCCGGAGTACGCGGTCGACCTGCTCGCCGCCGCGTACGGCGACCTGACCGGGGTGGGCGTGCTGGTGCTGGGCGCCGCCTACCGGGGTGGCGTGAAGGAGACCGCGTTCTCCGGCGTCTTCCCGACCGTGGAGGCGCTGCGCCGCCGGGGCGCGGTGCCGTACGTGTCGGACCCGATGTACACGAACGAGGAGCTGGTCGCGCACGGCCTGCCCGGGTACGACGGCGAGCCGGTCGGCGCCGCCGTCATCCAGGCCGACCACGCGGAGTACCGCACCCTCGCCCCGGCCGACCTGCCGGGCGTGACGGTGCTTGTCGACGGCCGCCGGGTCACCGATCCGGCGCGCTGGACCGGCGTGCGCCGGGTGGTCATCGGGGGCTGACCCCAGCGGTTTCTCGGGCCCCGGCCGTTCTCGGACGGCCGGGGCCCGTCGCATGCCGTCATCGTCATGACGCCGTCCGGGGTTCACCTGCCGGACACCCCGGCAATACTTGTGTCATGTGATCCGTTTAGGGTCGCAGCCGTCGGAGATCGACTCGGACCGACATCGGCGGGGCAGACAGGGAGCGTTCGTTGTTGAGCAGAGTACGCAGCCAGCAGGGTCTCGCCGCGGTCGGCGCGACGCTTCTCGGCTACGCGGTCATGGTCCTCGCCGGAGTCCTCGGCCTGGTGGTCCCGTACGCGGTGGCCGCTGTGGTCGCCGTCGCCGGTGAGCTGGCCCTGACCGGGCGGCACACCGGGACCGCCGAGCTGCTGGACAAGGCCGGTCTGGGCGAGATCTTCCGTCGGCTGGTGCGGGACCTGTCGGTGGCCCTGCTGGTGATCGCCGCGGTGCGCCCCGGTGTGGCCGGCACCGTCGCCGTCCTGCTGCTGCCCGCCGCGCTGTGGACTGTGGCCGTCGCCACGAACGCGGTGACCAAGGTGATCGACGGCCGGGTCGACCCGCCGGCGTACACCCGCAACATCGACCTCGGCGCGCTGCGGCGGGTCCCGGTGCCGCCGGCCTGGGCGCGGCGGCTGGCCGGGCTGCGCATGCCGCTGCTGAACGTGCTGCTGGTGCCCGCGGCAGTGGTGGCCGCCGCGCTCGACCGGGTCGCTCCGGTGGTGGTCACCGGCCTGGCCACGCTCGCCGTGGGCCTGGCCACCGCCGCGGTGCTGGCGCTCACCGCGCTGCGCGGCCGGGGTGGGGCCCCGGGTGTGCTGCCCGCCGTGCACGACTGGATGGCCCGGGAGCGGCCCGAGGTGGCGCTCTACTTCGCCGGCCCGGCCAAGGACGTCTACCAGGCCAACATGTGGCTCGCGCCGGTGGAGGCGACCGGCCGCCGCGCCGTCGTGCTGCTGCGCGCCGCGGACGCGTTCGAGCAGCTCGCCGACACCCGGCTGCCGGTCATCTGCGTGCCGGCCGGCGTGGACTTCATGAACCTGGACCTCAGCTCGCTGCGCGTGGCGCTGTACGCGGCGAACGTCGGCGCCAACATCCACCTGCTGCGGGAGCCGGGCGTCAAGCACGTCTTCGTGGGTCACGGCGACAGCGACAAGCAGGCGAGCGTGAACCCGTACAGCAAGGTGTACGACGAGGTGTGGGTGGCCGGGCCGGCCGGGCGGGAACGGTACGCCCGGGCCGACGTCGGCGTGCTGGACCGCGACATCGTGGAGGTCGGCCGCCCGCAGCTCGCCGGGGTGCACACGTTCGGCTCCGGCGCCGCCGACCACCGGTTCACGGTGCTGTACGCGCCGACCTGGGAGGGCTGGCTCGACGACGACCCGTACCACACCTCGCTGGTGCTGATGGGCGAGCGGATCGTGTCCGGCCTGCTCGCCGCCGGGGACGTCCGGGTGATCTACAAGCCGCACCCGCTGACCGGCACGCGCTCGCCCAAGGCCCGCGCCGTGCACGAGCGGATCGTGGCCCGGATCAAGGCCGCCGGCGGCGAGACCGATCCGTCGTCGCTGGACGGCGCCGCGCACCTCGTGGTCACCGGCCGCACGCCCGGGCTGTTCGACTGCTTCAACGTCACCGACCTGCTGGTCAGCGACGTGTCCAGCGTGGTCTCCGACTTCGTGCAGAGCGAGCGTCCGTACGTGGTGGCCAACCCGGCCGGCCTGCCCGAGGACGAGTTCCGGCGGCAGTTCCCGACCGCGCGGGCCGCGTACCTGCTCTCGGCGGACTGCGGTGAGCTGGCGAAGATCCTCGACGTGACCCGGGCCGGCGACGACCCGATGACCGGGGCGCGGCGGGAGCTGAAGGAGTACCTGCTCGGACCGGCCGGGTCGAACCCGATGGACCGGTTCCGGGACGAGATCGGCCGGCTCTGCGGCTGAGGCGTACCGACGACAGGGGCGACGACCGGCGCGGTCGTCGCCCCTGTTCGTCCGGTCAGCCCTGCTGCGGCGGGTTGTCGACGTCGCGGGAGACGACCTCGCCCTTGGCGTCGACCCAGCCCTTCGGGCGGGCCGGGTTGCCGGCCACCAGCTGGTACGGCTTGACGTCGCGGGTCACCACCGAGCCGGCCGCGATCATCGCGTACTCGCCGACCTCGATGCCGCACACGAGCGTCGCGTTCGCGCCGATCGACGCGCCCCGGCGCACCAGCGTCGGGGTGATCGTCCAGTCCGGATTCTGGGCGCGCGGGCGGAAGTCGTTCGTGAACACCGCGCACGGGCCCACGAACACCTCGTCCTCGATGGTCACGCCCTGGTAGACCGAGACGTTGTTCTGGATCTTCACCAGGTCGCCGACGGTGACGCCCGCGTCGACGTAGACGTTGCGGCCGATCACGCAGCCGGCGCCGACCTGGGCGCTGGACCGGATGTGCGCCAGGTGCCAGACCTTGGTGCCGTCACCGACCTGGGCGCCGGACTCCACGTCGGCCGTCGGGTGGACGAAGACGGAGGCGGACCGGTCGTTGCTGTCAGTCATCTCAACTCGCATCACATGCCAGGGCGCGTCGCGCCGTCGGGCGGGCTCGACGCAGCATAACGAGCGCTCACCCGAGCAGTTCGGCCACCGCGTCGGCGGCGGGCCGGTCGGCCGGCAGGGGGTGCGCGGCGACCACCGCGTCCACCGGCAGCGCCGCGTACAGGTGCGGGAACAGCGCGCCGCCGCGGGACTCCTCCCAGCGCAGCGCGTCGCCGAGCCGGGACTCGTCGACCGCGAGCACCGTCAGGCCGGTGACCCCGGCGAAGAACCTCCGCGCGGTCTCCACCACCTGGTCGGCGGCGGACAGGTGGACGTAGCCGTCCTGCCGGTCCATCGCGGTGCCGGCGAACCGCCCGTCCGCCCGTGCCCGCGCCCACTCGTCGTCGGTGAGAATCTTGTAGATCACGGCAGCAGCCTAGAGCGGCCTCGCGTCCCGGCGGCGCGTCTGCCACCATTCGCAGGGCAACACGTCGAGTCGAGGGGGGAACGGGTGCGGATCCTCCTGGTCGAGGACGACCGCCGGGTCGCCGCGGCGTTGTCGTCCGCGCTGACCCGGCGCGGCTACCAGGTGGAACACGCCGCGACGGTGGCCGCCGCGCTCTCCGCCGCCCCCTGCGACCTGGTGCTGCTCGACCTGGGGCTGCCCGACGGCGACGGCACCGACCTGTGCCGCGAGCTGCGGCGGCGCAGCAGCCGGCTCGGCATCATCGCGGTGACCGCGCGCGGCGAGGAACGCGACCGGGTGCTGGGGCTACGGCTGGGCGCCGACGACTACGTGGTGAAGCCGTTCTCGATGGTGGAGCTGCAGGCGCGGATCGAGGCGGTGCTGCGCCGGGCCGCGCACACCGCGCCGCAGCGCAGCCTGATCGAGGCCGGCGCGGTCCGCATCGACGTGGGCGGCCGGACGGTGACGGTGGCCGGCCGGGACGTCACGCTCACCCGCAAGGAGTTCGACATCCTGCTGTCCCTGGCCCGCCAGCCCGGGGTGGCGGTGCCGCGCGAGCGGATCCTGCTCGACGTGTGGGGCACCACCTGGGCCGACCGGCACACCGTGGAGGTGCACGTCGGGTCGCTGCGCGGCAAGCTCGGCGACCCGACGCTGGTGGAGACCGTGCGCGGGGTCGGCTACCGGCTCCGCGACGCGTGAGGAGGGGTCCGTGCGCCGCCGGCTGGTGATCAGCTACCTGCTGCTGATGGTGCTGGTCCTGATCGCCCTGGAGACCCCGCTGGCGGCCACCCTCGCGACCCGGGAGACCGACCGGGTACGCGCCGACCGCCTCGCCGACGCCACCCGCTTCGCCTCGCTGGCCGGGCCGGCGTTGCGGGGCGGCAGTCCCGGCCCGCTGGACGGGGAACTGGCCGCCTACGACGCGCTCTACGGCATCGGCGCGGCGGTGGTGGACCGGGACCGCCGTACCGTGGTGGCCTCGTCCGGGTGGGAGCCGGACGCGGGCACCGGCCCGGCGCTCGACACCGCGCTGTCCGGGCAGCAGTTCAGCGGCCCGGAGTCGGTCTGGCCCTGGGTCGGCGGGCCGGTGGTGACGGCGGTGCCGATCAACGACGGCGGCGAGGTGCTCGGCGCCGTGGTCACGACCAGCCCGGCGGACGGCTTGCGTCGCACGGTCACCGTGTGGTGGCTGCTGCTGGCGGGCATCGGCCTGCTGGCGGTGCTGGCCTGCGTCTCGACCGCGTTCGGGCTGGCCGGCTGGGTGCTGCGCCCGGTCACCGAGCTGGACGCGGTGACCCACGAGATCGCCGAGGGCCGCCGCGCCGCGCGGGTCCGCGCCGGACTCGGGCCGCCCGAACTGCGCCGGCTGGCGACCAGCTTCAACGACATGGCCGACGCGGTGTCCGACGTGATGGACCGGCAACGCGCCTTCGTCGCGCACGCCAGCCACCAGCTGCGCAATCCGCTCACCGCGCTGCGCCTGCGGGTCGAGGAGCTGGGCCCCAGCCTGACCGACCCGGACTGGCGCGCCGAGCACCGGCTGGCGCTGGAGGAGACCGACCGGCTCGCCACGGTGCTCGACGCGCTGCTCACCCTGGCCCGCGCCGAGCGGGAGGAGAACCAGCGGGTGACTGTGGACGCCACCGCCACCGCCGCCTCCCGGGTGACGGCCTGGCTGCCGCTGGCCCGGCACCGCGAGGTCACGCTCCGCCTCGACGCCGAGGACGCGCCGGTGTACGCCTGGACCGTGCCGACCGCCATCGACCAGGCGCTGGACGCCCTGATCGACAACGCGGTGAAGTTCAGCGGCACCGGGGGAGAGGTGACGGTGACCGTACGCGCCGCCGGCGGCGGGACGGTGCTGACCGTCAGCGACACCGGTCCGGGCATGACGGCGAGTCAGCTCGACCAGGCCACCGAGCGGTTCTGGCGGGCGCCGGACGCGCAGAACGTCGACGGCGCCGGTCTGGGGCTGACCATCGCGGCAGTGCTCGTGGACGCCTCCGACGGCCGGCTCACCATGCGCCAGGGCGATCCCCGGGGCCTGGTCGCAGAGCTGTGGTTCCCGGCGCCCGCCGACGTGCCGGTCCGGTGCTGATCGGGCGTCAGGGCTTCGCGGCGCGGTACCACTGCGCCGCGCCCGGATGCAGCGGCAGCGGGGTGGTGACGATCGCCGACCGGGGACTCATCCGTCCCGCCGCCGGGTGGGCGGCGGCCAGTTCCGCCCGGCGGTCCATCAGCAGCCGGGTCACCTCCCGCACCAGCGCGGCGGGCAGGTCGGCGCGGACGATCAGGTAGTTCGGGTTCGCCACCGTGCTGACCGGGTCGGCCCGGTACACCGAGCGCGGCACGTCCCGGGTCACGTAGACCTGCCCGTACGCCCGGCGCAGCGGCTCGGTCCAGTCGCCCAGGTCCACGATCCGCAGCGAGGTCCGCTGGGCCAGCTCGGCGACGCCGCGCACCGGCAGCCCGCCGGAGAAGAAGAACGCGTCGATCCGCCCCTCCCGCAGCGCCGCCACCGAGTCGTCCAGCCCCAGGTGCTCCTGGCGTACCCGGTCGCCGCCGAGCTGCGCCACCGCCAGCAGGCGGCTGGCGGTGATCTCGGTGCCGGAGCCGTCGGCGCCCACCGACACCCGCCGCCCGCGCAGGTCGTCGAGCGTGCGGATCGGCCCGCCGGCGCGGGTGACCAGGTGCAGCAGGTCGTCGTAGACCCGGGCCACCGCGAGCACCGACGGATGTTCGGGCTCGCGCGGTGGCAGCACGTCGGCCTGGGTGAAGCCCAGCTCCGCCTCCCCGGCGCCGACCAGCCGCACGTTCTGCGCCGACGCGGCGGTGACCACCACCTCGGCCCGCACGCCGGGCACCTCCCGGTTGAGCAGCGCGGCGAGCGACTGGCCGAAGGCGTGGTAGACGGCGGTCGGGCTGCCGGTGGCGATGCGGATCCGGGTCGGCTCGGACGGCTCGTCCCGGCATCCGGTCAGCCCGGCGACGAGCAGCAGCACCAGCACGAGCGGGGCGGCGGCGCGCACAGGCCAGTGTCGGCTCACGGGCTGCACTCTGCGCCGTGCACCCGCCGGGGCGCAAGCCCACGCGGTGCGCGTACCGCAGCAGGCCGGGCCGGGCGGTCAGCTCGCCGGGGCCAGCTCCGCGCTCTCGGTGATCCGCTCCCGGTGCTCGCCGTTGGGCACCACCACCAGGAAGCAGCCCGAGCCGGGCCGCAGCGCCGCCGGCACGTCCAGCAGCGCCGCGCCGCGTACCAGCACCGCCGCCAGGTCCCGGTCGGCGAGCCGGATGCCGAGGCAGTGCCGGCGGACGTGCCGGCCACCGGCGAGCAGCGCGGCCCGCCAGGCCGCCGCGGCCAGCCGGGGCCGCCACAGCCGGCGTGCCGCCGAGGCGCCCGGGAACGGTCCGCCGAGCAGCTCCCGGCGGCCCTGCCGCCAGCCCGCGGTCAGCAGATTCGCGTACGCCGCCCGGTGCTGCGGCGGCACCGACAGCCGGTGCAGTTCGTAGCGGCGGCGCAGGCCACCGGTGGTCAGCTCGTGCTCCACAGGCACGTCGAGGCGGCCCAGCAGCTGCCGCATCCGCTGCGCCGCGTCCTCGCGGTTGAACTCGGCGATCCCGCCCCGGTGCGGTCCGGAGTCGAGACGGCGGACGTCGGCGGCCGGTGGCGGCGTGCAGCGCACCATGCAGGCGACCTCGAAGGCGTCGGTCAGGGTCAGCCAGTCCAGCGGCGGCGGCGGCGACGGGCGCGGGCGGTCGAGCAGCGTGGTGAGCATGGCGCGCTCCTCGGTCAGAGTCGGGGTACCTCTACCGTCGCTGCCGAGCGCCGGACCGGGAACCGATGCGCCCCAGCCTTGAGCAAAATTTGCGGGAAGCCCGCGGCTCAGAGTTCGGTGACCACCAGGTCGACCTGCCGGGGCCGCCCAGCCGCCCGGGGCGCCTCCTCGACCGTGTACTTCAGCTCCCGCAGCGCCCCCACCAGCGCGTCGGCGGTACGCGGCCGGGCGTCGGCGAGCAGCAGATCCCGCACCAGCCGGCCCTTCGTGGCCTTGTTGAAGTGGCTCACCACCGACCGGGTCGGTGTGCCGTCCACGATCCGTTCGTGCAGCACCCGTACCGTCACCGTGCGTTCGGCGAGCACGCCGCGCGGCGTCCAGGTGGCTGCGTACGCGCCGGACCGCAGGTCCAGCACCGGGCCGCGTCCGGCGGCCGGCTCCAGCACCGGGCTGAGCGCCTCCCGCCAGTACGCCGACAGTGCCCCGAGCCCCGGCAGCCGCGCCCCGATCGGGCAGCGGTACGGCGGGATCCGGTCGGCGAGGCGTACCGCGCCCCACAGGCCGGAGCTGATCAGCACCTGGCGGCGGGCCGCCCGCTGCGCGTCGGGCGGCAGCGTGTCCAGGCCGAGCGCCTCGTAGAGCACCCCGGTGTAGAGCCGCCCGGCCGGTGCGGTGGCCGCCTCCCGCAGCCGGGCGTTGCGCCGCAGCTCGCCGCGCTGCCCCTCGGTGAGGCCCAGCGCGGTCCGGGCCGCCGTCTCGTCCGGCCCGGAGCACAGGTCGACGAGCGCGGTCAGGACCGCCTCCCGGGCCGGGTTCAGCTCGGTCAGGGACAGCCGGGACAGGTCCAGCCGGCGGCCGGTGCCGGCCTCGGCCTTCCCCTCCGACGGGGGCAGCAGGATGAGCACCGGCACAGCGTACGGGCCGGGGTCAGCGCCACGGTCGCACGGCACGGTCGGGGTGGTACACGCGACTGCCGCCCACCTCGGCCACCACCGCCGCGTCGGCACTGTCGCCCAGCAGCCGTCGCAGGGTGCGTTCGGCGGGGGAGCCGACGGCCAGCACGTACCCGGGCCGGTCCGCGCGCGCCACCCGCTGCCAGTACGCCGGATAGCGGTTCTGCCCGGGCGTGAGCGCGCCGTCGAGCACACCGCAGGCGACGGTCTCCCCGGTGTTGAAGATCAGCCGGTTGCAGGTCCAGTAGTCCCCGTACACCTCGTGCAGACCGGCCTGCCGCACCGTGTCGGCCAGGCGGCGGGCGGTGCGCTCCTCGTCCCGTACGCCCGGCACGCCGGGCAGGAACGCCACGGTCCCGGCGACAGTGGCGGCGGTCAGCGCGGCCAGCACCACCGCCGCCGTGGCGCCGCCCAGCCGGGCCGCCCGTCCGGCGGTGCCCCGCACCGCGTGCGCGGCGGCCAGCCAGAGCGGCCACAGCACGGCCGGCAGCGAGATCTGGAGCACCGACAGGTAGCGGGCGTTGCCGAGCGGGTCGGTCGCGGCGAGCGGGCTGCGCACGTACGCCAGAAGTGTCAGCGCCGCGCCCACGACCAGCGCGAGGATCGCCACGGCCCGGACCCGCGCGGCGTGGTCGGCGGCCCGGCGGTACGCGCGCAGCCCGAGCGCGGCGGCGGCCACCAGCAGCACCGGGTAGAGCACGCCGAACCACTGCGCCCAGCGCGCGCAGCCGTCCATCGGGCACATGCCCGACGCCAGCGGCACCCCCTCCAGCAGCCCGCCGCGCAGCCGCTCGGCGAGCGAAGGCGCGACCCCCTCCTTGGTGCTGATCTCGCGGAACACCGACAGCGAGTCCTGCCCGGGTGGCGCGACGAGGTTGTCCTTGACCACCGGGGCGATCCCGGCCAGGAAGCCCACGACCAGCAGCACGCCCGGCCAGCCGATCAGGTCCCGGGGCACCGCCACCGCGAGCACCACGGCGGCCACCAGCAGGTACGGGGCGATCAGCCAGTCCGACCACAGCGCCAGCCCGGCGAGCAGCCCGAACGCGCCGGTGGCCAGCCAGTGGTGCCGGACCCGCCGGTCGCCCAGGGCCACCGCGAGCAGCAGCATCGCCAGCACCGCCGGCTTCACCTCCGGACGGCCGCCGACGGCGGTGAGCTGGTCGCGGACCACCCGTTCCGAGCCGAGCGCGAGCAGGCCCACCACGACCACCGCGAGCCAGGGGGAGAACAGGCGGCGGGTCAGCCGGTACGCCAGCCACAGGAAGACCGCGAAGAGCGCGAGCAGCGGCAGCCGCAGCAGCGGCCAGCTCGGCCCGGCCCAGCCGACCAGCGGCGCGGCCAGGTACGACTCCAGCACGCCCATGTAGCGCTGGCCGTAGAGGAAGACCGGCCGCTCACCACCGCCGGCGATGTGCAGCGCGGCCAGGCCGAACGTGGCCTCGTCGCTGTTCGACGCGGGCACCGTGAGCAGTGTCAGCACCAGCCGGTAGCCGACAGCCGCGGCGCCGAGCAGCAGCGCCACCAGCGCCGGCGCGTCCGGACGTGGCAGTACCCGGTCCCGCTTCGTCGTCGACACGACAAACGCCCCCGTCGTCGTCCCGACCGCAGTCTGTCACGGCGGCGCCCGCCGCCGGGTCGGATCGGCGTGGATCACTCGCGTGGCCCGGCCGGTCCGGTTGTGGCACTGTTGCCGTGTGCCGCCCACACCACCGGACCAGCTTGCCGTTCCGCAACTGCACCGCGCCGCGCGCTTCGAGGACGCCGTGCACGGCCTGGTGGAGCGCCGGTTGCGGCGCACCGGGTGGCAGCCCAACATCATCGCGTACGCGGGCTACGGCGCCCCCGGCTGGGCGCGCGTGCTCTGCCGCGTGCTGCTCGGGCGTCCGGACACCCGGCGCCGGGGCCGGCTGGACAAGGTGCGGGGCTGGCGCAGCTTCGCCACGCTGCCCGCCAAGCACGTGAAGGTGACGATCGAGGCCGACGGCGTGCGCCAGGAGGTGACCGCCGACCGCAGCGGCTTCGTCGACACCGTGATCGAGGCCGACTTCGCCCCCGGCTGGGGCTGCGTACGCCTCAGCGTCGCCGATGCCGAGCCGGTGGAGGCGCTGGTCCGCGTCCTCGACCCGGCGGTGCGCTTCGGCATCCTCTCCGACATCGACGACACGGTCATGGTGACCGCGCTGCCCCGGCCGCTGCTGGCCGCGTGGAACACGTTCGTGCTGGACGAGCACGCCCGCACCGCCGTGCCCGGCATGGCAGTGCTGTACGAGCGGCTGGCCACCGCCCACCCGGGCGCGCCGGTGTTCTACCTGTCCACCGGCGCCTGGAACGTCGCGCCGACACTCACCCGGTTCCTGTCCCGGCACCTCTACCCGGCCGGGCCGCTGCTGCTCACCGACTGGGGGCCGACCGCCGACAGGTGGTTCCGCAGCGGCCGGGAACACAAGCGGGCCACGCTGGCCCGGCTGTCCCGGGAGTTCCCCGAGGTGCGGTGGCTGCTGATCGGCGACGACGGGCAGCACGACCCGGAGATCTACCGGGAGTTCGCCGCCGCGCACCCGGACAACGTGGCCGGGGTGGCGATCCGGCGGCTGTCCCCGACCCAGTCGGTGCTCGCAGGCAGCCTGCCCGCGCCGGCCGGCCGGTCGTCATCGGGGCCGATCGGCCAGAAGTGGCTGAGCGCCCCCGACGGCGCCGGCCTCTGGAAGCTCCTCCGAGAAGCCGACCTGGTCTGACTCCTGCGGTCGCGCCCGCGGCGACGGGCGGTCGCTCAACACGGTGCGTAGTCACGCCCCAGGAAACTACTTCCCGCGACGGTGATGACTCAGAGGCATGAATATGCCTCTGAGTCATAACGCTCAAACCGAGAACCTCCCGCCGGCCCGGGTAGTACCGGCGAGGGTGATCTGCCGACCGGGAGCAGGGTGCGGTGCGGAGCGGTCGCCGATCGGGTCGGCTGACCACCGGGCGCCGCCTCAGGCCGGGCGGAGCCAGAGGACGCCCAGTGGCGGCACGTGCAGCGCCACCGACGCGGGCAGGCCGTGCCACGGCACGTTCTCCGCGTGCACCTCGCCCAGGTTGCCCACGCCGGAACCGCCGTAGTGGTGGGCGTCGGTGTTCAGCGCCTCGGCCCACGTACCTGCTGCCGGCAGGCCGATCCGGTAGTCCTCCAGCGGCAGCGCGGAGAAGTTCGCCACGCACACCAGCGTCTGCCCGTCCGGGGCGATCCGGATGAACGACACCGCGTTGTTGGCGACGTCGTCCCCGGCGATCCAGCGGAAGCCGGCCGGGTCGGTGTCCTGCGCCCAGAGCGCCGGGCTGGCCCGGTAGACCCGGTTCAGGTCGGCCACCAGCCGCTGCACGCCGGCGCGGGCCGGGTCGTGGGTGAGGTACCAGTCGAGGCCCCGCTCCTCGCTCCACTCCCTGTCGTCGGCCAGTTCGCAGCCCATGAACAGCAACTGCTTGCCCGGGTGCGCCCACATGTACGCCAGCAACGCCCGCACGGTGGCCAGCCGCTGCCAGGTGTCGCCGGGCATCTTGCCGGCCAGTGACCCCTTGCCGTGCACCACCTCGTCGTGGCTGATCGGCAGCACGTAGTTCTCGCTCCACGCGTACGCCAGCGAGAACGTGAGCTGATGGTGGTGGTGCTGGCGGTAGATCGGGTCCTTCGAGGTGTAGAGCAGGGTGTCGTGCATCCAGCCCATGTTCCACTTGAACCCGAACCCGAGCCCGCCCTCCGAGGTCGGCTTGGTGACGCCGGGCCAGGCGGTGGACTCCTCGGCGATCATCAGTACGCCCGGGTGGTGCCGGTAGACGGTGGCGTTCACCTCCTGGAGGAACGCGATGGCCTCCAGGTTCTCCCGGCCGCCGTGCACGTTCGGCGCCCACTGCCCGTCGGAGCGGGAGTAGTCCAGGTAGAGCATCGAGGCCACCGCGTCCACGCGCAGCCCGTCGATGTGGAACTCGTCCAGCCAGTAGAGCGCGTTGGCGACGAGGAAGTTGCGGACCTCGTTGCGGCCGAAGTCGAAGACGTACGTGCCCCAGTCGGGGTGCTCGCCGCGACGCGGGTCGGGGTGCTCGTACAGCGGGGTGCCGTCGAAGCGCGCGAGCGCCCACTCGTCCTTCGGGAAGTGCGCCGGCACCCAGTCCAGGAGCACGCCGATGCCGGCGGCGTGCAGCCGGTCGACGAGGTGGCGGAAGTCGTCCGGGTCGCCGAACCGGGCGGTCGGCGCGTAGTAGCCGGTGACCTGGTAGCCCCACGAGCCGCCGAACGGGTGCTCCATCACCGGCAGGAACTCCACGTGGGTGAAGCCCATCTCCAGCACGTACGCGGTGAGCTGATCGGCCAGTTCCCGGTAGCCGAGGCCGGGGCGCCAGGAGCCCAGGTGCACCTCGTACACGCTCATCGGCTCCTGGTGCGGCGCCTGCCGGGACCGGCGCGCGAGCCAGTCCGCGTCGCCCCACTCGTACCGTGACTCGTGCACCACCGACGCGGTGGTCGGCGGCACCTCGGTGCGCGCGGCCATCGGGTCGGCCTTGTCCCGCCACCGGCCGTCGGCGCCGAGGATGCGGTACTTGTAGCGGCTGCCCACCGGCATGCCAGGCACGAAGATCTCCCACACGCCACTGGACCCGAGCGACCGCATCGGCCACCCGTCGTCCGGCGCCCAGCCGGTGACGTCGCCGATCAGCCGCACCGCGCGGGCGTTCGGCGCCCAGACGGTGAACGCGACGCCCTCGTCGAACACACGGGCGCCGAGCGCCGCCCAGAGCCGCTCGTGCCGGCCCTCGCCGATCAGGTGCAGGTCGAGGTCGCCGAGCGTGGGCGGATAACGGTACGGGTCGTCGTGCGTCGTGCCGTCCACCTCGACCCGGTAGTCGAGCACCTCGCCGGGGAGCACCGCCTCGAAGACACCCGCGTCGTGGACCCGCTTCATCGGGTGCCGTTCGCCGCCGGCGAGCACCGCCACCTCGCCCGCGCCCCGGCGCAGCGTCCGGATCGTGGTGCTCCCGTCGGCCGGATGTGCGCCGAGCACGGCGTGCGGGTCGTGTACCTCGCCGGTGATCAGCTGGTCCATCGGGCGTCGTCCTTGTCGGCCGGTGCGGTCGGGGCGGTGCCGCCGGAGAGGTCGGCGGGTACGTCTTCCACTGTGAGGTCGGGCGCGGCCGGGTGCTCCGGCGCGGTGGGGGCCGGTGCGGCCGGGCGGCGCACGGTGAGCACGTGCGCCGGTTGCAGGTACGGGTCGAGGCGTACCGCGTTGCGCTGTCCCCAGCCGTACTCGGCGCCGGTCAGCTCGTCGCGCACGGTGAACCGCTCGTGCCAGTCCAGGCCGAGCGCCGGCATGTCGAGCGTGGTGTTGCCCCACTGCACCTCGCGGGAGTCGAACGAGCAGACCACGATCACCGTGTTGCCGGTCTCCGGGTCGTGCTTCGACCAGCACAGCAGCGCCGGGTTGTCGATGTCGTGGAACCGCAGGTTGCGCAGCCGGTGCAGGGCGGGGTTGTCCCGGCGTACCCGGTTCAGCGTGGTGATGAACGGCGCGAGCGACCGGCCCTGCGCCAGCGCGGCGTCCCAGTCCCGGGGCCGCAGCTCGTACTTCTCGTTGTCCAGGTACTCCTCGGCGCCCGGCCGCGCGACGTGCTCGAACAGCTCGAACCCGGCGTACATGCCCCAGGAGGGGGACAGCAGCGCCGCCAGCACCGCGCGGATCTTGAACATCGGCGGGCCGCCGTGCTGCAACGACGAGTGCAGGATGTCCGGCGTGTTCGGCCAGAAGTTCGGCCGCATCCAGTCGACCGAGGCGACCAGTTCCTCGCAGTACTCCCGCATCTCGGCCGCCGTCGTACGCCAGGTGAAATAGGTGTACGACTGGGTGAAGCCGACCTTGCCGAGGCCGTGCATGATCGCCGGCCGGGTGAACGCCTCGGCCAGGAACAGCACGTCCGGGTCGACCTTCTTGACCTCGGCGATCAGCCAGTGCCAGAAGTCGAACGGCTTCGTGTGCGGGTTGTCCACCCGGAAGATCCGGATGCCCTCGCCGACCCAGTGCAGCACCACCCGCAGCACCTCGGCCCGGATGCCCTCGGGGTCGTTGTCGAAGTTCAGCGGGTAGATGTCCTGGTATTTCTTCGGCGGGTTCTCCGCGTACGCGATGCTGCCGTCGGCCCGAGTGGTGAACCACTCCGGGTGCTCGGTGACCCACGGATGATCCGGCGCGCACTGCAACGCCAGGTCCATCGCCACCTCCAGCCCCTGCTCGGCGGCGGCGGCGACGAAGTCCCGGAAGTCCTCCGGCGTACCCAGGTCGGGGTGGATGGCGTCGTGGCCGCCCTCGGCCGCGCCGATCGCCCACGGCGAGCCCACGTCGTCCGGACCGGCGGTGAGCGCGTTGTTGCGGCCCTTGCGGTTGACCCGGCCGATCGGGTGGATCGGCGGCAGGTAGAGCACGTCGAAACCCATCGCCGCGACACCCGGCAGCCGCTCGATCGCGGTGGCGAACGTGCCGGAACGCGCGGGCGCGTCGACTGTGGCGGGAATCGCGCCCTCGGAGCGGGGGAAGAACTCGTACCAGGCGGAGAAGAGCGCCCGCGGCCGGTCCACCCACAGCGTGCGCTCCTCGCCGGTGGTGACCAGCTCACGCACCGGGTGCGCCCAGAGCAGGTCGGCCAGATCCAGCGCCGCGCTCACCCGCCGCGGCAGGTCCAGGTCGTCGTCGGCCAGGGCCCGCACGGCTTCGCGTACGCGATCCCGGTCGGCCTTCGGCACCAGGTCGAGCGCGGCGGTCAGCACGCGTACGCCCTCGGCCAGGTCGTTCGCCAGCTCGGCCGCGCCCTGGCCGACGGCGAGCTTCTTGGTGACCGCGTTCTGCCAGGTGAGGTACGGATCTCCGAACGCCTCCACGGCGAAGCGCCACAGGCCCACCGCGTCCGGGCGGATGGTGGCGTGCCAGCGGTCCTGCCCGGGCTCGCCCGGACGCATCCGGGTGAACGGGCGGGCCGCGCCGTCCGGGCCGAGCCAGACCACGTTGCACCCGAGCGCGTCGTGGCCCTCGCGATAGGCCCGTGCCGACACCGGCACGACCTCGCCGACCACCGCCTTGGCCGGGTAGCGACCGCAGGAGACGACGGGGGAGACGTCTTCGATCGGGAACCGTCCAGTCACCCGCTCAACCTACTGCGCGAGATCCTCTCGCGCTCGGTTGCGCGCTGCTTCCACGGCGACGCGCCCGCCCGGGTGGGCGGGCCTGCCGGGTCAGCGCCGGGCCCGCCACGCCTTGGCACGCCGCATGTAGCGCAGCACCCCGGCCGGCCCGGTGGAGACGGGCCAGTCGTCGGTGCGGAAGTAGGCGTCCGAGCCGCCGTCCAGGAAGATCACCGAACCGCAGAGGAAGTCGGCGGCCGGCGACAGCATGAACGCCACCCACTCGCCGACGTCCGCCGGCTTGCCGCGCCCGCCGATCGGCACCGGCAGCCCCTCGACCGCCTCCTTCTCGCCCCGGGCGATCTGCTCCTCCAACAGCGGGGTGGCGATGATGCCGGGGGCCAGGACGTTCACCCGGATGCCGGCGCCGGCCCACTCCGGCGAGATCGCGGCGCGGCGTGCCCACCGCGTCACCGCCAGCTTCGAGCTCGCGTACGCGAACGGCGCCGAGCGCTTGCCGAAGCGCCCCACCACGCGCAGCGCCCGGTCGGCGTCGCGGTCGAGCAGGGCCCGCACGGCGCGCTCCGGCACCATCGGGGTGAGCGTGACGGAGTTCGAGCCGAACACCACGACCTTGCTGTTGCCGGCGGCGGCCAGCGCCGGTCGCCACGCCTCGAGCAGCTCCACCACGCCAAAGAAGTTGACCTGCTGCACGAGCCGGTCCCGGCCGGGGATGCCGCCGAGCCCGGCGGCGCAGACCGCCCCGTCGAGCCGCCCTCCGGCGCGCTCCAGCACCTCGGTGGCCGCCGCCGCGCGCCCGGTCGGCGTGGAGAGGTCGGCGACGACCTCCACGTCCCGCAGGTCGACGCCGACGACTGTGTGCCCGTCGCGCCGCAGCCGCTCGGCGGACGCCCGGCCCATGCCGGAGGCCGCGCCGGTCACCGCGTACGTACCCATGTCGGTTCCTCTCCGCTTCGCCGACTGTCGGTCCGGGTCGGCCCCGTGCGTCCTGCCGGATGCTGGCACGCCGGGCGGACCCGGGTGCGGCGAAACCGTGCCTATTCCGCCGTCCGGCGGCCCTCGGCCCGCTGCGCGACGAACACGAACTCCCGATCGGGGCGATCAGGCGCCTGCCGCACGTCGAGCACCCGGTATCCGGCGGCGGTCAGGCTCGACTCGACCTCGTCGCGGTCGCGGAACCGCAGCGTCGAGTCCGACGTGACCACCGTCCCGTCGGGCAGGAACCGGTAGGTGAAGCGGAAGGAGACGAACGGCAGGTCGATCGCGGTGACCCGGAAACGCCGTTCCACCCGCCCGACGCCCGGTACGGATCGGACGATCGCGCTGGTATCCGTCGCCCACTCCTCCCAGACACGATGGTCGGGACGCCGGGTCTCGAAGACCAGATGCCCCTCCGGTCGGAGCGCGGCGTGGATGCCCTGGAGCGTCCGTCCCCAGTCGGCGTCGGTCAGGAAGACCTGCGCCACGTTCCCGGTCATCGTGGCCAGGTCGGCGCTGAGCGCGGGCAGCGCCGTGGCGTCGCCGTGGATCCAGTGGACCGCGCCGGCCGCGTCCTTGGCCCGCGCGACGTCGAGGGACGCCCCGGCCGGGTCGACGCCGACGACCGCGTACCCGTGCCGGGCCAGCAGGACCGCCAGCGACCCGGTCCCGCAGCCCACGTCGAGCACCGTGCGCGCGCCCAGCTCACTGGCGAGCGTCACGTAGGCGGCCAGGTCGTCCCGGTCGGGGTCGAAGGCGTCGTAGACCGGCGCGAGACGCGGATGGGCGAAGATCGCATCGGGCATCCGGCGACCCTACCCAGGCTTGTGACACGTATCATCTGTATTACGTGACCGGAGGACCGCGATGAGGTTGAACAGCAAGGGGCAGGTGACCATCCCGGCTGAGCTGCGCGCTCGGCTCAATCTGCACGAGGGCGACGAGGTGGACGTGATCGAGGAGGGCGGTGCCCTACGCATCGTGCGCGTCGATGACGCGGAAACCCGTGGGCGACGCCTGGTCCGACACATGCGTGGGCGCGGCGCTGCTCGAGAAGTCGAGGGCATGTCGACGGACGAGCTGATGGAACTGCTCCGTGGCGAGTGAGCGGGTCCGGGCCGTGGCAGGCCGAGCCACCGACACGGTCGCGACCCTCGTCGACACGAATGTCCTGTTGGACATCTTCACCGACGACCCGAAGTGGGCGGACTGGTCCGGCGACGCCCTGGCCGCTTCTCGTGATGCCGGCCTTCTGGTGATCAACCCGATCGTCTACGCGGAGGTGTCCGTGCGCTTCGCGCGCGTGGAGGACCTCGACGACGCGCTGCCGGCCGCCGACTTCCTTCGCGAGGAACTGCCCTACCCGGCCGGTTTCCTGGCCGGCAAGGCGTACGTGCGGTACCGGTCGCGTGGGGGTGCCAAGCGTTCGCCGATCGCCGACTTCTACATCGGCGCTCACGCAGCGGTCTGCCACTACCGTCTGCTGACCCGCGACAGCAGCCGCTACCGCAGCTACTTTCCCGGACTGACCTTGATCGCACCCGACGACTGACCTCCTTGCACCCCCACCGAGCGGTACACCTCGAGCGTCTGACGGGCGATCGCGTCCCAGGAGAAGTGCTCCACCGCCCGCCGCCGCCCAGCCGCCCCGAACGCCGCGATCCGGTCCGGGTCGGCCAGCAGCTCGTTCATGCGCGCGGCCAGGTCGGCCACGAAACGCTCCGGGTCCAGCGGCGTGCCGGAGCCGTCGCCGGCCTGCTCGATCGGCACCAGCAGCCCGGTCTCGCCGTCGGCCACCACCTCCGGGATGCCGCCCGTGGCAGTCGCCACCACTGCGGTCTCGCAGGCCATCGCCTCCAGGTTGACGATGCCCATCGGCTCGTAGACGGACGGGCAGGCGAAGACCGTGGCGTGGGTGAGCACCTGGATCACCTCGTGCTTGGGCAGCATCGCCGCCACCCAGATCACCCCGGACCGGGTGGCCCGCAGCTCCGCCACGAGACCCTCCACCTCGGCTGCGATCTCCGGGGTGTCCGGCGCGCCGGCGAGCAGCACCAGCTGGGTGTCTGCGGGCAGTTCCCGGGCCGCCCGCAGCAGGTACGGCAGGCCCTTCTGCCGGGTGATCCGCCCGACGTAGACCACGCTGGGCCGCGCCGGGTCGATGCCGAGCCGGTCGAGCACGTCGGTGCCCGGGTCCGGGGCGTACTGCGCGGTGTCGATGCCGTTGTAGACCACGCGTACCCGGTCGGGGTTCACCGCCGGGTACGCGGTGAGCACGTCGCGCCGCATGCCCGCGCTCACCGCGATGATCGCGTCGGCCGCCTCGAACGCGGTCCGCTCGCACCAGGAGGAGAGCGCGTACCCGCCGCCGAGCTGCTCGGCCTTCCACGGCCGCAGCGGCTCCAGGCTGTGCGCGGTCACCACGTGCGGCACCCCGTGCAGCAGCTTCGCGGTGTGCCCGGCCAGGTTGGCGTACCAGGTGTGGCTGTGCACCACGTCGGTGCCGGCGGTCCCGGCGGCCATCTCCAGGTCGACGCCCATGACGCGCAGCGCGGCGTTGGCGCCGGCGAGCGCGGCCGGCTCGGCGTACGCGGTGACGCCCTTCTCGTCGCGCGGCGCGCCGAAGCAGTGCACCCGCACGTCGGCGAGGTGGCGCAGCTCACGGGCGAGGTATTCCACGTGCACACCGGCGCCGCCGTACACCTCCGGCGGGTACTCGCGGGTGAGCATGTCGACGCGCATCGGTGCCATGCCCGCACCCTAGTGCAGAGCGCCACGTCGCACGCGGTGGCAAGTGTGGGCGTCCGAGTGGTGAAGTCGGGTCCGGGTCGTTAGCGTCTGAGCATGGCTGCCAAGGTGCTCGCGATCGTCCTGGCCGGCGGGGAGGGCAAGCGCCTGATGCCCCTGACGACCGACCGGGCGAAGCCCGCCGTCCCCTTCGGCGGGATGTACCGCATGGTCGACTTCGTCCTGTCCAACCTGGCGAACGCCGGCTTCCTCAAGATCGTCGTGCTGACCCAGTACAAGTCGCACTCGCTGGACCGCCACATCACCAAGACGTGGCGGATGTCGACGCTGCTCGGCAACTACGTCACGCCGGTGCCCGCGCAGCAGCGCCGCGGCCCGTGGTGGTTCGCCGGCTCGGCCGACGCGATCTACCAGAGCTTCAACCTCATCAACGACGAGCAGCCCGACTACGTGATCGTCTTCGGCGCGGACCACATCTACCGGATGGACCCCCGGCAGATGGTCGACGACCACATCGCCTCCGGCGCCGGTGTGACGGTGGCCGGCATCCGGCAGCCGCTGTCGACGGCCGACCAGTTCGGCGTGATCGAGGTCGGCGAGGACGGCAAGCGCATCCGCGCGTTCCGGGAGAAGCCCACCGACGCGGTGGGGCTGCCGGACGCGCCGGACGAGATCTACGCCTCGATGGGCAACTACGTGTTCACCACCCGGGCGCTGTGCGAGGCGGTCGAGCGCGACGCGGCGGACAAGACGAGCAAGCACGACATGGGCGGCAGCATCATCCCGATGCTGGTCGAGCGCGGCGAGGCCAACGTCTACGACTTCAAGGACAACGAGGTGCCCGGCAGCACCGACCGCGACCGCGGCTACTGGCGGGACGTGGGAACGCTCGACTCGTTCTACGACGCGCACATGGACCTGATCAACGTGCACCCGGTGTTCAACCTCTACAACTTCGAGTGGCCCATCTACACCGAGCAGCCGCCGTACCCGCCGGCCAAGTTCGTGCACGCCTGGGGCGAGCGCGTAGGCCGCGCGGTCAGCTCGATGGTCTCGCCCGGCTCGGTGATCTCCGGCTCGCTGGTGGAGAACTCGATCGTGGCGCCGAAGGTGAAGGTCCACTCCTGGGCGCACGTCGACGGCGCCGTGCTGATGGAGGGTGTCCAGATCGGCCGCCACGCGGTCGTCCGGCGCGCGATCCTGGACAAGAACGTCCACGTCCCGGAGGGCGCCGAGATCGGCGTCGACCTGGAGAAGGACCGCCAGCGCTACACCGTGTCCGACAACGGCATCGTCGTCATCGGCAAGGGCCAGCGCGTCGAGCCCTGAGCAGTCCCACCGTCTCCCCGAGGAGGATCCCGCAGTGGCCCACCCCCGTGCCGGCCGGCCCGCCCAGCCCGACGACCTGGTCGACGTGCCCCGGCTGGTCACCGCCTACTACGCCGAGCACCCGGACCCGGACGACCCGGCGCAGCAGGTCTCCTTCGGCACCTCCGGGCACCGCGGATCCAGCCTGCGCAACGCCTTCAACTCCGACCACATCCTCGCGGTCACCCAGGCGCTCTGCGACTACCGCCGCGAACAGGGCCTCTCCGGGCCGCTGTTCCTCGGCCGGGACACCCACGCGCTCTCCGCGCCCGCCGAGGCCGACGCGCTGGAGGTACTCGCCGCCAACGACGTCACAGTGCTGCGCGACAGCCGCGACGGCTACACCCCGACGCCCGCCGTCTCGCACGCCATCCTCACCCACAACCGGGGGCGCACCAGCGGCCTCGCCGACGGCATCGTCATCACCCCGTCGCACAACCCGCCGTCCGACGGCGGGTTCAAGTACAACCCCACCCACGGCGGGCCCGCCGACACCGACGCCACGAAGTGGATCCAGGACCGCGCGAACGCCATCCTCGCCGCCGGGCTCAAGGAGGTGAAACGCATCCCGTACGCGCGGGCGCGCGCCGCCGAGACCACCGGGGAGTACGACTTCCTCGCCCGGTACGTCGACGACCTGCCCGCCGCGCTGGACATCGACGCGATCCGCGACGCCGGGGTGCGCATCGGCGCGGACCCGATGGGCGGGGCGAGCGTGGCGTACTGGGGTGAGATCGCCGAACGGCACCGCCTCGACCTCACCGTGATCAACCCGCTCGTGGACCCGACCTGGCGGTTCATGACGCTCGACGGCGACGGCAAGATCCGGATGGACTGCTCCTCGCCGAACGCGATGGCCTCGCTGATCGCCGCCCGGGACGACTACGCGGTCTCCACCGGCAACGACGCCGACGCCGACCGGCACGGCATCGTCACGCCCGACGGCGGCCTGATGAACCCCAACCACTACCTGGCCGTGGCGATCGGCCACCTGTTCCGTACCCGGGAGCAGTGGGGCCCGGCCGCGGCGGTGGGCAAGACGCTCGTCTCCTCCTCGATGATCGACCGGGTCGCGGCCGACCTCGGCCGGCCGCTGCTGGAGGTGCCGGTCGGGTTCAAGTGGTTCGTGCCCGGCCTGCTCGACGGCACCGTCGGCTTCGGCGGCGAGGAGAGCGCCGGCGCGTCGTTCCTGCGCCGCGACGGCGGCACCTGGACCACCGACAAGGACGGCATCCTGCTCTGCCTGCTCGCCGCCGAGATCATCGCCACCACCGGCCGTACGCCCAGCGAGCACTGGGCCGAGCTGGCCGACCGCTTCGGCGCGCCCGCGTACGCCCGGATCGACGCGCCGGCCGGGCGCGAGGAGAAGGCGGTCCTGGCGAAGCTGTCGCCGGAGCAGGTCACCGCCACCGAGCTGGCCGGTGAGCCGATCACCGCGATCCTCACCACCGCGCCCGGCAACGGCGCCGCGATCGGCGGGCTCAAGGTGACCACCGAGTCGGGCTGGTTCGCCGCCCGCCCGTCCGGCACCGAGGACGTCTACAAGATCTACGCCGAGTCGTTCCAGGGTCCGGAGCACCTGGCCCGGATCCAGGACGAGGCCAAGGCGCTGGTCGACGGCGTGCTCGCCACCGCCTGACCCGGCTCAGCGGGGCGGGGGCAGCTCCCGGCGGTTGAGCTGCTCCCGCAACCCGTCCGGCAACAGCTCCCGCAACTGGTCCGGCAGCAGCGGCAGGTCCAGCAGGCTCAGTTTGAGCTGGTTGCGCTCCTGGTAGCGGCGCGGGTCGAGACGGACCACCCGGCCGGCGTCCTTGACGTACCGGATGTGCACCGAACCCTCGGTCGCCGCCTGCCGGATCAGCAGGCCGTCCATCTCCACCGCCACCGGCGCCGAGTCCGCCCGCAACTCCAGGTGCACCGTCTCGTGCGCGGAGAGCAGCACCGAGCGGGAGATCCCGGCCATCGGCGCGGACGGCGTCACCACCATCGCCTCCGTGGCCGGTGAGATCAGCGGCCCGCCGGCGGCGTAGCTGTACGCGGTCGAGCCGCTCGGTGTGCTCACCACCAGCGCGTCGCACCGGTAGTAGCCGTACCGCTGGCCGTCCACCGCCAGGGTGGCCGTGACGAACCCGGCGCCGGGCTGCCGGACCAGGGCGATGTCGTTGAACGCCACCACGTCGTCGCCGCAGACGTCGCAGGCCAGGCAGGCGTGCGACTCGACGGTGAAGTCGTGCTCCACCAGCCGCTCCAGCGCCCGGGGCAGATCCGGCGGCTCCACCTCGACCAGGAAGCCGACCCGGCCCAGGTGTACGCCGAGCACCGGCTTCGGGTCGCGGACGGCCATCCGCAGCGCTCCCAGCATGGTGCCGTCGCCGCCGATGCTGATCAGCGCGTCGGCGCGGTCGGCCAGCTCGTCCGCCGCGATCGCCTCCACCGCCGCCGGTACGCGGGCGCGGTCCTCGGCGCGTACCGCCAGGGTGATCCGGTGCCGGGCGGCCCAGTCCGCGACGATGCCCACCACCTCGGAGACGTCCCGGGTGGGGTGCAGCACCAGACCCAGCACGTCACCCGCCACCGCTACAGCTCATCACAGCGGCGTGCCACCCGCCGGGCTTACCCGGAGGCGTGAAGCGGGGGAGGTGCCCCGAACAGGTGATTTCCGTACCCGGGTGCCGGTCCGGCTCGTTGGACGCGAGGTAGGGCGTGGGGAACGAGTGGAGAGTCGATGCATGTTGTGATCATGGCGGGCGGCGCGGGGGTCCGGCTGCGTCCCTACACCTCCACGCTGCCGAAACCGCTCGTGCCGATCGGGGAGAGCCACGCGATCCTCGAGATCGTGCTGCGCCAGCTCGCGGCTCGCGGTTTCACCCACGTCACCCTGGCGATCAACCACCTGGGCGCGCTGATCCGGGCCTTCGTCGGCGACGGCTCCCGGTTCGGCCTGGCCGTCGACTACGTCGAGGAGGACCGGCCGCTGTCCACCATCGGCCCGCTCTTCGGCATCCGGCACCGCCTGCCCGAGCACTTCCTGGTGATGAACGGCGACGTGCTCACCGACCTCGACTACGCCGACCTGCTGGCCACCCACGCGCGATCGGGCGCACCGCTGACCGTCGCCACCTACCGGCGTACCGTGAAGATCGACTTCGGGGTCCTGGAGCTGGCCGGCGACAAGATCACTTCTTTCTCCGAGAAGCCCGTCCTGCACTACCGGGTGAGCATGGGTGTCTACGGGCTCTCCCGGAACACCATCGCCCACTACCCGGCGGGGCAGCCGTTCGGGTTCGATCAGCTGGTGCTGGACCTGCTGGGCCGGGGCGAACCACCGGCCGGCTACGAGTTCGACGGCTACTGGCTGGACATCGGCCGCCCCGAGGACTACGACGAGGCCAACCGCTGCTTCGCCGAGCTGCGGGACGTGCTCCTGCCCGCCGGCGCGCCGGCCGGGGCATGATGCGCGTCCTCCTCTTCGGCGCCTCCGGCTTCATCGGCGCTCACGTACGACGGGAACTGGCGACCGCAGTCGAGGTGGTGTGCCCGTCGCGCGGCGAGTGCGACCTGGTCACCGCGACGCCGGAGGCGTTGCGGGCGCTGCTCGACCGGGTCGGGCCGGACGCCGTGGTCAGCTGCGCGGGCGCGGTGAGCGGCGCGGCCGAGGATCTCGTCCGGGCGAACACGACGGCGACCGCCAAGCTGGTGGACGCGGTCGCCGACGCCGCGCCCGGCGCACGGCTGGTCCGTCTCGGCTCCGCGGCCGAGTACGGTCCGGTGCCGTTCGGCACCGCGGCTACCGAGGACCTTCGCCCGGAACCGGTCAGCGCCTACGGCGTGAGCCAGGCGGCGGCGACCCGGCTCATGGAGCTGGCGGCCGCCGCCGGCCGGGCGGACGCGGTCGTGCTCCGGGTGTTCAACCCCGTCGGTCCCGGCATGCCCGGCACCACACTGCTCGGCCGGGTGGCAGCGCTGCTGGCCCGCCTCGCGCCCGGCGAGGACCTGCGTACCGGTCCGCTCGGGGCGTACCGGGACTTCGTCGACGTCCGGGATGTGGCCGCCGCGGTCAGGCGAGCCGTGACCGTCACCGCCCCCGGGGCCCGTGTCCTCAACGTGGGCAGCGGCCGGGCGGTGCCGGTGCGCGACGCCGTCCACCTGCTGGTCTCGGTCGCCGGCCGGCCGGTCCGCGTCCGGGAGGACCGCCCACCGTCCCCCCGTTCCGCCGAGGTCGGCTGGATGCGCGCCGACGTCGGCCGGGCCGCCTCGGTCCTGGGATGGGCCCCCGAACACGACCTGTACGACTCGGTCGGTGCGCTGTGGAGTCAGGCGGCACCGGCTCGTGGAACCGACCCGGTACCGGTCACCGCCGGACCGGCGCAGAGGAGGAGCGAACCATGACGGCACACTCGTCCGGGGGCCCGGTGGTGGTGACCGGAGCCGGTGGCTTCATCGGGTCCCACCTGGTCGAGGCCCTCGTCGCCGCGGGCCACCCGGTACGCGCCCTCGTGCACTACAACGGCGCCGGATCGCACGGCTGGCTGGACACCTTCGACCCGGACCAGTTGGCGGGCGTCGAGGTCGTGGCGGGGGACATCCGTGACCGGGGAATGGTGCAGCGGCTGGTCGACGGCGCCTCCACCGTCTACCACCTGGCCGCGCTGGGCGGCATCCCGTACTCGTACCTCGCACCGCAGTCCTACGTGGACACCAACATCACCGGCACGCTCAACGTGCTGGAGAGCGCGCGGACGGCCGGCGTGGGCCGGGTCGTCGTCACCTCCACCAGCGAGGTGTACGGGACGGCCACCACGGTCCCGATGACCGAGCAGCACCGGCTGCGCGGGCAGTCGCCGTACTCGGCCTCGAAGATCGGTGCGGACAAGCTGGCCGAGAGCTACCACCTCAGCTTCGGCCTGCCGGTGGTCACCCTCCGGCCGTTCAACACGTACGGCCCGCGCCAGTCCACCAGGGCGGTCATCCCCACCATCATCAGCCAACTGGCCAAGGACGGCGGGGTGGTCCGGCTCGGCGCGCTGCGTACCACCCGCGACCTGCTCTACGTGACGGACACCGTGGCGGCCTTCCGAGCCGTCGGCACCGCGCCCGACGAGGCGGTCGTGGGTGGCGTGTTCCAGGCCGCGACCGGCCGGGAGACCTCGATCGGCGACCTGGTGCGCAAGATCGCCGCGATGTTCGGCGTCCAGCCGGAGGTGGTGGTCTCCGAGTCCCGGCTCCGTCCCGCGGAGTCCGAGGTCGAGCGCCTGCTCGGCGACGCCGGCCTGCTCCGGGCGCGGACCGGCTGGCAGCCGGCCACGAGCATCGACGAGGGACTCAAGGCGACTGTCGAGTGGTTCCTTGATCCGGCCAACCTCGCGCGCTACCGCTCCGACCGAGCGGTGTGACGGGTTCCCAGCTCGGTGCCGCAGGAGGCTCGAACGTGATGGTGATGCAGGACAACCGGCGGTCGTCGGCGATCGGTACGGTTCGCGGCGCCGCCGGGCCCGCCCGGCCGGAGACACCGGTACGGCGAACAGGTGGTCTCGTCTCGGGGGTGCTGCGCGCCACCGCCGTGGTGCTGCTGCTCAATTTCGACCAGTTCACGCGTGAGGTCGGCCGCGGATTCCTCATCGCCGCGGTCGTGCTCGCGGTGCCGTTGGTCCTGCACGAGCTCCTCCGTCCGTCCTCCCGGGCCCGCACGGTGATCTTCTGGGTTCTGGTGGTCTTCGGTGTCCTCGCGTTGCCGGGCTTCCTGCACCCCCCGGAGACCGACTACGGCCGGCAGAAGTTCCTGCTGCTCCTGACGCTGACGATGTTCGCCACGCTGGCGGTGGCGGTGCTGCGCGGACGACGTGACGTGGAGATGTTCGCCGCCGTGTTCGTGCTGTCCGGGGTGGTGCTCGCGATCGCCACGCTCGCCGGCGATCCGCAGGACGGCCGGGCCGACGGCTTCGGCTCCAACCCGATCTGGCTGGCCCGGGCCATCGGGGGTGCGCTCGTCGCTCTCACCTGGCTCTACCTGCAGAAGCGGGTGGCGGCCTGGTGGGCGGCGGGCCTGGCGGTGCTGCTCGGCCTCGCTCTGTTCGCGACCGGCTCCCGGGGGCCGCTCCTGGCCACCGTGGTCGCCCTCTTCGTCCTGGTGCTGGCCGGGTTCCGCCTCAAGCTCCGGCGGGGCCGGCGCGAGTGGGTCGGCGTGGGCCTGATGGGTGCCCTGGTGCTGGCCGTCATCGCCATGCCGTCGCTGCTGCCGCCCCGGGTGTACGCGCTCCTGGTCGACCCGAGCGAGGAGATGTTCGGCACCGCCCGGGCGGAGATGCGTGACGTCAGCGTGCCGATGATCGCCGAGCATCCGGGCGGGGTCGGTTACGGCAACTGGTCCGACTACTCCGGCATGTTGGTGCACAACTACCCGCACAACCTCTGGCTGGAGTTGCCGGCCGAAGCGGGCTGGCTCGTGGGCGGGGCCTTCATCCTGGCCACTCTCGTCGTGGCCGCGGGGCTCTGGCGCGCGACCCGGCGTGACCCGGTCGCCGGGTTCGTCCTGGCGGTGCTGGCGTTCAACGTGGTGGCGGTGTCGACGTCCGGTGACGTGAACGCGGGCCGTCCGCTCTTCGCCGCACTGGCTCTCGGTGTGCTCGTGATGGCCGGCGCGACGCTGCGCACCGGTGTGCCGGTCCGCGCCGGGCGGACGCGGCCGGCCGACCGGCCGGGTGTCCCTGGGTGAGGTGGCGTGCCAGGCGGCTCGCCATGTCGAGCGGGCGGCGCGGAGTGGTGGGCATCGCCGCCGGATCGGCCGGCGGTCAGCTCCTGGCGCTGGCCGCGGCGCCGTTGCTGGCGAGGCTCTACCGCCCTGTCGATTTCGGCGTCCTCGCGGTGATCGCCGCACTGGTGGTGATCGTGGGCACGGTGGCCGCGCTCCGGTTCGAGATGGCGGTTCCGCTGCCGGAACGGGAGGAGGACGCACGGGCTCTGGTGCGGCTCGGTCTCGCCGCGGCTGCGGGTACGGCGATCCTGGGATCGGTCCTGGTCCTGCTGGTGGGCGACCGGGTGGCCGCCTGGTTCGGTCAGCCCGAGCTGGTCCACTGGCTCTGGGTGGTGCCGCCCTCCGCCGCGGCGATGGGCGTCGTCCTGGTGCTCAACCAGTTCGCGGTGCGGCATCGTCGTTACGGTGTGATCGGCCGGCGCAATCTTCTGCAGGCCCTGGCGGTCGTGGTCACCCAGGTCGGGACGGGGGTGGCGGGGCTTCGTCCCGGTGGCCTGGCGCTCGGCTTCGGGTTCGGTCAGGTCGCGGCCGCCGCGGTCCTGCTCCGGGGCGTCGGGGGACGCGACGCGACCGCCCGGACGGCTCGGCGGCGGCCTCGCCTGCTGGCGGTGGCGCGCCGTTACCGGCGGTTTCCCTTCCTGCTGGCTCCGTCCGGCCTGCTCAACATCCTCGGCACGCAGTTGCCGGTGCTGCTCATCGCCTACTGGTACGGCTCGGCGGTGGCCGGCTGGCTGGGACTGACCCAGCGGATGATCGCCATGCCCGCCGCGCTCGTGGCCTCCGCGGTGGCGCAGGTCTACCTGGGGGAGATCGCGCGGATCGCGCGGGAACAGCCGCGGGGCGGCCGGCGCGTCTTCCTGGGCGCCAGCCGGAAGCTGGCAGTGATCGCGGGTCCCGGCGCGCTCCTCGTCGTGATCGGCGCTCCGACGGCCTTCAGCCTGGTCTTCGGCGCGCAGTGGCACAACAGCGGTGTCTACGCCCAGGCCCTGGCCGTCTTCATGGCGGCTCAGCTCGTCGTCTCGCCACTGTCGCAGACGCTCGTGGTGTACGAACGCCAGGCTCTCCAGCTCGTCTGGGACGCGGGCCGGGTCGTGGTGGTGGCCGGTGCCGTCTCGGTGGTGGCGCTGGCCGGCGGGTCACCGCTGACCGCGGTGTGGGCGTTCGGGGTGTCCGGCGCGCTGGCGTACGGGGTCGGGTGGCTGATGTCGCTGCGCGTCGTGACGGCGGCCGGACGCGACCACGGCCGTCCTCGTCCCGCGCCGCGACTCGTCCCGCAGAGCTGAGGCTGCCCTGCCGCGCTCCTCGTCGTCATGTCCTTGTACCGGAAGGAATGGTTTACCCCGTTATGACGAACGACCCTTACCCGGAGCCGGCTCCGCGCCTGCTGATCGTCTCGTACCACTTCCCACCGGCGGAGACCGTCGGCGCCCGCCGCCCCGCCGCCCTCGCGGCGTACGCGGCGCGACAGGGGTGGGACGTCCGGGTACTCACCGCCGTCGGCACGGACCAGGGCGCAGCTCCCGTCCCGGTGCCCGAGGACCGGCTGATCCGGATCGCACCGGCACCGCGGCTTCCCCGGCCCGGCGGCAGCGGGCGCGGCTCGGCGGCGGGCGGCCCGGCACCCGTGAGTTCCCGGCTCGGCCGGACCCGCGCGGGCGCCCGACGGCTGCTGGTCCGGGCCGGCACGGAGCTGTTGCTGCCGGACCCGCAGCTCAACTGGATCCGGCCGCCGGTGCGCGAGTTCGACAGGTTCGCGGCGGGCTGGCGCCCGGACGTCATCCTCGTGTCCGGCCCGCCCTTCTCCGGGTTCGTCGTGGCCGCGACGCTCGCCCGGCGGTTCCGGGTGCCCTGGGTCGCGGACTACCGGGATCTGTGGTCCGTCGGCAACGACCACTGGGTACGGACGCCGCTGCGCCGAGCTGTCGACGAGCGGCTGGAACGCCGGGTGCTGCGTACCGTGGCAGCGTGCGTGACGATCTCGGAGCCGCTGGCCGAGACGATCCGCCGCACGTTCGGGGTCCGGACGCACGTGGTCATGAACGGCATCGACCGCCGGCCCGCACCCGCGGCCCCGGCCGGTGTCGAGGTGCCGTCCGGCACACTCACGCTCGCGCACACCGGTTACATCTATCCGGGCAAGCGTGACCCCGGTCCTCTCCTCGACGCGATCGCCCTGCTCGGGCCGGACGCCGCGAAGGTGCATGTGATCTTCGCGGGGGAGGACCACGGCATCGTCCGCGCCGCCGCCGAACGAGCCGGCGTGACCGACTCCGTCACCCTCCTCGGCCAGGTCTCGCCGGAGAAGTCGTGGCGGATCCAGGCGGACGCGGACGCGCTCGTGCTGCTCATGTGGAACGACCCCCGGGACGCCGGCACGATGACCGGCAAGATCTTCGACTACCTCCAGGCCCGCCGTCCCGTCCTCCTGCTCGGCTTCGCGGACGGCGTGGCCGCACGCCTGCTGCGTGATCGCGGCGCGGGTGTCGTGGCGAACGATCCGGCCGCGATCGCGGCCCGGCTGCGGGAGTGGCTGGCCGCGAAGGATCGGACCGGACGGGTGCCGGCGGTGCCGGCGACCGCGCTCGACGGACTGTTCCGTGAGGACCAGCTCGGCCGTTACCTCGACATCCTCCGAGGCGTGACCCGAGGGGACGTGCGTCCGGGACACCACGTGCACTGAGCGGTCCCGGCCGCAGGGCGCCGGCGCACCTCGAAGGTGCGCCGGCGCCGTACGTCAGCGTCCGGACCGCAGTGGAACCGGTGACCGCCGGTCCGGCCGGCCGGCGGCGACCTCGGCGACGGTCCGGTAGAACGACGCCCGGCGGGCGTCGAGTGTCTCGGCGGAGAAGTCACGGGCCCGGCCGAGGTTGCGGGCCGAGGCCGTCGCCAGCCGGTCCGGGGCGGCGAGCATCGCGGTGACGGTGGCGGCGAGAGCTGCCGGGTCGTCGGGTGGCACCAGGCAGTCCGGTTCGAGCAGCTCCGGGATGCCGCCGGCGGTCGAACCTACGGCCGGGAGCGCCCTGGCCATCGCCTCGATGAGCGCGCGGGGCAGACCTTCGGTGCGCGACGGCATCACGAACAGGTCCGCCGAGTCCAGCGTCCGGCGGACCGCCTCGGCGTCGGGGAGAGCGCCGGTGAAGCTCACCCGGCCGGCCACGCCCGACCGGGCGGCCAACTGCTCCAGGTGGGGCCGGTAGGCGCCCACGCCGACGTGCACGAGCCGGGCCCGCGGCCCGTCGGCGGGCATCAGCGCCAGCGCGGAGATGAGCGTGTCGATGCCCTTGTAGAGCTGCTCGAGCGAGCCGACCGACACCAGCGTCGGCTCCGCCGGCGGTTGCCGGAGCGGCCGGGCGTGCGGGACGAACGCCGCGGGTGGCAGGTCGACGCTGGAGATGCCCGCCGTCGGCGTGGTCGGCAGCGTCGGGTACCGCAGCTGCAGGCGCCGTTCCGTCTCGTACGCCACCGCGGCGGCCTCCCGGCACTGCCTGCGCAGCGTGCGCGTGGACAGCGTCCGCAGCAGGGGCCGCAGCGGATGCCGCACGACCCCCGGGGCGAGCACGTCGTACGGGTCGCCGATCACCTCGAGCGCGTACGGAAGGCGGGCCCGGCTGCGCGCCCGGGCCAGAAGCGCGCCGATCGGCGACGGCACCCGGAGCACCACGGCGTCCCGGGGCTCCGCAGCTGCGGTCACCGCTTCGGCGAGCGCCCGCCGCCCGAGCAGGTAACCCCGTGGCCCCACGTAGTACGGCAGCGCCCAGACCTCGACGCCGTCCCCGTCGACGCGGGAGGCGGCCGCCGGCCGCTGCGCGACGTCTCGGACCCGGGCGGCGACGCGTACGCGTTCGAAGGCGACCAGGTACCGCCGCCAGATCGTGTGGTCCGGGCCGGCCTCGACCCACACCGCACCGTCCGGGGTCCGGCTGAAGCGTGACTCCGACGTCACCACGACCCGCATCAGGGTCTCCCGCCGGTCCGGCAGGTGGCCTCCACGACATCGGCGACGGCGGCGGCCGCCACCGTGTCGGCGAAGTGCCGCAGGGCGAACTGCTGGGCCCGCTCACCGCGCAGACGGAGCCGGCCGTCGGTGAACTCCCGATGGGCGTTCCGCAGCGCGGCGACCAGCGCCGGCACGTCGTTGCGCGGCACCACCCACCCGGTCGTCTCGTCGACGGTCTCGGGCAGGCCGCCGGCGTCGCTGACGACGCTGGGCACCCCGGAGGCTCCCGCCTCGCAGGCCGCGCCGTGCCCCTCGGAGAGGGAGGGACTGACGCTCAGGTCGGCGGCGCGGTAGCAGTCCCGCACGTCCGACACCGACGTCAACCACGTCACGCTCGGATCCCGGTCGATCTCGAAGCGCCGGATCAGCTCGCGCCGGTGTGTCTCTCCGGCCGGGGAGAAACCGGCGCCCACCAGGAGCAGCCGGGCGTCCGGGTGGTCGGCGCGGAACTCCCGCCAGGCCGCCAGCAGCACGTCGTGGCCCTTGATGCCGCGGCCCTTGTGGACCAGTCGGCGCGGCGGATAGACGTAGGCGACCATGATGACGACGAACGCGTCCTCCTCGATGCCGAGTTCGGCGCGCGCCTTGGCGCGCACCTCCCGCCGGCCGGCCGAGCCCTCGAGTTCGGCGAAGTGCGCGGCCCTGGCGCCGTAGGTGACGACCGGGCGCCGGGGCGCGGGACACCCGAGTGCGCCGTAGAGGCCGGAGGTGTGGCCGGTGCCGCAGATGGTGACGTGGTCGAGCCGCCACAGCGCCCGCTCGACGATCTTGATCAGCGGAGACTCCAGGTAGAGCGGTCCGGCCACCATGTGTACGCGGCGCAGCGGCAGGCGCAGGCTCGCGAAGCGGGCGGCGAGCGCGGACGCGTACAGGTGGTACTTGAGGACGTCCGGGCGGAGCCGGCTGATCAGGCGGCGGAGCCGCCACAGGTCCCGCAGCGTCGACGGGCGCGGCCGGAAGCGGAAGTCGAACGGCGAGTCGTGCACCTCGACGCCTCGCTGCCGGAGTTCCCCGGTCAGGCGCCCGGTGGCGCGCGGCAGGACCGCTACGACCTGGTGGCCGCGGCGGCGCAGTTCCTCGACCTGGGGGAGGATCCAGAGCCCGCCCTGGTCCGTCTTCAGCAGGACGACGATCCGCAGCGGACGCGCGCCCGCGCCGGCCGTCACCGGGCGTCCAGGAACTGCTCGACGGCACCGATGACCCGCGCCGCCCGGTCGTCGTCCAGGGCGGAACCGCTGGGCAGGGTGAGACCCTGGGCGAACAGCCGGTCCGCGGCGCCCGTGACGACCGACCGGCACCCGGCGAAGACCGGCTGCCGGTGCATCGGCTTCCACACGTGCCGGGTCTCGATGTCGCGCGCGGCCAGGTGCGCCCCCAGGTCCGCCGCCGGCCATCCGGTCCGCTCGGGGTCGACCACGATGCTGGTCAGCCAGCAGTTCGAGCCCTCGTCCCCGTCGCCGAGCAGCCGGACGCCGGGAACGCCGGAGAACAGCTTGGCGTAGCGCTCGCGGAGCAGCCGGCGGCGCCGCATCATTCCGTCCAGCCGGTGCAGCTGCGCCCGCCCCAGGGCGGCGAGCAGGTTGCTGAGCCGGTAGTTGTAACCCACGTCGACGTGTTCGTAGTGCGGCACGGGTTCGCGTGCCTGGGTCGCCAGGTGTCGGCAGCGGGCGAGCAACGCGTCGTCGTCGGAGAGCAGCATCCCTCCGCCGGACGTTGTGATGATCTTGTTTCCGTTGAACGACAGCGCGTTGAGCCGCCCGAAGGAGGCGGCCGGACGCCCTCGGTAGGTCGCGCCCAGCGCCTGCGCGGCGTCCTCGACGACCGGCACACCCGCCGCCTCGCACACCGGTAGCAGTTCGTCGTAGTCGGCGCAGGTGCCGAACATGTCCGCGATCAGCACCGCGGCGACCTTCTCGCCGGCCCGGCCCAGCCGGTCGAGCATTTCGGCGAGCGCGGTCACGTCCATGTTGCCGGTCGCCGGGTCGCAGTCGACGAAGACCGGTTCGGCGCCCGTGTAGACGGCGGCGTTCGCGGTCGCCGCGAAGGTCATGGTCGGTGCCACCACCACGCTTCCCGGCCCGGCCCCCAGGGCGAGCAGGGCCAGATGCAGCGCGGACGTACCGGAGTTCAGGGCCAGGGCGTGAGCCGTCCCGACGCGCTGCGCGACCTCCCGCTCGAACGCCTCCACCTCGGGGCCGAGCGGCGCGACCCAGCCCGAGCGGATCGCGCGGAGCACGTAGGACTCCTCCAGGGGCCCGACATCGGGCGGGGACAGGTAGATCCGGCCGGTCATCGAGCCTCCGTCCCCGCGGTGGGATCACAGTCGTGGCATCGAAGGGTCACGGACGGTAAAACGGACGACCTGCCGAGGGGTGATGGCGTACGCCGGGTTCGTGCCGAAAAGCACACCATCGGGCCGCGACCGAGTAGAGTTCGGCGGCCGTGCCAGGAATCGACGAGCCAGGAGCCCCGAGTGCTGCACCTGAGGGTGATCGCGCCGAGTGACCAGTCGTCGGCGGTCGTGGAACTGCTGGCCGCCGATCCCGGCGTCACGCACCTCGTGGTGCTGCCCGGCGCCGCCCGCCAGCCCGCGGGTGACTACGTCACCTGCGACGTCGTCCGGGAGAGCGCCGACGGTGTGCTGAGCCGGCTCCAAGAGCTGGGCGTCGAGGCGCACGGGGCGATCGCGGCCGACGACGTGGAGCTGACGCTGTCCGAGGCGGCCGACCGGGCCGCCGAGGAGGCGCCGGGGCACGGCGAGGACGCCGTGGTCTGGGACGAGATCGCCGCGAAGACCGGCGAGCAGACGGTGCTCACCGGCACGTTCCTCGCCCTGATCGTGGTGGCCACCATGATCGCCGGCATCGGCGTGCTGCTCGACCAGCCGATCCTGATCGTCGGCGCGATGGTGGTCGGCCCCGAGTTCGGTCCGCTCGCCGCGCTCTGCGTGGCGCTGCTGCGGCGGCAGCCCCGCGTGGTCGGCCGCTCGGTGCAGGCGCTGACGGTCGGGTTCCTCGTCGCCATGGTGGCCACCGTGCTGAGCACCTGGGCGCTCACCGCGGCCGGTCTCGTCGACCGGGACATGCTGCTGGCCGAGCGGCCCATGACCGACTTCATCTGGCGCCCGGACGCGTTGTCCTGGGTGGTGGGCCTGCTCGCCGGAGTCGCCGGCATGCTGTCGCTGACGTCGAAGAAGTCCGGGTCGCTCGTCGGCGTGCTGATCTCGGTGACGACGGTGCCGGCGGCGGCGAACGTGGCGGTCGCGTCCGCGTACGGCGTGTGGCACGAGGCGGCCGGTTCGGCCCTCCAACTGGTGATCAACCTGGCCGCGATCGTGCTCGCCGGGCTGCTCACGCTCGTGGTGCAGCTGTGCTGGTGGCGGCACGTCGCCCGGCGCGCCGCGCGTCCGGTGCCGCGGCAGCGGGCCGATCAGCGGCCGGCCGCCCTCAGCGCCAGTCGTCGCCCGCGTCGAGACGTCGGCTGAGCAGCGTCGCCAGCGGCACCGATTCCCCGTCGCGCCCGCCCCGGCCGACCACCAGCGGCGGTGCGCTGGGCCGCGGGTCGGCCCCGAACAGCCACGCGCGCAAGCCGGGCGTCACCGTGAGCAGGTAGAAGCGCCCGTCGGTGTCCACCGCGCGGCTGTGCGCCCGGTCCACGTACCACCCGGTCAGTCGTGTGCGGTAACGCCCGCGCCCGTCGTGGCCGGTCGCGGTCAGCCGGTCGGTGCGCAGCCCGCGCCGCAGCGCCTCGGCGGCGAACCGGGCCACCAGCTCCGTGGCCTCCGCCTGCTCCGCGGCGCGTTCCCGGGCAGCGGCCTCCGCGTGCGCCCGCACCGCGTGGCGTCGTCGTTCCCGCCACCGTTCGTCGTCCTCGCCACCCACGACCGCGAGGGTACGCGCACGGCGCGCTGTCGAGCTGAGTTCGCAGTGACGTCAGCTCGACAGCGCGCCCCAGGAGATCAGGCCAGCCCGGCGCGGCGCAGCGCCTCGGCCATGGCGTCGTTGACCGGCGCGGAACCGCCGCCACCGCGCGCCGGCCGCTGCTGCTGGCCGCCGCGCGACGCGCCCCGGTCACCCCGCTGGCCACCGCCGCCCTGCCCGCCACGGCCCTGGCCACCTCGACCCTGGCCGCCGGCCCGCGGAGCGGCGCCACCCTGACCGCCCCGGTCGCGCCGGCCGTCGCCGCCGGGCGGGCGCCCGCCGGCCGGCGCCTCGTCGTCCAGCCGCAGCGTCAGCGAGATCCGCTTGCGCGGCACGTCCACGTCGAGCACCCGGACCTTCACCACGTCGCCGGACTTCACCACGTCGCGCGGGTCCTTGACGAAGGTGTGCGACATGGCCGAGACGTGCACCAGGCCGTCCTGGTGCACGCCCACGTCGACGAACGCGCCGAACGCGGCCACGTTCGTCACCACGCCCTCCAGCACCATGCCGGGCGTCAGGTCGCTGATCTTCTCCACGCCCTCGACGAACGTCGCGGTACGGAACTCCGGACGCGGGTCACGACCCGGCTTCTCCAGCTCGGCGAGGATGTCGGTGACGGTGGGCAGGCCGAACGTCTCGTCGACGAAGTCGATCGCGCGCAGGCCGCGCAGGATGGCCGACTTGCCGATCAGCGCGCGCAGGTCCTGCCCGGTGGAGGAGAGGATGCGGCGCACCACCGGGTACGCCTCGGGGTGCACGCTGGAGGAGTCGAGCGGGTCGTCGCCGCCGGGGATGCGCAGGAAGCCGGCGCACTGCTCGAACGCCTTCGGCCCGAGCCGCGGCACCTTCTTCAGCTCCGCCCGGGTGCGGAACGGCCCGTTGGCGTCGCGGTGCAGCACGATGTTCTCGGCCAGCCCGGCGCCGATGCCGGACACCCGGGTGAGCAGCGGCGCGGAGGCGGTGTTGACGTCGACGCCGACCGCGTTGACGCAGTCCTCGACCACCGCGTCGAGCGAGCGGGACAGCTTCACCTCGGACAGGTCGTGCTGGTACTGCCCGACGCCGATCGACCGCGGGTCGATCTTCACCAGCTCGGCCAGCGGGTCCTGGAGGCGGCGGGCGATCGACACCGCGCCGCGCAGCGAGACGTCCAGGCCGGGCAGTTCCTGCGAGGCGTACGCGGACGCGGAGTAGACCGACGCGCCGGCCTCGGAGACCACCACCTTCGTCAGCTTCAGTTCCGGGTGCCGCTTGATCAGGTCACCGGCGAGCTTGTCGGTCTCCCGGCTGGCGGTGCCGTTGCCGATCGCGACCAGCTCGACGCCGTGCGCGGCGGCGAGCGTGGCGAGCGTGTGCAGCGAGGCGTCCCACTGCCGGCGCGGCTCGTGTGGGTAGATCGTGTCGGTGGCGACCACCTTGCCGGTGGCGTCGACCACCGCCACCTTCACACCGGTACGCAGGCCCGGGTCGAGGCCCATCGTCGCCCGCGCCCCGGCCGGCGCGGCCAGCAGCAGGTCACGCAGGTTGGTGGCGAAGACCCGCACGGCCTCCTCCTCGGCCACCTGCCACAGTCGCATCCGCAGGTCCGCGCCGAGGTGGATGAGGATCCGGGTACGCCAGGCCCAGCGCACCGTGTCGGCCAGCCACTTGTCGGCGGGCCGTCCCTGGTCGCTGATGCCGAAGCGTCCGGCCACGGCGGCCTCGTAGCGGCTCGGTCCGGTCGCCGCGTCGGCGTCGCCCTCGGCCTCCGGGTCCATGGTCAGCTCCAGCACGCCCTCCTTCTCGCCCCGGAACATGGCGAGGATGCGGTGCGAGGGCAGCTTCGGGTACGGCTCGGCGAAGTCGAAGTAGTCGGCGAACTTCGCGCCGGCGGTCTCCTGGCCGTCGCGTACCCGGGAGACCAGCCGGCCCCGCGACCACATCTGCTCGCGCAGCGTGCCGATCAGGTCGGCGTCCTCGGCGAAGCGCTCGATCAGGATGGCCCGCGCCCCGTCCAGGGCGGCAGCGGCGTCCGCGACGCCCTTGTCCGGGTCGGCGAACCCGGCGGCGACCGTCTTCGGGTCCTGCGCCGGGTCGGCCAGGAGCGTGTCCGCGAGCGGCTCCAGCCCCGCCTCGCGGGCGATCTGCGCGCGGGTGCGCCGCTTCGGCTTGTAGGGCAGGTAGATGTCCTCCAGGCGGGACTTGGAGTCGGCGGCGAGGATCTGCGCCTCCAGCGCCTCGTCGAGCTTGCCCTGGCTCCGGATCGACTCCAGCACCGCCGCGCGCCGCTCGTCCAGCTCGCGCAGGTAGCGCAGCCGCTCCTCCAGCGTGCGCAGCTGCGCGTCGTCGAGCAGGCCGGTGGCCTCCTTGCGGTAGCGGGCGATGAACGGCACTGTGGCGCCGCCGTCGAGCAGCTCGACTGCCGCCCGGACCTGCCGTTCGGCGACGCCGAGTTCCTCGGCGATGCGCTGGTGCACTGACTGGGTCACGATCTGATCCGCCTTCTCGGGTGGGTTCCCGTGCATTCTGCCGTCCCGGCCCGCGACCGGCGTGCGCGCCCGCCCGCCTCGCCGGACGGTAGGTAACAGTCACGAATACTCATGTTATGTGCCTCTATTCCACGCATGATGAAAGGAGGCTGGCAAAAGCGACAGGCGGTTGCTGGGATGGGAGGACACTCCCGACCTTGGAGGTCCCATGAGGATCCGGCTGTCCTGGCGCGCGTGGGTGGCTGCGGTGCTCGCCGTCGGCCTGACGGGGACGCCGGTGACCGGCGCGGCGGCCGCCACCGCACTCCCCGGGCGGAGCGCGACGCTCACCGCGTACGCCCGGGACGGCTACCTGCCGCGCCTGCTGCCCGGCTCCGTCTCACCGACCTCGCGGCGGACCACCGTTCCCCGTACCGACCCGTTGCCGCACGACGCCTCCGGTGTGCGGCTGTTCACCTGGCAGGGTGCGCTGTACGACCACCCGGTGGTGCAGGCCGACTGGGGACTGGACAACCTCAACGCCTACCAGGTCACGGGCGACCGGTTCTTCCTCGACCGGGCGATCGCGCAGGCGCGGCGGAACCTGGACCGCAAGGTGGAGTCCCGCGGCGCGTGGTGGTACTCGTACCCCTTCGACCTGCCCCGGTCACCGGGCTGGTGCTCCAGGCGCCCTGGTACAGCGCCATGGCCCAGGGGGAGCTGCTCAGCCTGTTCGTCCGGCTGTACGAGGTGACCGGCGACGCCACCTGGCGTACGGCGGCGGACCGTACGTTCCTCAGCCTCACCCTCGGACCGCAGCTCGGGGTGCCCTGGGTGAGCTGGACCGACGCGGACGGCTACCTGTGGCTGGAGGAGTATCCGGACAGCCCGGGGGTGCGCGGGGAACGGGTCCTCAACGGCATGATCTACGCGTTCTACGGCGTGTACGACTACTGGCGGATCACCCGGGACAGCCGGGCGGTGAGCCTGATGGACGGGACGGCCACGACGGTGCGGCGCTACGTGCCGGCCACGCTGCGCGTCCCGCAGTGGGCCAGCCGGTACTCGGTGGGCTGCGCCCGGTCCTACCCGAGCTACCACCAGGTGCACACCCAGCAGATGCTCGCGCTGCACCAGCTCACCCACGCCGGCGTGTTCGCCGCGTACGCCGACGTGCTGCGCGCCGACTACCCGTACCCGCCTGTCGACGGCATCGTGTGGTTCGGTCCCGGCTCCCACGTCGCCTACCAGTTCGACGCCGCCGGCCGGGTCGTCGCGCAGAAGTCGATAAACCTGATCCGGTTCTCCACCGCCACCGCCGACCAGCGCGTCCGGGTGACCGGCCGGGGCGTGCACTACCGCATGGCGAACGGGGTGTTCGCCGGCATGTTCGTGGCGGAGGACGCGCAGAACCGGTGGCTCGCCGGGAAGTTCGTCGAGCACACGTACGCGCCCACCCGGCTGCTGACCGTCGAGCCCGGCACCTACACCGGCTACGCGTACGACAGCAGGTGGCAGGTCGTCGGTTCCAAGACCGTCACCTTCCCGCGCGCCTCGGGCGCGTTCCTCAGCGCCAGCGCCTGGGTGAACGGGCGCCTGAGCTACCAGGTCACCGCCGGTACCTACCTCGGCTACTGGCTGCCGGCGGCCCCCGGTCTGGTGCTGGGGGACGCGCCCCCGCTGGCCTAGGCACAGGTCGCGCCCCGCCGGCCGGGCCGGCTGCGCTAGCGTGGCGATCATGGAGGCACCTGCGGATCCGCGGGCCCGGCGGCTCTTCGGGGGCAGCGCCCGGGCGCTCGGCGACCTGGCGGCCGGCCCGTTCCGGGCCGACCGGGACCGGATCGTCGGCTCGCCGTTCTTCACCCGGCTGGGCGGGGTGACCCAGGTGATCAGCCCGGGCGGGTCCGGGCTGCTCGTGCACAATCGGCTCACCCACAGCCTGAAGGTGGCCCAGGTGGCCCGCGCGATCGCCGAGCGGCTGACCGCCGATCCGGCGCACCGGGCCCTGCTGGACAAGCTCGGCGGCTGCGATCCGGAGGTGGTGGAGGCCGCCGCGCTCGCGCACGACCTCGGGCACCCGCCGTTCGGGCACCTGGGGGAGCGGGTGCTCGACCGGCTGGCCCGGCAGCGGCTCGGGCTGGCCGACGGATTCGAGGGCAACGCCCAGTCGTACCGGATCGTCACCAGCACCGAGATTCGCGGCGCGGCGACCACCGGGCTGGACCTGACCGCCGCGGTCCGGGCGGCCATGCTGAAGTATCCGTGGACCCGGCTCGACCATCCCGACCCGCACCCGCGCCACCTCGAACCGGCGCCCCGGGGCGCGGCGGCCCCGCCGGAGGACCCGGAGAGCGGTTCGGTGAAGTTCGGCGCGTACCGCACCGAGCTGGACGACCTGCGCCAGGCGCGGGAGCCGTTCGCCGGGCGGATCCCGGACTGGCAGCAGACCCCCGAGGCGTCGGTGATGGACACCGCCGACGACATCGCGTACGCGATCCACGACGTGGAGGACTTCTACCGCGTCGGAGTGCTCCAGCAGGGCGCGGTGGCGGCCGAGCTGATGGCCTGGCAGCGCGAGTGCGGGCACCTGCGGTCGATCACCGCGCCCGCGTTGGAGGCGGCGGGCCGGCGGCCGGGAGCCGCGATCGAGCGGCTGCGACGGCAACTGCACCGCAAGGACGGCTGGATCGCCGACGACGAGGCGTTCGCCGCCGCTGTCGAGCACGTCCGCGAGGAACTGGTGGAAGGGCTGCTCGCGCTGCCGTTCGACGGCTCGATCGAGGCGGAGCAGTACGTCGCCCGGTTCTCCGCCCGCTGGACCACCCGCTTCGTGGACGCCATCACCGTCACCCCGGAGCCGCACGTCCGCTCCGGGTACGTGCTGCTGGACAAGGCGCAGTGGCACGAGGTGCAGGTGCTCAAGTTCGTGCACCACCGGTTCGTGCTGGCCCGTCCGGACCTGGCCCTGCACCAGCGCGGCCAGGCCCGGCTGCTGGGCACGCTGGTGGAGGCGCTCTGGGAGTGGCTGCTGGACCCGGACGAGGAGTCCCGGCTGCCGCGCCGCCTGCACGACCTGGTGGAGCTGGCCGAGGCGGAGCTTCACCCGCGCACCCCGGACCGGATCGGCCGGGCCCGGGGCCGGGCGATCATCGACTTCGTCGCGCAGCTCACCGACGGTCAGGCGGTGGCCATGCTGGACGCGTTGTCGGGCCGCTCCGGCGCGCTGTGGACGGACGCCTTCGTGCTCTGAGGACCACTCAGCGGGCCGGCACTCCCTTGACCACGATCTGCGGTGGTACGTCGCGCACCACGCACGCGCCGGCGCCGACCGTCGCACCGGTACCGACCCGCAGGCCAGGGAGCACCACGGCGCCCGCTCCGATCAACGCGGCGGTGTCGAGGCGGCAGTCGCCCGACACGGCCGCGAGCGGATGCAGGGAGACGTAGTCGCCGACCACGCAGTCGTGCGCGAGCGTGGCGTTCTGGTTGACGTGCAGGTGCCGTCCGGCGGTGACGTTCGTGGTGATCCGGCCACCGGCGAACACCACGAGGCCCTCGGCCGACACCAGGTCCGGGCCGACAGTGGCGTCCGGGTGGACGACGCTCGCCGTCGGCCTACCGTACGTGTCGACCCGCGCTGCCACCTTCTGCCGGACCCTCGGGTCGCCCAGGCCGAGGACGACGTGGGTACCCGGCGACAGTTGCCCGAGCGCCGCCACGGTACCGAGGTACGGGGCGCCGCACGACTCGGCGCGTTTGCGGTTCGGCTCGGACGGGTTGTCGTCGACGAAGCCGACCAGCCGCCAGGGTGGCCGGGCCGAGGAGTCGTTGACCGCCGCCACGATCTGGGCGATCTCCCGCCCGTGGCCACCGCACCCGACGACGACGAGGTCGAGGGTCATCGGGACCCGCTTCCCACGGTCGCCGCCACCGCCTCCTCCGAGGCGGTACCGCGGAACTCGTGGGCGGTGGCGGCGCCGGGCGCGCTGATGCCCTGCCGGCGGAGTACGGCCACCGCGGTCCGCGCCAGGATGCGGGCGTCCAGCCGGAGGCTCCAGTGCTCCACGTAGTGCAGGTCGTAGGCGAAGCGCTCCGCCCAGCCCAGGGCGTTGCGCCCGTTGACCTGCGCGAGTCCGGTGAGGCCGGGCCGGACGTCGTGCCGGCGGAACTCCTCCGGTGTGTAGAGGTCGCGGTAGCTGGTCGGGAACGGGCGCGGGCCCACCAGGCTCATGTCGCCGCGCAGGATGTTCCAGAGGCTGGGCAGCTCGTCCAGGCTCGTGGCCCGCAGCCACCGCCCCAGGGGCGTCAGCCGCGCCTGGTCGTCGCCCGGGGAGAAGCCGTCGCCCCCGCCCGCCATGGACCGGAACTTCAGGATGGTGAACTCCCGGCCGTGCCGGCCGATCCGCCGCTGCCGGAAGATGATCGGACGGCCCATCCCGAGCAGCACCGCGACCGCGACCACGGCGAGGACCGGCGCCGCCACCAGCAGGGCCGTGGCCGACACGACAACGTCGACGCCCCGCTTGACGGCCGCGGCGCCACTCGCCGGCGGGGTGGGTGTACGGAGATCTTCCACGCCTGGGGAGAGGCGAACCTGCATGCTGTCCTCCGGCCGCTGACTCGTCAGCGAACAGAGTACGCAAATATGCGCAGAAGAATGCCTTGTCCGGTTTTTTCGGCGCGTCTCAGGCGACCGACTGCCACCACCCGTCCACCGCCGGCGGCTCGTCCACTACCACCCGCTCGCCGGGACGCGGCACTGCGAGCCGGACGTCGCGCGCCTTCGCCTCGGCCCAGAGCCGGTCCACCGGCTCGGACCAGTCGTGCAGGGCCAGGTTGAACGTGCCCCAGTGCACCGGCACCAGCAGTCCGCCGCGTACGTCGAGGTGGGCGGCGACCGCCTCCTCCGGGAACATGTGGATGTGCGGCCACGCCCTGTCGTACGCGCCGATCTGCATGAGCGTCAGGTCGAACGGGCCGTGCTCGGCGCCGATCGCGGCGTAGCCGTCGAAGTAGCCGGAGTCGCCGGTGTAGAAGACCTTCCGGTGCGCCCCGGTGATCGTCCAGGAACTCCAGAGCGTGCCGTCGCGGCGCAGGCCGCGCCCGGAGAAGTGCTGCGCGGCGGTCGCGGTGAGCGTCAGCCCGCCCGCCCGGTGGCTCTCCGACCAGTCCAGCTCGACGATGCGGTGCTCGGGTACGCCCCAGCGGGCCAGGTGGGCGCCGACGCCCAGCGGCACCACGAACGGCGCGGACTGGAGGTCGGCCAGCGTGCGGACGGTCTCCATGTCGAGGTGGTCGTAGTGGTCGTGCGAGATCAGCACCGCGTCGAGCGGGGGCAGGTCGGTCAGGCGGACCGGCGGCTCGTGGATGCGCCGGGGGCCGACCAGCCCGGACGGGGAGCACCTGTCGCTCCACACCGGGTCGAGCAGCACCCGGTGTCCCTCGATCTCGACGAGCGTGGAGGCGTGGCCGTACCAGACGACGTTCAGCTCGCGGGCCGGGTCGGTGGCCGGCGCGGCGCCGGGGCGCAGCAGCGGCACCGGGCTGCCCGGCCGCCGCTTCTGCTTGCCGAAGACCAGCTCCCGGAGCAGGTTGCGGCCCGGGTCGGCGACCATCGTGGCGCTGGCGCCGGCCGGGTTGTGGAACGTGCCGTCGCGGAAGCGCGGTGACCGGGCCGCCCGTTCCGCCCGAGTGCCGGTGAGCCGGCCGCCGAGCTGCGCCGGTACGTCCCGCGCCGCCCAGGCCAGCCCGGCGACGGCGGCCAGCCCGGCGAGCTTCCACACCCGCCCGCCGCGCGTCCGGTCCGGTTCCCGCCCCGTTGCCTGCCCCATGCTCATCCCTCCGCCGTGTCCCGCCGTACACGGTAACCACAGTCGTCCCGGCCCGCCCACGCGACAGCCCGCCCGCGGCGACGGTCGGACCGCGCGACGACTCGCCGCGAGGGTCAGGGCACCCGGCGGCGTACCGCGGACGCCACCGCCGCCGCGCGCCCGCCCACGGCCCGGACCACCTGGGACACGTCGGGCAGCCACCCACCCCGGACCGCCTCACCGGCCGGGTTGGGCGTGAACACGATGCCCTGGTGCGCGGCGACCGGCTGCCGGGTCAGCCCGGCCCGGCGCATCAGCGGCCCGACCAGCAGGTCGTACACGCCGGGCAGGACGGTGAACCCGAAGCGCATGACCACGTTGAGGCGGCCCACCGACACCTCCCGGCGCGGCCGGTCGAGGCATCCGACGATGGCCCGGGCCACCCGTTCGGGCGAGGCGATCGGGGGTGGCGGCCGGCCGATCCGGCCCAGGTAGTTGGCCGCCTGCCGGTAGACGGGAGTGTCGACGCTGCCCGGGTTGACCAGGCAGATCGCGACGCCCGGCGTCTCCCGCGCCTCCTGCTGGAGCGTGCGCGCCAGTCCCTGCAGGCCCCACTTGGCGGCCACGTAGCCGCTCATGTAGGGCGCGGTGATGTGCCCGAGCACCGAGCCGGTGAGCACGAGCGTGCCGCCACCGGCGGCCCGGAACCGGCGCAGCGCCTCCCGGGCCACCGCCGCGGCGGCCAGCAGGTCGGTGCGGATCACCTGCTCGAACACCTCGGCCGGGGTCTCGTCGAAGCGGCCGTAGGACATCACCGCGGCGGTGTGCACCCAGGCGTCGACGCGGCCGTACTCGGCCTGCGCCGCGTCGGCGAGCGCGGCCACCGCGCCGGGCTCGGTCACGTCCATCGGTACGGCGATCGCCCGCGCGCCCGCCGCCCGGCACTCGTCGCGCACCTCGTCGAGCGTGGCGGGGGAGCGGGCCGCGAGGACCAGCCGGTCCCCGCGGCCCGCCAGCTCCCTGGCGGTCGCCCGGCCGATCCCGCTGGTCGCGCCGGTGACGACCACCGTCCGGGTCACGGCGCGAGCACGACCTTGACGCAGCCGTCCTCCTTCTTCTGGAACATCTCGTACGCCCGCGGCGCGTCGGTCAGCGGCAGCCGGTGGGTCCGCAGGTCCTCGACGCCCAGCGGGTCGTCGTCGCGCTCCAGCAGCGGGATGATCTCGTCGACCCAGCGCCGCACGTGGCACTGGCCCATGCGTAGCTGGATGCCCCTGTCGAACATCTCCATCAGCGGCATCGGGTCCTGCTCGCCGCCGTACACGCCGGAGATCGACACGGTGCCGCCGCGCCGCACGGCCTTGAGCGCGGCGTGCAGCACCACGAGCCGGTCCACGCCGGCCTTGTCGGTCATGGCCTGGGCCAGCTTGTCCGGCAGCAGCCCGGCGGCGGTCTGGGCCATCTTGCCCAGCGGCGCGCCGTGCGCCTCCATGCCGACCGCGTCGATCACCGCGTCCGGGCCGCGCCCGTCGACCAGGTCGATGAGCGTGCCGGGTACGTCGTCGAGCTGGCTGACGTCGAGCACCTCGATGCCGTGGCGGCGGGCCATCTCCAGCCGCTCCGGCACCAGGTCGAGCCCGATCACCCGGCCAGCGCCGAGGTGGCGGCCGATCCGGGCGCTGAACTGCCCGACCGGGCCGAGCCCGAACACGGCGAGCGTGCCGCCGGGCGGGGTGTCCGCGTACTTCACCGCCTGCCAGGCGGTGGGCAGGATGTCGGAGAGGTAGAGCCAGCGCTCGTCCGGGCCGCTGTCCGGGATCTTGATCGGGCCGAACTGGGCCTGCGGGACGCGCAGGTACTCGGCCTGGCCGCCGGGGATCGAGCCGTACAGCGAGGTGTAGCCGAACAGGGACGCGCCCTTGCCCTGGCTGGTCACCTGCGTGGTCTCGCACTGCGCGTAGAGCTGCCGCTCGCACATCCAGCACGAGCCGCAGGAGATGTTGAACGGGACGACCACCCGGTCGCCCTTCTTGAGCCGGGTCACGCCGGGCCCGACCTCCTCGACGACGCCCATCGGCTCGTGCCCGAGGATGTCGCCGGGCTTCAGGTACGGCCCGAGCACCTCGTACAGGTGCAGGTCGGAACCGCAGATGGCGGTCGAGGTGATCCGGACGATCGCGTCGGTCGGCTCCTCGATCCGGGGGTCCGGGACGTCCTCCACGCGGACGTCCCGCTTGCCGTGCCAGGTCAGTGCCTTCATGCCTGTATGTCCCCTCTCCGGTGCCGTCCATCGGACTGCTACCCGGCAGCGGGCCGTTGAATCGGCGGCGCCGGTCAGGCGTGCAGGACCGCGAGCACCAGCCGGGCGATCCGGGCGTCGTAGCCCTCGGTGTGGTCGAAGCGGCCGATCCGGCCGACGTCGGTGACGACGTTCAGCGCGGCGTGCACGAGGACGCGGGCGTCCCCGGCCGTGAGTTCCGGGCGTACGGCGCGGAGCAGGCGCACCCACTCCTCGACGTGCAGGCGCTGCGCGCCGCGCAACTGGTGCCGGTCCCGGTCGGGCAGGTTGTTGTTCTCCGCCAGATAGACCGCGACGAGGTCGCTCTGGGCGAACGCGAAGGCGACGTAGGCCCGTACCACCCGGCGCAGCGCGTCGGCCGGGTCGCTCGCCTCGGCGATCGCGGCGGTCGTGGCCCCGGTCAGGCGGTCGGTGGCGCGGTAGTAGGCGGCCGCGAGCAGGTCGGCCTTGCCGGGGAAGTACCGGTACACGCTCGACGCCTGCATGCCTGCCGCACGCCCGATGTCCTCGACGGCGACGGCGTGGTAGCCGTGGCGGTGGAACAGGCGGATCGCCTCGACGAGCAGCAGCTCGCGGCGCGACGCCGGACGGACCGGCGCGGCGACCGGCGCCGGGTCCGCCGTGGCGTGCGGGCGGGGCGGCGCCGCGGGGGCGTCGGTCCGCAACAGGGTCCAGGCGACGCGGATGAGCAGGCGTTCGGTGTCGGTGCCGGTGGCGGCGGCCCGGTAGGTGGTGACGCTGGCGAAGGCGCTCAGGGCCGCCCTCGTCAGCAGGTCCGCCTGCCCGGCGGTCAGCTCCGGGCGCAGGTCGCGCAGCGGCCCGGCCAGGCGGCCGACGAGCGTGGCCATGCGCGCGGCGAACTCCTGCCGGTGCTCGGCGGTGAGATACCGGCCCTCCCACTGGTACAGCCCGGCCACCCGCCGCCTGTTCACGGCGACCCTGACGAGCGCGCGCAGCAGTTCGTCGAGCCGCCCCCGCGCGTCGTCGGCGGACGGCTGCTCGGACGCGGCGAGCAGCGTGCCGACGACCTCCCGGGTGGCGTGCACGAGGATCGCGTACTTGTTCGGGAAGTGCCGGTAGACGGCCGGCCCGCTGATGCCGACGGCGGCGGCGATCTCGTCGACGGAGACCCCGTGGTAGCCCCGCTCGCAGAACAACTCGGCACCCGCCAGCGCGATACGGGCCTTGCGGTCCTTCGGCCGTCTGGCAGGTGCCCCGGCGGTGTCGCCCACTGCTTGTCGCACCGCTACACGTTAGCGCCAACTCGCGGTGTAACCGCGTCACCCCGGCGTCGCCGCGGCCCCTGGGCGAGGGACAGGCAGACGTCAGCCAGCGCTCTGCGGCCATCGCCGCTTCTTGACAAGGTGCTGTGGGCTCCAGAAAAGTTAGCCGAAATTCGCATGCGGGTGAGCAATGAGGAGCTTGGCATGACGACCGATGCGTTCATCTACGACGCGTTGCGCACGCCGCGCGGGCGGGGCAAGCCGACCGGATCGCTGTACGGGGTGAAGCCGGTCTCGCTGATCACCGGCCTGATCGAGGAGACCCTGCGGCGGATGCCCGGCCTCGACCCGGCGCTGATCGACGACATCGTGCTCGGGGTGGTCTCCCCGGTCGGCGACCAGGGCGGCGACATCGCCCGGACCGCCGCCGTCGCCGCCGGCCTGCCCGACACGGTGGCGGGCGTGCAGCTCAACCGCTTCTGCGCCTCCGGCCTGGAGGCGGTGAACATCGCCGCGCAGAAGGTGCGCTCCGGCTGGGAGGACCTCGTCCTGGCCGGTGGCGTCGAGTCGATGTCCCGGGTGCCGATGGGCTCCGACGGGGGAGCGTGGGCGCTGGACCCGGAGACCAACTACACCACCGGCTTCGTGCCGCAGGGCATCAGCGCCGACCTCATCGCCACCGTCGCCGGCTTCGACCGGGAGACGGTCGACGCGTACGCGCTCCAGTCGCAGGCGCGGGCCGCGAAGGCGTGGGCGAACGGCTACTTCGCCCGGTCCGTGGTGCCGGTCCGCGACCGCAACGGGCTGACCGTGCTGGACCGGGACGAGCACATCCGGGCCGACTCGACGGCGGAGAGCCTCGGCGCGCTGCGCCCCTCGTTCGCCGAGATCGGCGAGCAGGCGGGCTTCGACGCGGTCGCGTTGCAGAAGTACCACTGGGTCGAGCGCATCGAGCACGTCCACACGGCGGGTAACTCCTCCGGCATCGTGGACGGCGCCGCGCTCGTCGCGATCGGCAGCGAGGCGGCAGGCGCCGCCGCCGGTCTCACGCCGCGCGCCCGCGTCGTGGCCACCGCGCTCAGCGGCGCCGACCCCACCATCATGCTCACCGGTCCGGCGCCGGCCGCCCGCAAGGCGCTCGCGAAGGCCGGTCTCGGCGTCGACGACCTCGACCTGGTGGAGATCAACGAGGCGTTCGCCGCCGTGGTCCTGCGGTTCGTCGCCGACCTCGGCCTGAACCCGGACATCGTCAACGCCAACGGCGGGGCGATCGCGATGGGCCACCCGCTCGGCGCGACCGGCGCCATGATCCTCGGCACGCTCGTCGACGAACTGGAACGACGCGGCGGCCGCTACGGCCTGGCCACGCTCTGCGCGGGCGGCGGCATGGGCATCGCGACCGTGATCGAACGAATCTGAGGAGCACGAATGGCGAACACCATCCGGTGGGAGCACGGCGACGACGGCATCGTGCTGCTCACCCTCGACCACCCCGGCCGCTCGGCGAACGTGATGAACGCGGAGTTCGGCGAGAGCCTGGCGGCCACCGTGGACCGGCTCGAAGCCGAGCGTGACCGGATCACCGGCGTCATCGTCACCTCGGCCAAGAAGACGTTCTTCGCCGGCGGCGACCTGGAGACCCTGGTACGGCTCACGCCCGCCGACGCCGAGGCGTCGGCGGCCGAAGCGGCCGCGCTCAAACAGACCGTACGCCGGCTGGAGACGCTCGGGCGGCCCGTCGTCGCCGCGATCAACGGCTCGGCGCTCGGCGGCGGGCTGGAACTGGCCCTGGGCTGCCACCACCGCATCGTGCTCGACGACCCGGCCGTCGAGATCGGCTTTCCGGAGGTCACGCTCGGTCTGCTGCCCGGCTGCGGCGGCGTGGTGCGTACCGTCCGGCTGCTCGGCGTCACCGCCGCGCTGACCGACTGGCTGCTGCGCGGCCAGCGCCGCCGGCCGCAGGACGCGCTCGCGCACGGGCTGGTCGACGAACTCGCCGCCGACCGGGACGCCCTGATGGCCGCCGCCCGGGAGTGGATCGCCGCGAACCCGGACGCGACCCAGCCGTACGACCGCAAGGGCTACCGGATGCCCGGCGGCACCCCGTCCAGCCCTGGGCTAGCGATGCAGTTGCCGGCCATGCCGGCGCTGCTGCGCAAGCAGCTCAAGGGCGCGCCCTACCCGGCGCCGCGCAACATCCTCGCCGCCGCCGTCGAGGGCGCCCAGGTCGACCTGGACACCGCGTTCGTCATCGAGGGGCGGTACTTCACCGAGCTGGCCACCGGCCAGATCGCCAAGAACATGATCAAGGCGCTCTTCTTCGACCTCCAGACCGCCCGGTCCCGCACCGCCGGAGGCGACCACGAGCCGGTGCGCAGCGTCGCGGTCGTCGGCGCGGGCATGATGGGCGCCGCCATCGCGTACGTCTGCGCCCGCGCCGGGATGCGGGTGGTGCTCAAGGACGTCACCGCCGAGGGTGCGGCGCGCGGCAAGGCGTACTCGGCGGGCCTGCTCGACAAGGCGGTAGCCCGAGGCCGGTCCACGCCGGAGAGGCGGGACGAGATCCTGGGCCGCATCCACGCCACCGGCGACCTCGCCGACCTGGCCGGCATCGACCTCGCGATCGAGGCGGTCTTCGAGGATCCGGCGCTCAAGCACAAGGTGTACGCGGAGATCGAGCAGGTGGCGCCGGACGCGCTCATCGCCTCCAACACCTCCACGCTGCCCATCACGCTGCTGGCCGAGGGCGTCAGCCGGCCGGAGGAGTTCGTCGGGCTGCACTTCTTCTCCCCGGTGGACAAGATGCCGCTGGTCGAGGTGATCCGCGGAGAGCGGACCGACGAGGCCACGCTGGGCCGCGCGCTGGGTGTCGTCCGCCAGTTGCGCAAGACGCCGATCGTCGTGAACGACAGCCGGGGCTTCTTCACCAGCCGGGTCATCGGCACGTTCACCAACGAGGGCGTGGCGATGCTGGCCGAGGGCATCCCGGCGGCGACCATCGAGCAGGCCAGCAGCCAGGCCGGCTATCCCGCGCCGGTCCTCGCGCTGATGGACGAGCTGACCCTCACCCTGCCCCGGAGAATCCGCCTGGAGACGGCCGCCGCGACGGTGGCCGCCGGGGGCACCTGGCAGCCGCACGCCGCCGACGCGGTGATCGACCGGATGATCGACGAGTGCGGCCGGACCGGACGCTCCGGCGGCGCCGGCTTCTACGACTACCGCGACGGGAAGCGGGCCGGGCTCTGGCCGGGGCTGCGGGAGCAGTTCGGCGGCACGAACCTCGACACGCCCTTCGAGGACCTCAAGGAGCGGATGCTCTTCATCGAAGCGATCGAGTCGGTGCGGTGCCTGGACTCCGGCGTGCTGACCTCGGTGGCCGACGCCAACGTCGGCTCGATCCTGGGCATCGGCTATCCGAGCTGGACCGGTGGCGTCCTGCAGTACGTCAACCAGTACGACGGCGGGCTGCCGGGCTTCGTGGCCCGGACCCGGGTGCTGGCCGAGCGCTACGGCGAGCGGTTCGACCCGCCGCCGCTGCTGGTCGCCATGGCCGAGCGGGGCGAGCGGTTCGAGTAGACGACGAAGTGGCCCGGCCGGTGCGGGACTCGCCCACCGGCCGGGCCGGGATGAACCCGTCCGGCCCGGAGAGACCGTGACGCGGCCGGCGCTTCACCGTACCAATCGCCGGGGCGTACCCCTGGACAAGCGCGACCGCCGCGTCCCGGATGCGGGACGCGGCGGTCGCGTCTGTGGTGCGGTGTCCGGTCAGGAACCGGAGCGCTTGGCGGTCGCCTTGAGGTAGTCCCGGTTGAGGCGGCCGATGGTGTTCAGCGGGATGCCCTTCGGGCAGGCCGCCGCGCACTCGCCGATGTTGGTGCAGCCGCCGAAGCCGGCCTCGTCGTGCGCGTCCACCATGCCGATCACCCGGGTGTAGCGCTCCGGCTGGCCCTGCGGCAGCAGCGAGAGCTGGGTGATCTTCGCGGCGGTGAACAGCATGCCGGAGCCGTTCGGGCAGGCCGCCACGCAGGCGCCGCAGCCGATGCACGCAGCCGACTCGAACGCCGCGTCCGCGTCGGCCTTCGGCACCGGCACCGAGTGCGCCTCCGGGGCGCTGCCGGTCGGCGCGGTGACGTAGCCGCCGGCGGCGATGATCTGGTCGAACGCGTTGCGGTTGACCACCAGATCCTTGACGACCGGGAACGCCCGGGCCCGCCACGGCTCGATGTCGATCGTGTCGCCGTCGGAGAACTGCCGCATGTGCAGCTGGCAGGCGGTGGTGCCGCGCTGCGGGCCGTGCGCCTCGCCGTTGATCATGAGGCTGCACATGCCGCAGATGCCCTCGCGGCAGTCGTGGTCGAACGCCACCGGCTCCTCGCCGTCGAGGATGAGCCGCTCGTTGAGTACGTCGAGCATCTCCAGGAAGGACATGTCCGGGGACACGTCCTGCACCGGGTAGGTCACCATCCGACCCTTGTCCTCGGGGCCGGTCTGGCGCCAGATGCGCAGGGTCAGGTTCACTTGTAGCTCCGCTGCGTGGGGTGGACGTATTCGAAGGTCAGGTCTTCCTTGTGCAGCACGGGCTCACCGGTGCCGGTGAACTCCCAGGCCGCCACGTAGGCGAACCGGTCGTCGTCGCGCTGCGCCTCGCCGTCGGGCGTCTGGTGCTCGGCCCGGAAGTGGCCGCCGCAGGACTCCTCGCGGTGCAGGGCGTCGATGCACATCAGCTCGGCCAGCTCGAAGAAGTCGGCCACCCGGCCGGCCTTCTCCAGCGACTGGTTGAGGCCCTCGCCGTCACCCGGCACGCGCACCCGCTGCCAGAACTGCTCGCGCAGCGCGCGGATCTCGTCGATCGCCTTGCGCAGCCCGGCCTCGGAGCGCTCCATGCCGCAGTGCTCCCACATGATCTGGCCCAGCTCGCGGTGGAACGAGTCCACCGTGCGGTCGCCGTTGATCGCCAGCAGCCGCTTGATCCGGTCCTCGACCTCGGTCCGCGCCGCGACCGCCTCGGGGTGACTGGCGTCGACCTTGTCCAGCGAGCTGGAGGCCAGGTAGTTGGCGAGCGTGTTCGGCAGCACGAAGTAGCCGTCGGCCAGGCCCTGCATCAGCGCCGAGGCGCCGAGCCGGTTCGCGCCGTGGTCGGAGAAGTTGGCCTCACCGATCACGAACAGGCCGGGGATCGTCGACTGGAGGTCGTAGTCGACCCAGAGGCCGCCCATCGTGTAGTGCACGGCGGGGTAGATCCGCATCGGCACCTCGTACGGGTCCTCGCCGGTGATCCGCTCGTACATCTCGAAGAGGTTGCCGTACTTGGCCTCGATGGCCTTGCGGCCCAGCCGGTTGATCGCGTCGGCGAAGTCCAGGTAGACGCCGAGGCCGGTCGGGCCGACGCCGCGTCCCTCGTCGCACACGTTCTTCGCGGCGCGGGAGGCGATGTCCCGGGGGACCAGGTTGCCGAAGGACGGGTAGATCCGCTCCAGGTAGTAGTCCCGCTCGTCCTCGGGGATCTCCCGCGGGCTGCGCTGGTCGCCCTTGGCCTTCGGCACCCACACCCGGCCGTCGTTACGCAGCGACTCGCTCATCAGGGTCAGCTTCGACTGGTGGTCGCCGGAGACCGGGATGCAGGTCGGGTGGATCTGCGTGTAGCAGGGGTTCGCGAAGTACGCGCCCTTGCGGTGCGCCCGCCAGGAGGCGGTGACGTTGCAGCCCTTGGCGTTCGTGGAGAGGTAGAAGACGTTGCCGTAGCCGCCGGAGGCGAGCACGACCGCGTCGGCCATCTCGGTGCTGATCTCACCGGTGACCATGTCGCGGACCACGATGCCGCGCGCCCGGCCGTCGACGATCACCAGCTCGAGCATCTCGTGGCGGGCGTTCATCTCCACGTTGCCCAGGCCGATCTGCCGCTCCAGCGCCTGGTACGCGCCGAGCAGCAGCTGCTGGCCCGTCTGGCCCCGGGCGTAGAAGGTGCGCTGCACCTGCGCGCCGCCGAAGGAGCGGGTGTCCAGCAGGCCGCCGTACTCGCGGGCGAACGGCACGCCCTGCGCCACGCACTGGTCGATGATGTTCACCGACACCTCGGCCAGCCGGTGCACGTTCGACTCGCGGGAGCGGAAGTCGCCGCCCTTGACCGTGTCGTAGAAGAGGCGGTGCACCGAGTCGCCGTCGTTGCGGTAGTTCTTGGCGGCGTTGATGCCGCCCTGCGCGGCGATCGAGTGGGCCCGGCGCGGGCTGTCCTGGTAGCAGTAGGACCGCACCTGGTAGCCCTGCTCGGCCAGCGTGGCGGCGGCGGAACCGCCGGCCAGGCCGGTGCCGACCACGATCACCGTCATCTTCCGGCGGTTGGCCGGGTTGACCAGCTTCATCTCGAAGCGGTGGCGCTCCCACCGCGTCTCGATCGGGCCGTCCGGGGCCCGGGTGTCGGCGATCGGGTCGCCTTCGCGGTACAGATCCATGTCAGGACACCAATCCGGTGATCACGGCGAACGGAACCAGCAGGTAGCCGCCGACGAGCGCGACGGCGAAGACCAGCGCGGCGATCCGGGCCCGGCGCTCGCCCTTCGGCGTCTGCTGGCCGAGACTGCGGAACGCGCTGAAGGCGCCGTGGCGCAGGTGGAAGCCGAGGGCCACCAGCGCGAGGGTGTAGAAGAGCGTGACGTACCAGCGCTCCGGCGCGAAGTCCGCGACCACGTTGCCGTACGGGTTCGACGGGTCGCCCTGCGGGTTCAGGTGACCCGTGGTCAGGTCGAGGATGTGGTAGATCACGAAGAGCAGGATGATCACACCACCCCAGCGCATCGTGCGGGCCGCGTAGTTCAAGTGGATCTTGCGACGGTGCGCGTACCGGACCGGGCGGGCGGCCCGGGAGCGCATCGCGAGCACGGTGGCCGCGCCGATGTGCCCGAGGACGGCGACGGTGAGCACGGTGCGCTGGATCCACAGGAACCACGTCGTCGGCAGCAGCGGCGTGCCGATGTCCCGCAGCCAGTGCGCGTAGTGGTCGAACGACGTCTCGCCCGTGAAGATCTTCAGGTTGCCGAGCATGTGCGCGATCAGGAACAGCACGAGGATGATGCCCGTCACCGCCATGACGGCCTTGAGGCCGACGTTCGAGCGGATGGGCGACCGAGTTTTCGTGATTACCACGCGGTCGACGCTAGGAGCACTTCGATCAGGCGTCCAATGCATCGAAATCGCAGCGTTGATAGCCGTAGGCTATGTAGATGCAGCTCCATCAGCTTCGGTACTTCGTGGCGGTCGCCGAAGTACGACATTTCACCCAGGCAGCCGATCTTGTCGGCATAACCCAGCCCTCGTTGAGTAAGCAAATTCACGCACTGGAGACCGACCTGGGGGCCCCGCTGTTCGAACGGGTAAGGGGCAACATCACCCTGACCGCGGCAGGTGAGGTGCTGCTGCCGCTGGCCAAGCGGATCCTCGCCGACGTGGAGACCGCCACCCGCGAGGTGCAGGAGCTGGTGGGGCTGCGCCGGGGGCGGGTCCGGCTCGGCGCCACGCCCAGCCTGGCCACCTCGCTCGCCCCGCCGGTGCTGCGCCGGTTCCGCGACGCGCACCCCACGATCGACCTGCGCGTGGAGGAGGGCGGCTCGCAGGACCTCGTCCGCGACCTGCTCCGCGGCGACCTCGACCTCGCCCTGATCATCATGCCGTCGGCCGGCACCGACCCGGGGCTGCGCGCCGACCCGATCCTGCGGGAGAGCCTGGTGGTCGCCTCGGTCGACCCGCTGCCCGGCGCCTCGGAAGCCGGGGAGCTGCGCATCACCGACCTGCGCGACCAGCCGCTCGTCATGTTCCGCGAGGGCTACGACCTGCGCGACGCCACGCTGCAGGCGTGCCGGGCGGCCGGGTTCGAGCCGACCCTGTCCGTCGACGGCGGGGAGATGGACGCCGTGCTCAGCTTCGTCGAGGCCGGGCTCGGCGTCGCGCTGGTGCCCGGCATCGTGGTGGCCCGCCGCGCCGGCATCCGGGTCACCCGGCTCGTCCCGCCCGGCGTCCGCCGGACCATCGCGGTGGCCCGCCGCCGCGACGTGGTGCCCACCCACGCCGGGCGCGAGCTGCGCCGCATCCTCCTGGAGTACGTCCACGACGCCACCGCCACCGCCGCCCTCCCCCCAGGCGTAGAGCCCCTGTAACCCCGCCCCCCGCCCCCGCTCCCCGCCTCGCCGCCTCGTTGATCTTGCACTTTCGGCCCCGGCGAAAGGTGCGAAAGCCTCGGCGCGGGGGCACCAAGTGCAAGATCGGCGGGGGCTCCGGGTCAGCGGGACTCGGCGTCGTCCATGGCTCGGTAGATGCGTTGCTCGGAGACGGGGTAGGGGGTGCCGAGGGCCTGGGCGAAGACGTTCACCCGCAGCTCCTCGATCATCCAGCGGATCTGGCGGACCGCCGCCTCCTGGCGCCGCGGCGGAGGCAGCGCGGCCAGCATGTCCTGGTACTCCTTCTGCACCACGGCGACGCGGTCCTGCTGCTGTTTGTCGCGCTGCGGGTTGCCCGGCAACCGGTCCAGCCGCCGCTCGATCGCGGTCAGGTAGCGCAGCACGTCGGGCAGCCGCGCGTACCCCGTCTCGGTGATGAAACCCCTGTGCACCAGGCCGGTGAGCTGGTTGCGGATGTCGGCCAGCGCGGCCACCACGGCGAGGTTGCGGGTGGCGCCGAGCCGCTGCTCCACCGCGTACGCGGACGCGAGCACCCGGCGTACCCGCTCCATCACCTCGACGACGGTGTCCACCAGGTCGGCACGGACCCGGTCGCGCAGCGCGGCGAAGCCCTCGGCGTCCCAGGCGGGACCGCCCGCGTCGCCGATCAGCTTGTCGATCGCCGCGCCGGCCGCGTCCTCGATCAGCTCCGGCACGCTGCCGTGCGGGTTGCGGGACAGCGCCAGCTTCGCCTCGTTGCTCAGCCGCCCCTGGAGGAATTTCGCCGGTGACGGCATCGTCAGCCGCAGCAGCCGCCGGGTGCCCGCCCAGTGCGCGGCCTCCTGCTCGGCGGCGGAGTCGAACACCTTCACCCCGACCGTCGCGCCCTCGTCCACCAGCGCCGGGTACGCGGTCACCGCGAAGCCGGCGCGTACCTGCTCGATGGTGCGCGGCAGCGCGCCGATCGACCACTCGGTCAGCCCGGTCCGGGCCACGTCCGGCGCGGCGGCGGCCACGACCTGGCGTACCTCCTGGCGCAGCTCGCGCTGCAGCGCCGGCAGGTCCTTGCCCTCGGCGACCGGCTTGTCGTCGTCGCCGAGCACCCGGAACGTGACCCGCAGGTGCGGCGGCAGCCGGCCCAGGTCCCACGCGTCGGCCGGAACCGTCACCCCGGTCATCCGGCGCAGCTGCCGGGTCAGCGCGACCAGCAGCGGCTCCTCGCCCGGCGTGATCGCGGCCAGCGCGGCGCGGGCGTAGTCGGGCACCGGCACGAAGTTGCGCCGTACCGGCTTGGGCAGCGACCGGATCAGCGCGATCACCAGCTCCTCGCGCAGCCCCGGCACCTGCCAGTCGAAGCTCTCCGCCGGCACCTGGTTGAGCAGCGGCAGCGGGATGTCCACAGTGACGCCGTCGGTGGGCACGGTCGGGTCGAACGTGTACGTCAGCGGCAGCGTCACGCCGTCGGCCCGCCACTCGTCCGGGAAGTCCTCCTCGTCCACCCCGCCCCGGCCGTCGTTGACGAGCAGCTCGCGGGTGAACGTGAGCAGGTCGGGCCGCTCCCGGCGGGTCTTCTTCCACCAGGAGTCGAAATGCCGGCCGGAGACCACGTCGGCGGGGATCCGCTGGTCGTAGAAGGCGAAGATGGTCTCGTCGTCGACCAGGATGTCGCGGCGCCGGGCCCGGTTCTCCAGCTCCTCGATCTCGGTCAGCAGCTTCTGGTTGTCCCGCCAGAACTGGTGGTGGGTCTGCCAGTCACCCTCGACCAGGGCGTGCCTGATGAACAGCTCCCGGCTCAGACCTGCGTCGATCCGCCCGAAGTTCACCTTGCGGGAGGTGACGATCGGGATGCCGTACAGCGTGACCTTCTCGTAGGCCATCACCGCGGCCTGCTTCTTCTCCCAGTGCGGCTCGCTGTAGCTGCGCTTGACCAGGTGCTGCGCCAGCGGCTCGACCCACTCCGGCTCGACCCGGCCGGCCACCCGCCCCCACAGCCGGGACGTCTCCACCAGCTCCGCCGCCATCACCCAGCGCGGCGGCTTCTTGAACAGCGCCGACCCGGGGAAGATCGCGAACTTCGCGCCCCGCGCGCCGAGGTATTCGTGTTTCTGCGCGTCCTTGAGGCCGAGGTGCGACAGCAGGCCGGGCAGCAACGACTGGTGCACCTTCGGGGTGTCGATCTCCTCCGGCAGGTCGGCGCCGGCGCCGCGCCTGCCCTCACCCTTGTCCGAGGTCCGCAGGACCTGGCGCAACTGGCTGACGATGTCCTGCCATTCGCGTACGCGAAGGTAGTTGAGGTACTCGGCCTTGCACATCCGGCGGAACGCGCTGGACGACAGCTCCCGCTGCTTCTCCCGCAGGTAGCGCCACAGGTTCAGGTACGCGACGAAGTCCGACTCGGAGTCGGCGAACCGGGCGTGTGCCTGGTCGGCCTGGGCCTGCTTGTCGGCTGGACGTTCGCGCGGATCCTGGATGGACAGCGCGGCGGCGATCACCACTACCTCGGTGGCGCAGCCGTTGCGCTCGCCCTCGAGGACCATCCGGGCCAGCCGGGGGTCGACCGGGAGCTGGGCCAGCCGCCGGCCCAGCGCGGTGAGCCGCTTCGCCGGGTCGGTCTCGGCCGGGTCGAGCGCGCCCAGCTCGTGCAGCAGGTTCACGCCGTCGGTGACGTTGCGCCGGTCCGGCGGGTCGATGAACGGGAACGCCGCGATGTCGCCGAGCCCGATCGCTGTCATCTGGAGGATGACCGAGGCCAGGTTGGTCCGCAGGATCTCCGGGTCGGTGAACTCGGGGCGGGAGTCGAAGTCCTGCTCGTCGTAGAGGCGGATGCAGATGCCGTCGGAGGTACGCCCGCAGCGGCCCTTGCGCTGGTTGGCGCTGGCCTGCGAGACCGGCTCGATCGGCAGCCGCTGCACCTTGAGGCGGCTGGAGTAGCGGGAGATCCGGGCGGTGCCCGGGTCCACCACGTACTTGATGCCGGGCACCGTCAGCGAGGTCTCCGCGACGTTCGTGGCCAGCACCACTCGGCGGTTGCTGTGCGCGGCGAAGACCCGGTGCTGCTCGGCGGTGGAGAGCCGGGCGTACAGCGGCAGGATCTCGGTGCCGAGCAGCGACCGCTTCTTCTGGACCAGCTTGCCCAGCGCGTCGGCGGTGTCCCGGATCTCCCGCTCGCCGCTGAGGAACACCAGGATGTCGCCGGGCCCCTCGGCGGCCAGTTCCTCGACCGCGTCGCCGATGGCCTGGATCTGGTCCCGGACGTTCTCCTCGTCGGCCTCGTCCTCCTCCTCGGCCTCGGTGACCTCGACCAGCGGCCGGTAGCGGACCTCCACCGGGTAGGTGCGCCCGGACACCTCGACCACCGGCGCCGGGTTGCCCTCGGCGTCCGCGAAGTGCTTCGCGAACCGGTCGGTCTCGATGGTCGCCGAGGTGATGACCACCTTGAGGTCGGGCCGGCGGGGCAGGAGCTGCCTGAGATACCCCAGGATGAAGTCGATGTTGAGGCTGCGCTCGTGTGCCTCGTCGATGATCAGCGTGTCGTACTGCCGCAGCATCCGGTCGGTCTGCAACTCGGCCAGCAGGATGCCGTCGGTCATCAGCTTGACCAGGCTGTTGTCGCCCACCTGATCGGTGAAGCGCACCTTGTAGCCGACCACGTCGCCCAGCTCGGTGCCGAGTTCGTCGGCGATCCGGTCGGCGACCGTCCGGGCCGCCAGCCGGCGGGGCTGGGTGTGCCCGATCAGACCGGTGATGCCGCGCCCCAGCTCCAGGCAGATCTTGGGCAGCTGGGTGGTCTTCCCGGAGCCGGTCTCGCCGGCCACGATCACCACCTGGTGGTCGCGGATCGCGGCGGCGATGTCGTCGGAGCGTTCGCTGACCGGCAACTGCGGCGGGTAGGTGATCGCCGGGACGGCCGCGCGGCGGGACTCCAGCCGCGCCTCGGCCCTTGTCACCTCGGCCGCGATCTCGGCCAGCGCCGCCTCCCGCCGCTGCGGGTCGCGCAGCTTGCGCACGCCGTCGAGCCGCCGCTGGATCCGGCGCTGGTCGCGGAACATCAGGGGGGCGAGGCGGCGGTGCAGGTCGCGGGCGGTCTCGGGGGCGGCGGGTACGGCTGGATTCTGCATGTCGTCGCCAAGGATAGGCAGCCGCGCGGCGGACCGCCCCCGGGTTACCGGCGCTGGGCGTGCCCTCCCTGGTGCGGCCGTCCCCGCCGGATAAAGTTGCCGCCGACGAGGCCGACGGACGAGGCCGACGAGGGGCGGGGATGATCATGCGGGACACCGATCGGGCGCTCGTGCAGGCCGCCACCGCCGTGGCGAAGCTGCGCTGCCGCAGCGACAACCACACCGTCGCCGCCGCCGTACGCAGCACCGACGGCCGGGTGTTCAGCGGGGTGAACGTCTACCACTTCACCGGCGGCCCGTGCGCCGAGGTGGTGGCCCTCGGCGCCGCCGCGACCCAGGGCGCGGGCGAGCTGGAGGCCATCGTCGCGGTGGGGGACCGGGGCCGGGGGGTCATCCCGCCGTGCGGGCGCTGCCGCCAGGTGCTGCTCGACTACTTCCCGTCGATCAAGGTGATCGTCGGCCCGCCCGACGGGCTGCGCGCGGTCCCGATCGCCGACCTGCTGCCCGAGACGTACGTCTGGTCCGACCAGCAGGTCGAGGTGCCGGCCGGGCCGCGTGCCCCGCTGTGGCCGACCCCGGTGGTGCCGGGTGTCCGGCAGGCCGCGGAGGACTGACCGGCGCTCCGGTCCGGCGCGCTGAGCCGCGACGCTCAGTCGCCGGCGGCCGCCTCCAGCATCGAGCGGGGGACCGGCACCTGCTCGAAGCGGACCTGACCCTCCGGCACCATCCAGCTGCTGACCTGCGCGACGAGCCGGCCCGCGCGGACCGCCGGGTCGTTCGCGTACAGCTCGCGGGCCATCTGCGGGTCCACCGACAGCACCACGAAACCGCGGACGCGCCCGTCGTCGCCGTCGAGGAACGGGCCCGCCGCGAGCACCGCGCCCTGCTCCACCAGCCCGGCCTGGTGCGCCAGGTGGGCGTCCTGGATCCGGTCGAGGGCGTCCTGCGGCAGGTCCGGCGCGTCGTCCGGGCGGACCAGGAGCACCACCGTGTGCCTGTCGAATCGCATGCCCTCAGGCTAGGTGCTGCCGGGCGCGCAGTGCCCGGATCGACCAGTCCAGCACCGGCGCCAGGCTCTCGGCCGGCGGCCAGCCGTTGACCACGGCGAGCAGCTCCAGGTACCGCTCCCGGCGAGGGTCGCTCGCGCTCCGCAACCGGTCCAGCATCCGTCGGCGCAGGTCGGCGTCGTCCGGCCGGCCGCAGAGCCGTGCGTACCGGGCCGCCGCCCGGGCCAGGATCGGGTCGGCGCCGGGCGAGGCCGGCTCGACGCCGTCGGCGAGCGCCGGGGCCACCTCCTCCCGGACCACGGCGACCACGTCCCGGCGTACGCCCTCGGCGCCGTCCCGGTCCGCCGCGTGCTGCTCGGCCAGCCGGCGCAGCCCGGCCCGGAATCCCGGGTCCAGGGTCAGCTCGGCCAGCTCCACCCACGCCTCGATCTGACAGTCGTCCGGATCGTCCGGCAGCTCCGGCGTGAGCGACCGGCGGATGCCCGCGAACCCCGGATCGGTCAGGCCGCCGAACGCCGCGTCGAGGAACTCGTCGACCAGCCGCCGTCGTTCCCGCGCGGCCAGTCCGGCCAGCCGGTGCAGCAGGTCGGCCTCGGACGGGCCGGCCCCGCGCCGGGCGACCACTGTCAGCACCGCGCGGCGTGTCCGCAGCAGGCGGATCTGCGCGGTCAGCGCCTCCGCGTGCGCCGAGGCGACCTCGCCCAGGGTGACCTCCCGCGCCACCACCCGGCGCACTGTGGGCAGGTCCACGCCCAGCTCGCGCAACGTCCGTACCAGGTCGAGCCGGGCCACCGCGGCCGCGTCGTAGCGGCGGTGGCCGGCCGGTCCCCGGTCGGTGGGCGGCACGATGCCGCGGTCGGACCAGAACCGGATGGTCTTGACCGGCAGCCCGGTCCGCCGGGCCAGGTCACCGATCGAGTAGCGCTCCGCACCGTCCATGGCATCCACCATCGTGCCTCCCCCTGGTGGAGGCGCAACCCGCTTAGGTACGCCTTACCAGGTCAGCTAAGGTAAGGCGCACCTAATCGGAAGGCGAAACCCCCTCGTGACCACCGTCGCCGTCCGGCCCGCGCGGGCCGGGACTCCCGTCCGCCGCGGCACCGTCCGCCGCGTCGCGGTCACCGTGGCGGCGGCGCTCCTGCTCCTGCTGGCGCTGCTGGCCAGCCTCGCGCTCGGCAGCCGTCACCTCCCCGTCGACCAGGTGTGGCACGCGCTGGTGTCCCCGGACGGCGGCGACGCCACCACAGTGGTCCGGGAACTGCGGCTGCCGCGTACCGCCCTCGGGCTCGTCGTCGGTTTGGCGCTGGCGCTGGCCGGGGTGCTGTTCCAGGCGGTCACCCGCAACCCGCTGGCCGAGCCGCGCATCCTCGGCGTCAGCGCCGGCGCGTCGTTCGGCGTGGTGCTGGCCATCGCCGTGTTCGGGGTGGGCACGCTCGCCGGGTACGTCTGGTTCGGCATCGCCGGCGCGCTGCTCGCCGGGCTGCTCGTGTTCGCCATCGCCAACCGCACCCGCGAGGGCGCCAGCCCGGTCACCCTCGCGCTCGTCGGCGCGGCCCTCGACGCCGGTCTCGGCGCCATCGTGTACGCGCTGCTCAGCATCGACGCCCGCACGTTCGAGGAGTACCGCTTCTGGGTGGTCGGCGGGCTGACCGGCCGGGGCGTCGGCGTGGCCGGGCAGGTGCTGCCGTTCGTGGTGGCCGGGGTGCTGCTGGCCGCGCTCGCCGCCCGCGGCCTGGACGCGCTCGCCCTCGGCGACGACGTGGCCCGAGGGCTGGGGCACCGGGTCGCCCTGGTCCGGCTCGCCGCCGGGGCCGGTGGCGTGCTGCTCACCGGTGCGGCGGTGGCCGCCGCCGGGCCGATCGCCTTCGTCGGGCTGGCGGTGCCGCACCTGGCCCGGGCGCTCGTCGGCGCGGACCAGCGGTGGACACTGCTGGTCGCCGCGCTGCTCGGCCCGGCGCTGCTGCTCACCGCCGACGTGGCCGGCCGTCTCGTCGCCCCGCCCGGCGAGATCCCGGCCGGCATCATCACGGCCCTGCTCGGCGCCCCGCTCCTGGCCTTCCTGGTCCACCGAGCCAAGACGGTGACGACATGACCACCCCCACCGCCGGCTCCCGCGATCTTGCACTTGCTGCCCGGGCGGAAGGGGCGTTCCGGGCACCCGAGGGGCCCGAAGTGCAAGATCAACGGCGAGGGGTGCGACGGCCGCGGGGGCGTGGAGTGCTGCGGGCCGGGGCGGTGGTGGTGCCGTTCCGGTGGCGGCCGGTTGTCGTGGCGGTGGTGCTGTTCGTACTGCTGTGCGCGGCGGTGGTGGTCAGTCTGTCGCTGGGTACGCCGTACGTCGCCCCGGTGGACGTGGTGCGGTCGCTCTCCGGCGCGGGTACGCCGTACGACCTCGTGGTGCGCGACCTGCGACTGCCTCGCGCGGTCCTCGCGGCGGTGGCGGGTGCGGCCTTCGGCGTGGCCGGCACGCTGATCCAGAGTGTGGCCCGCAACCCGCTCGCCAGCCCCGACGTCATCGGTGTCACCCAGGGCGCCGGGCTGGCCGCGACGATCGCGCTGACCAGCGGCGCGGCGGCGGTGCTGGTGGCGCCGGCGGCGCTGCTCGGTGGCCTGGCCGCCGCGGTGGTGGTGTTCGCGCTCGGCGCCCGGCACGGCCTGGCGGCCCAGCGCTTCGTGCTCGCCGGTGTGGCGGTGGCGTTCGCGTTCCGGGCGCTGATCGAGGTGGTCATGCTCACCGCCGACCCGATCGACGGGCTGCGCGCGCAGATCTGGCTGATCGGCACGCTCGCCGGCAAGGGGTGGAGCGAGGCGGCGTGGATCGCCGGCACGCTCGCCGTACTGCTGCCGGTGCTGCTCTGGGCCGGGTGGGCGCTGCGCAGCAGCGCGCTCGACGACGACACCGCGCGGGGGATCGGCCTGCGGCCGGTGGCCCGGCGCATGGGGCTGGCCGGCACCGGTGTGCTGGCCGCCGCCATGGCCACCGCCCAGGTCGGCGCCGTCGACTTCGTGGCGCTGGTGGCCCCGCAGGTGGCCCGGCGGCTGGTCCGCGCCGAGCGCCCGCCGCTGCTGTGCGCCGCGCTGCTGGGCGCGTTGCTGCTGGTCCTCGCCGACCTCGGCGCCCGCCGGCTGCTGGCGCCGACCCAACTGCCGGCCGGCGTACTGACCGCGGCGATCGGCGGGCCGTACCTGATCTTCGTGCTGCTGCGTACCCGAGGGAGGCGGTCGTGACCGCGCTGCTGTCCACCCGCGACCTGGTCGTCGGCTACGAGGGCCGCACCGTGCTGGACGGGCTCGACCTCGACCTGCCGGCCGACACGTTCACCGTGATCGTCGGCCCGAACGCCTGCGGCAAGTCGACGCTGCTGCGCACCATGGCCCGGCTGCTCACGCCCCGGCGCGGCGCGGTGCTGCTCGACGGCGCGGCGATCCGGGACCTGCCGACCCGGGACGTGGCCCGGCGGCTCGGCGTCCTGCCGCAGAGCCCGCTGGTGCCGGAGGGGATCACCGTGGCCGACCTGGTCGGGCGCGGCCGGCAGCCCTACCAGCGCTGGTGGCGGCAGTGGTCGGCCGAGGACGGGCGGGCGGTCGAGGAGGCCATGCGGCTTGCCGACGTCAGCGCGCTCGCCGACCGCCCGGTGGACACGCTCTCCGGCGGGCAGCGCCAGCGGGTGTGGATCGCCATGACGCTGGCCCAGGACACCGACGCGCTGCTGCTGGACGAGCCGACCACGTTCCTCGACCTGGCCCACCAGGTCGAGGTGCTGGACCTGCTGCACCGGCTGCGCGCCCAGCGGGGCCGGACCGTGGTGGCCGTGCTGCACGACCTCAACCAGGCGGCCCGGTACGCCGACCACCTGATCGCCATGCGCGACGGCGCGGTGGTGGCCGCCGGCGAGCCGCGCGAGATCCTCACCGCCGATCTGGTCCGCGACGTGTTCGGGCTGGACTGCGTGGTCGTGCCGTGCCCGGTCAGCGGCGCCCCGCTCGTGGTGCCGGCCCTCACCCAGGGCACTCCCACCCAGGCCCTCCACACACAGACCTCGGCCGCTCCGGCCGTCACGCCGGCCCCGGCCGGCGCCCCCGTCGGCGACGCCTGAGCGCGCCGACCCGCACCACCGAAAGGAACCTGATGCGTCGTCTCGCCGTCGCACTCACCGCCGCCCTCGCTCTCGGCGTCGGCCTCACCGCATGCGGGGAGAGCGACCCCGTCGCCGGCACCGGCACCGGGGAGACCCGGGAGATCACCCACGCCATGGGCACCACGAAGGTGCCCGCCGAGCCCAAGCGCGTGGTCGTGCTCGACACCGACAAGATCGACACCGCGCTGTCGCTGGGCGTCACCCCGGTCGGCGCGGCGACCGCCGGTGAGGCGAAGAGCTGGCCCACCTACTTCGGCGCGGACAAGCTCGCCGGCATCACCGAGGTCGGCGTGCTCACCGAGCCGGACCTGGAGGCGATCAACGCGCTCAACCCGGACCTGATCCTCGGCAGCAAGTTCCGCCAGGAGAAGTTCTACGACGAGCTGTCCAAGATCGCCCCGACTGTGTTCACCGAGAAGGTGGGCATCACCTGGAAGGAGAACTTCCTCCTCGACGGCACGGCACTGGGCAAGGAGCAGCAGGCCAAGGACCTGCTGGCCGAGTACGAGAAGCGGGCCAAGGACTTCGGCGCGAAGCTCGGCGACGCCTCGTCCCGCAAGGTCTCCATCGTGCGCTTCATGCCGACCGAGATCCGCCTGTATGGCCCTGATTCGTTCTCCGGCATCGTCGTCGGCGACACCGGCCTGGGCCGCCCGGAGCGGCAGATGCTCGCCGGCAAGGAGGACAAGCGGATGGACCGGGTCAGCCCGGAGCGCATCGCCGAGGCCGACGGCGACGTGGTGTTCGTGACCGCGTACGGCGAGAAGGCCGCCGCCGAGCAGGCGAAGGTCACCGGCGGCACGCTGTGGAAGGGCCTGTCCGCGGTCCAGGCCGGCAAGGCGCACGTGGTCTCCGACGAGATCTGGATGACCGGCATCGGCGTGGGCGCCGCCAACAAGATCCTGGACGACCTGGAGAAGTACCTGGCCGCCTGAGCCCTGATCACCCGCGCCCGTCCAGCCCACCGGCCGGACGGGCGCGGGTGTGTCTCAGGCCGCCAACTGCCAGAGCAGGAACGCGTTGAGCGCCACCACGAACGCGGTGATCGCCACCGCCGCGGCGGTGGTGGCCCGGCGGTTGACCAGGCTGCCCATCAGGTCCCGGCGGCGCGTGAACATCACCACCGGGATCAGCGCGAACGGGATGCCGAAGCTCAGCACCACCTGGGACAGCACCAGCGCGCGGGTCGGGTCGACGCCGATCGCGAGCACCGCCAGCGCGGGCAGCAGCGTGATCATCCGGCGAACCAGCAGCGGGATCCGGCGGCGCAGGAAGCCCTGCATGATGATCTCGCCGGCGTACGTGCCGACGCTCGTGGAGGCGAGCCCGGACAGGAGCAGGGCGACCGCGAAGCCGACCGCCGCCGCCGTGCCGAGCGTGGCGGCGAGCCCGGTGTGTACGCCTTCGAGGGTGTCGGTGCCGGGGATCGACGTGCCGTGGAAGCTGCTCGCGGCGACCAGCAGCATGGCCAGGTTGACCGCGCCGGCGATGCCCAGCGCGATCAGCACGTCGATCCGCAGGCCCTTGGCGATCACCCGCCGCTGCGTCTCGCCCTCGGCGGGCAGGCGGTTCGGGGTCAGCGCCGAGTGCACGTAGATGACGTGCGGCATCACCGTCGCGCCGAGGATGCCGGCGGCGAGCAGCATGCTGTCGGTGCCCTGCATCCGGGGCAGCAACCCGGCCGCGGCGTCGGACACGTCCGGTTGCGCGCTGACCAGGTTGACCGCGAACGCCAGCACGATCACGCCGAGCAGCACGGCGATGGCGACCTCGAACGTCCGGAAGCCCCTGGCGCGCAGCGCCAGGACGGCGAATGAGGCGGCGCCGATGACCAGGCCGCCGGGGAGCAGCGGGACGCCGAACAGCAGGTACAGCGCGACCGCCCCGCCGATCACCTCGGCCAGGTCGGTGGCCATGGCGACCAGTTCGGCCTGCGCCCACATGACCCGGTTGAGCGGCCGGGGCAGGTGCTCCCGGCACAGCTCGGGCAGGCTGCGCCCGGTGGCCAGGCCGAGCTTCGCGGTGAGTGTCTGCACCAGCATGGCGGCCAGGTTCGCCGCCACCACCACCCAGACCAGCAGGTACCCGTACCGGGCCCCGGCCGTGGAGTTGGTGGCGAAGTTGCCGGGGTCGACGTAGGCGACCGCCGCCACGAACGCGGGCCCGAGCAGGATGAGCCGGCCGCGGACCGGGCGCGGGGCGCGGGCGGTCCGTAGCGGGGGTAGAACTGGCGAGTCGTTCGTTACCACTGGTGCTCCTCGACGGACGACGGGCGGCGGAGCGGGACGACGGACGGCGGGGACGAGGCGGAGTCAGGCGGGTTCGTGCCGAGCCGCCGCCGGGTTGCGCTCCAGCGCGTCCGCGAACGGGACCAGCGCGACGAGGTCATGGAGTCCACGGCCATGCCGGGGTGTTCCCGACTATTACCCACATATGCCTCTAACCTGAGCCTGGAGAAGAAAGCGCACATCAGGGGCGGTGCCGCCCGGGCGGTGACGACCGCCGCCCTGCTGCGGCGGCACCTCCGGCCCGACCGGTCGCCCCGAGCGCAGCACGCCGAACGGCCGTCCCGGGAGCGGGACGGCCGTTCGGTGGGGGGCGGCGGTGAGCCGGAGCGGATCGCTCGGTCAGGCGGCGGTGGACCAGATGGCCCGGAAGGCGGCCGCCTCACCGGCGAGCCACTGCTCGATCTGCTCGGGCTTGACGTCGGCGGGCATCCGGTGCGCCTCGCCGCGCCGTACGTCGACCAGGACCGGCTCGGCGTGCGGCAGTACCGCGTCCATGTGCCGGGCCATCAGGTGCAGCGTGGCGAGGGTGGCCTCCTCGCTCGGCGGCGCCTCGTCGAAGTGCAGCCGGATCGCCTCGGCCCGGCCGTCGGCGTACCGGACGCCGAACTGTGGATTGATCTTCACGGGCAGGTCACCCAGCATCGCGAGGGCGTCGCGGGTCTGGGCCAGGTCGACGCCGGCCGGCTCGCCGAGCGAGTGCAGCCAGCGGGTCGCGCCCGGCACGAGCGCCTCGTAGAGCGGGCGCCAGCGCGGCTTGACCAGGTCGGCGACCTGCGCCAGGTGCGTGCCGCCGGTGTGGAAGGCGACGTCGGCCTTGAGCGCCTTGACGAACTGGCCGTGCGGGTTGAAGCCGTGCCGGCTGGCCCGCTGCCGGCGCAGGCCGCCGACGAAGGTGGCCTTCGTGGGGCCGGTGCGGTCGACGTACCGGGTGAATCCGAGGAGGGTGGCGTAGGGGGTGACAGGGGTCGCGGAGGTGGGCGCAGTCACGAGCATCCTCCCAGGTCAGCAGCTCGATTAGTACATACATTCTAATCGACGGGTCTGACATCGCCCAGGGCACGAAAAGGGCCGCCCGTGTCCCGTCCGGCGATAGTTGGCCAGTCCAGCCGAAGTTGGCCAACGGCCTGGTCTGCGTCCGTTTGTAGGTGGCCAGCGGCACGGTTGCGGGATGCTGCTCGCGCTGAACCCAAGAGCGCATCGACGGGCGCTGACCGGCCTGGTTATGTCGATCGGAAGGCCCCGGCCAGCTCGCCGCGGATCTTCCAGCCTAGCGCGGAGTACAGCCTCCGCCCTTCGGCTGTGGCGGAGAGCAGCCCTGTGGTCAGGCCCTCGTCGAGCGCTCGGTTCCCGAGCATGGTCATCACCGTACGGCCCATGCCTCGCCGCTGGTCCGCTGCACGGGTCCGGACTCTGTCGATGACGCCGTATCGTCCGCTCGCGGCCAACCGTGCCCGCGAGACGATGTCACCGTTGCCGTCGCGGATCATTCCGAGGAGCGCTCCACCGTCATTGACGATCTGGGCGGTGCAGGAGGGCGGCGTCTCGGCAACGCCGCGGGTGAAGGGGGCGGTCATCAGATGATGCAAGTCGTACATCGTCCAGTCGCTCTTCAGCGCTTCGCGCAAGGAGCCGGCAGCTCCGACGAGCTTGATTTCGGTGCCAGGAGTGGTCAGCTCGCGTCCCAGGACGGCTGCTCGCTGCCAGTCATACGGCTTGAGGACGTACCTAGCGAGATCCCGAGTGGGGTCGATGTCAATCTTGAGACCGCCGGTGATCACGACAGGCGGCGTCGTTCCGCGGGACACCGACCAGCCGTGGGCCCACGTATCGGTCAACTCCGCTAGGTCGAGCATTCGATCATGATCAGGCAAATTGGAGGGTCTGGCCAGTGACGGCCGTCGGCGTGGCCGCGGCCGTTCGAGGGCGGCCGGCGGTAACGTGCCGGGATGCTGCGCGCGGTGCCGGGCTCTGGTGCTCCGCTGACGGCTGAGTTCGAAGTCGGTTATGTCGCTATCGATAGGACCGAAGCCCGTGCCACTTTGATCGACTCGGCGGCAGTGCGATTCGAGCTTGGCAAACCGGTGCGAAGCTTCTCGCACCGCAAACGGCAGCGGCACTTTCCAGGCCTTTGGTGGTCGTCTACGACGCGCGCACATATCGGCTATGAGTCCTGGCTGGAGCGGGACCACCTGATGCTGCTCGACTTCGATCCTTCGGTGGTCGGCATCGCCTCGCAGCCGTTCTGGCTGTTCTGGGACGAGCAAGGCCGCCGTCGCTCGCACGCGCCCGACTATTTCGCTCGGCTGGGCGATGGTCGCGCGATGGTGATCGACTGCCGGCCGGCGGATCGGATCAAACCCCGCGACGCTGCGGCGTTCGCCGCGACTGAGCGCGCCTGTGAGCTGGTCGGATGGGAGTATCGGCTGGTCAGCGAGCCTGATCCGGTGCTGAGAACCAACGTGCGGTGGCTGGCCGGATACCGACATCCGCGTTACCGCGTTCCCGGTGTCTCCGAGGCGTTACGCGAGGCGTTTCTCGATACGGCGCCACTGATGGCTGGGGCCGAAGAAGCCGGTGATCCGATCGCGGTCCTGCCGGTGCTGTTTCATCTGCTGTGGTGCGGTGAGCTGACGGCCGGTCTGAGCACGGTGCTGCATGAAGCCACACCGGTGACCAGCGTCGGGATGCCGTGATGGCAGTCGGCCGCATGCCCGTGCTTCGTGTCGGGGAGTGGGTGCACTTTGACGGCGAAGAACATCAGGTGGTCGCGCTTGCCGGCACCTCGGTGCGATTGCATTCGAGGTCCGGAGCGGCGCAGGTCGTGCTCTTGACGTTCCTGCTCGCGGCTGCGGACTTCGAGTTGGTCGACGGGCCGGCCATGCCGGCGGTGGAGCCGTTCGGGTTGCTCGACAGCTTGCCGGATGAGGTGGCGGACCGGGCACGCTGGTGGCAGCGGCATGTGGTCGAGGTGATGACCGGGCTCCCGCTCGGCGCGGAGCCAGGCACGGTCCCGCGGCCCGGGTTCGATCCGGCGACCTCGATTCTGGCGCAGCGCGAGCAGGCCAAGGCGGATGAGCTGACCGCTGACGGGCGGCCCGTTTCGGCGCGAACAGTGCGCCGGATGCGGGTGCGCTACGCCGAGCAGGGGCTCTGGGGGCTGGTCGATCAGCGCGCTACCAGGTCCAGCGACCTGGTCGGCCGCGCCGATCCACGCCTTGTCGCGGCGATCCGCGCGGAGTTGGACGCGCAGACGCACGCCTCGACCGGCACGCGGGACCGGCTGATGCGCCGGGTCGTCGCCGCGTTGGCCGCCGAGCACGGCGACGCCGTGGTGCCGATTCCGGGCCGCAGCGCCTTCTATGAACTGATCGCGGCGTTGTCGACGGGCCGGCACTCGTTCGGCGCGGCCACTACCCGGCGGTCGTTGGCGAACCGGCCGGAGGCGCCGTTCACGCCGACGATCGTGGCCCGGCCGGGTGAGCTGGTGCAGATCGACTCCACGGTTTTGGACGTGATGGTCGTGCTGGACTCCGGCGTCCTCGGCCGGCCCGAGCTGACGATGGTCATCGACGTCGCCACCCGCACCATCGCCGCTGCGGTCCTGCGCCCGTCGGGCACCAAGGCCGTCGACGCGGCCCTGCTCCTGGCCCGAATGCTCGTCCCGGAACCGATGCGCCCCGGCTGGGCGGCGGCGCTGCGCATGTCGGCCTCGCGGCTGCCGCACGCCCGGCTCGTCGGCGTCGACACCCGGCTGGAACTGGCGGCGGCCAAGCCCGTGATCGTTCCGGAGACGATCGTCATCGATCACGGCCGGGTGTTCGTCTCCGAGGTGTTCACCCGGGCCTGCGCCAACCTCGGAATTTCGATCCAGCCGGCCCGCAAGGGCACACCGACGGACAAGCCGATCGTCGAGCGGCAGTTCTCCTCGATCAACACGCTGTTCTGCCAGCACGTCGCCGGCTACACCGGCGCTAACGTCACCCGGCGCGGTGACCGGGTGGCCGGCGAAGCCGTCTGGAGCCTCGCCGATCTGCAGGACCTGCTCGACGAATGGATCGTCGCGGGCTGGCAACGCCGCCCCCACGAGGGCCTGCACGATCCTCATGCCCCGGGCCGGGCGATCAGCCCGAACGACGCCTACGCCGCGCTGGTCGCGACAGCCGGCTACCTGCCCATGACCCTCTCCGGCGAGGACTACCTGGAATTGCTGCCGGTCGAGTGGCGTCAGATCAACGAGTACGGCATCCGCATCGAGCACCGCACCTACGACAGCCCCGACCTGGCACCCTGGCGGCGCCAACGCTCCGGCAGCACCGAACACGGCGGTCGATGGGAAGTGCACTACGACCCCTACGACCTGTCCTACGTCTTCGTCCGGACACCCGCCGGATGGGTCACCGCGCCCTGGACACACCTGCCGATGATCTCCGCCCCGTTCGCCGACTTCACCTGGCGCCACGCCCGCCGCCTGGCCGCCACCCGCGGCCTGCCCGATGACAACGAGACCGAGGTCGCCCGCGTCCTGGACGAACTGCTCACCCTCGCCGCTACCGGACCAACACCGGACCGGGCCAGCGCCCGTGTCGCCGCACGCACACGCGCGGCTCGACGACTCTTGCCCGGCGACGCGCAGATCATCGAGCTGCCCGTCCCGCCGGACAGCGACGACCAGGTCGGCGCCGAGGTCATCCCGTTCGGCATCTTCGACGCCGACGCCGAAGCCGAAAGGTGGCCATGAGCCGACCCCAGCACCTGCGCGTCGACCCCGACAACCGCGGTGAGGCGGCCGACGAGCCGCTGACCACGAAGGAAGGCTGGGCCCGCTTCGTCCACCACCGGCCGGCACCACCCGCCGGTGACGACGACGCCCGCATCGACTACCTGTCTGAACTTGTCATGGTCAACACACCGACCGTCGCCGAGGTGATCGCCTGCGCCCGCCGACTCGTCATGCTCAACCGGCGACAGGTCTCCGCACGCCGCGGACTGATCGTCACCGGTGTTCCCGGCACCGGCAAGACCACCGCCATCACCGCGCTGGGCCGCACCCACGAGCTCGCGATCCGGCGCAAGCACCCCCGCGAATCGGGACGACTGCCGGTCATCTACGTCACCGTCCCGCCCGCGGCCACCCCGCGGATGCTGGCTGTCGAGTTCGCCCGCTTCCTCGGATTGCCCCTCACCAACCGGGCCAACCTGACCGAAGTCGTCAACGCTGTCTGCGTCACCGCGACCCATGTCGGTGTCGACCTGGTCCTCGTCGACGAAGTGCACAACCTCAACCTCGCCACCCGCTCCGGAGCGGAGGTCTCCGACCAGCTCAAATACTTCGCCGAGCGGCTGCCCGCGACATTCGTCTACGCCGGCGTCGACGTCGAACGCGCCGGTCTGTTCGCCGGCCCACGCGGCCGGCAGATCGCCAGCCGGTTCACCACCATCCCGGCCGCCGGATTCGCCTACGGCACACCGGAACAGCGTGCTGGCTGGCGGGCGCTCGTCACCGGGATGGAAACCACGCTGCCACTGCGCAACCATCCGGCCGGCAGCCTCGCCAAGCTCGACGGATACCTGCACCGGCGCACCGGCGGAATGATCGGCAGCCTGTCGCACCTGATCCGCGGCGCTGCCATCGACGCCATCCTCGACCGCACCGAGCACATCACCCGAGCACACCTGGCCGCCATCCGACTCGACCACGCCGCCGAAACCTACGCCGGAACCCGCCCCCACTCCACGCCCTCGACCGGCACCGCCGCGACCGCGTGAAGCCCAGGCTGCCACGGCTGCCCATCCCGCTGCGGCCCGCACACCATGAGACGCTGACCTCCTACGTCGCCCGGCTCGCCGCTGTCCACGCCCTGCCATACGAAGATCTCTGGACCTGCCTGAGCGCACCCACTGGGTCCGGCAGCCGGCGTCTGATCGTGCTTGACCGGCTCGCCGCCGCCACCGATCGGCCAGCCGCCGCGCTCGAGCACGCGCTACCTGAACTGCGCGATTCGGCGCCGGACTGGAAGCAGTGGCGGCACTACCCCCAGCGCGCCTGCCCGCTATGCACTGCCCGACACCGCGGCGGCGTCATCCGCCGACTGTTCGCGCACCACGAGATGCTCTGCACCCGCCACGGCTACTGGATCGGCTCCACCGAGTTCGGCATCGACCACCACCCCCACCCGATCAGCACGTTGCTGCCCGAACTCGCCCACGCCCAGCACCGGCACCACCGCCTCGTCCACCGACATGGCTGGAAATCCGTCCTGCACGCCATCGCCGCCTCCCAGAATGTCTGCATCGACCTGCGCTTCTATGGCCCCTCGCCCCAGCACACCATCCACGACCAGCGCATCAAGGTCCTCATCCCGGATGCCAGGGCCTTCAACGGGCCGCGCTACATCGCCGCCTTCTACCCGGAGATCGTGCGGCTTGCCGAACTGTTCTGCGCACCCGCCCAGCGCCTGCCTGCCCGCACCGCCATCCAGCAGTTCCACGCCGCCAGCATCCCGGGATTTCACGGTCACACCGGCGAACGCGACGCCATCGCGGCGAGAATCGCCCACGCCATCGGCTACCCGGTCGATGCGATCCTCAGCAACAACGGTCACCTCATCACGTTCTGGCTCGCCGGCGCGGGTTACGGACCCTTCTATGAGCCCGACAAGACCTTCCCCGACACACGAGCGCAGACCCTGGACGGCACCCCGTCGCCGAATCTGAAACAGCGCGAGGCCACCCACCTCCGTCGGGCCGTCCGCGAGTTCGCCAAGAACAATCTGCTCGTCGCGGCCTGGAATCTCCCACCGCTCAACGTCCGCGAGATCCGGAAACCGGACATCCCGCCGCAACTCGTCGACGTCCCAACCTCAAACCTGGCCGAACTGTTGGGGCTGCACGACCATGACTCGCGATCCAACACGGAGGAACCCAGACCGATAGAACAGGACCTTTGAGCGGATCCAACCGGAACCGCGCGGCCCGACATCGATGAAGGCCGTCCTGTTCAAGCGTGAGAAGATCAAGAGCATGTCGGAGCTGGACAATCAGCGGCACTTCTGGGACACCGCCGGCGCCGCGAAGACCTTCACCCATCCCATCGACTTCGCATGGTTGTCTCGGCTGCCCTCCACGGCCCGCATCATCGACTACGGCTGCGGTTACGGACGGATCACCGGGCTCGCGCAGCAACAGGGCTTCACCAGCGTCGAAGGCGTCGACACGTCCGCCCGCCTCATCGACAGAGCCCGCCAAAGTAATCCCACACTCAGCTTCCGGGTGCTCCTCAACCCGCCGACGCTGCCTTACCCGGACGCCAGCGTCGACGCGGTGCTCCTCTTCGCCGTTCTCACGTGTATTCCGACAGACACAGGGCAGCAACAGCTCGTCACCGAGCTCACCCGGGTGATCCGCCCAGGCGGGCTGCTCTATGTCAGCGACCTGCTCCTGCAAACCGACCAGCGCAACCAAGCTCGATACCAACAGCATGCCGAAACCTACGGAACCTACGGCGTCTTCGAGACCGACGACGGCGCGATCTGCCGACACCACACTGCCGACTGGCTGCAGAACCTGCTGCTCGACGGGTTCAACATCGACACCACCCGGGAGATCACCGTCGAGACGATGAACGCCAACTCGGCGAACGCCCTACAGATCCTCGCAGTGAAGCGGTGACCTCGTGGACAGAGCAGAATGCCACTGACGAACCCCTGGCTGTCGGAGCCAATGCCGACCAACCGGCTGCCGCGACAAAGGCTTGACGAGCGCATCCTCAACCTGCTGTCCTCGCAGAACATGTGCGTGCTGGCGACCACCGGACCCGAAGGCCCGTTAGCAACACCGGTGCGCTACTACTCGCTCGACTTCGCGATCATGTTCACTGCCGCACCCCGGTCCCCGAAACTGCGCAACATCGCCGCTGATCCGCGGGTCTCCGTGAGCATCTTCGCTCCGCTGGTCGGGCTAGCCAGCAGCCGAGGAGCGCAGCTGTTCGGCGGAGCCCGAGTGCTGTCTCCGGAGCATCCCGAACGGGACCACTACTGGGACGCCTTCCGCTGGGAGAACGAGCACGCCGAACGGGGCCGCTCACTCGCCGAACCGCCAAGCGACACCCTCGTGGTGATCGAGCCGAACCGTATCGTCTACACCGAGCACTGGCTTCGGCGCGAAGGATTCGCGGCACGGCAGTTCTGGCAGCGGACTCCACTGAGCAGGCCCAGCGAGGAAACGGCCAACTAAACCCGGACGGACGAACGGGAGCCGTCCGCGCCAAGTTGTCCCAGCCCTGGCCGACCCCACGTCCGCTGGCCAACTACCTGCGGACCGGACAGCCCGGACATCCCGGGCGGCCCTTTTTCGCGTAGTCCTAGAGCTGGCCGACGTCGGTGATCCGGACCGCCGCCGCGCCGGTCTCGTCCGAGGCGGCCAGGTCGATCTCGGCGCTGATGCCCCAGTCGTGGTCGCCGTCCGGGTCGTCCAGGATCTGCCGTACGGTCCACTTCTCGCGGCCCTGCTCGATCATCAGCAGCGCCGGCCCGCGCGCGTCCGGCCCCACCCCGATCGAGTCGTACGTCTCGAAGTACGGCTCCAGCGCGTCGGCCCAGGCGTCGGCGTTCCAGCCGTCGCCCGCGTCCAGCTCGCCGAGCAGGTCCCAGCGCCGCAGCGCGGCCAGCTCGACGCGGCGGAACATCGCGTTGCGCACCAGCACCCGGAACGCCCGCGCGTTGCGCGTCACCGCCGGCGGCCGGTCGTCCAGCGAGGCGGCCACCTCGGCCACGTCCGACGGGTTGCGCAGCCGCTCCCACTCGTCGATCAGGCTGGAGTCGACCTGGCGGACCAGCTCGCCCAGCCACTCGATGAGGTCGACCAGTTCCTCGGTCTTCGCGTCCTCGGGGACGGTCTGCCGCAGCGTCTTGTACGCGTCGGCGAGGTAGCGCAGCACCAGTCCCTCGGAGCGGGACAGCCCGTAGAACTGGACGTACTCGGGGAACGTCATCGCCCGCTCGTACATGTCGCGGACCACCGACTTGGGGGAGAGCTGGTGGTCGGCGACCCACGGATGGCCCTGCCGGTACATCTCGTACGCGGAGTCCAGCAGCTCGGCGAGCGGCTTGGGCCAGGTCACGTCGTCGAGCAGTTCGAGGCGTGCCTCGTACTCGATGCCCTCCGCCTTCATCGCGGCGACCGCCTCGCCGCGGGCCTTGAACTGCTGCGCGGACAGCACCTGGCGCGGGTCGTCGAGGATCGACTCGATCACGCTGAGCACGTCGAGCGCGTACGAGGGCGACTCCCGGTCGAGCAGTTCGACTGTGGCCAGCGCCAGCGGTGACAGCGGCTGGTTGAGCGCGAAGTCGAGCTGGAGGTCGACGGTGAGGCGCACTCGGCGGCCGGTCTCGTCCGGCTCGGGCAGCTCCTCGACCACGCCGCCGGCGCGCAGCGCGCGGTAGATGGCGATGGCCCGGCGGATGTGCCGGCGCTGCGCGGCCGGGTCCTCGTGGTTGTCGGTGAGCAGGTGCCGCATCGAGGCGAACGCGTCGCCGGGGCGGCCGATCACGTTGAGCAGCATCGAGTGGCTGACCTGGAAGCTGGAGGTGAGCGGCTCCGGCTCGGCCTCGACGAGGCGCTGGAACGTCGGTTCGCCCCAGCCGATCGAGCCCTCCGGCGGCTTCTTCTTCACCACCTTGCGGCGCTTCTTCGGGTCGTCGCCGGCCTTCGCGAGGGCCTTCTCGTTCTCGATCACGTGCTCGGGGGCCTGCACCACGACCCGGCCCAGCGTGTCGAACCCGGCCCGCCCGGCCCGGCCGGCGATCTGGTGGAACTCGCGGGCCTTGAGCAGCCGGGTCCGGGTGCCGTCGTACTTGCTCAGGCCGGTGAACAGCACGGTACGGATCGGCACGTTGATGCCGACGCCGAGCGTGTCGGTACCGCAGATGACCTTGAGCAGGCCGGCCTGGGCGAGCGTCTCGACCAGGCGGCGGTACTTGGGGAGCATGCCCGCGTGGTGCACGCCGATGCCGTGGCGGACCAGCCGGGACAGCGTCTTGCCGAAGCCGGAGGTGAACCGGAAGTTGCCGATCGCCTGGGCGATCATGTCCTTCTCGGCACGGGTGCAGACGTTCACGCTCATCAGCGCCTGGGCGCGTTCCAGCGCGGCGGCCTGGGTGAAGTGCACGACGTACACCGGGGCCTGCTTGGTCTCCAGCAGCTCCTCCAGGGTCTCGTGCAGCGGCGTGGTCGCGTACGAGAAGAGGAGCGGGACCGGCCGCTCGGCCGAGCGGACGACGGCGGTCGGCCGCCCGGTGCGCCGGCTCAGGTCGTCGACGAAGCGGGTGGTGTCGCCGAGCGTGGCCGACATCAGCACGAACTGGGCCTGCGGCAGCTCGATCAGCGGCACCTGCCACGCCCAGCCCCGGTCCGGCTCGGCGTAGAAGTGGAACTCGTCCATGATCACCTGGCCGACGTCGGCGCGGCGGCCCTCGCGCAGCGCCAGGTTGGCCAGGATCTCCGCGGTGCAGCAGATGATCGGCGCGTCCGCGTTGACGCTGGCGTCGCCGGTGAGCATGCCGACGTTCTCCGCGCCGAAGACCTCGCACAGCGCGAAGAACTTCTCCGAGACCAGCGCCTTGATCGGCGCGGTGTAGAAGGTCGTCCGGTCGTCCGCCAGCGCCGCGAAGTGCGCCGCGATCGCCACCAGGCTCTTGCCCGAGCCGGTCGGCGTATTCATGATCACGTTCGCGCCGGAGACGATCTCGATGACCGCCTCCTCCTGATGGGGATAGAGGTCCAGGCCGCGCTCGGACGCCCAGGAGGCGAACGCGTCGTAGAGGGTGTCGGGATCGGCGGTCTTCGGCAGCGCGGCGGTGAGAGTCATGGCGGCTCCCATCGTGCCTGGATCACACCCGGCCGCGCCAACCGGGTTCAGCGCACCGGCTTCAGCGCCGCCGGTGGATCAGGTCGAAGACCTCCCGGCCGGCGGTCAGCGCGCGGCGTTCGAACTTCGTCACCGGCCGGTGCGCCGGGCGGGGCGCGTAGCCGCCGTACACGTCGACCAGCTCCGGGTCGGCGGTGAGCGTCTCGCGCATCGACTCGGCGTACTCGGCCCAGTCGGTCGCGCAGTGCAGCGTGCCGCCCGGCGCCAGCCGGGACCGCAGCAGCGCCACGTGCGCCGGCGCGATGATCCGCCGCTTGTGGTGCCGGGTCTTCGGCCACGGGTCGGGGAAGAAGACGTGCACCGCGTCCAGGCAGCCCTCCGGCATGGCGCGGACCAGGTCCAGCGCGTCGCCCTCGGCCACCCGTACGTTGTCCAGACCGTGGCGTTCCACCAGGTCGAGCAGGTTGGCGATTCCCGGCGTATGGACCTCGACCGCCAGATAGTGTCGGTCCCGGTCGGCCGCCGCCATGGCGGCGGTGGCGTCGCCCATGCCGGAGCCGATCTCCAGTACCAGCGGCGCCCGTCGTCCGAACAGCGTCGTCGGATCGCACGGCCCGTCGAGGGCGGCGATCTCCAGGCCGTACGCGGGCCAGAGCCGGGTGAGCGCGTCGCGCTGCCGCTCGCTCATCCGTCCGCGACGCGGATGGAAGGTGCGGATGCGGCCGGCGGTGATGTCGGGGAGGGTCACAGCGACCCGAGCCTAGCCCGGATCGGATGTGATGTGCGCCCAGGGGTGAGAGGATTCATCCCGTACGCCGGGAGGGGTCATGGGGTCGTTCAGGGTACGTAGGGCGCTGCTGGTCGCGGCCGCCGCGTGCGCCGCCCCGCTGGCCGGCGCGCTGCCCGCCCAGGCCGCGCCGCGCGCCGCCGAACCGGTGCCGGAACAGCCCCCGGCCGACGTGATCTTCGTGGAGGTCACCCCGGGCACCGTCTCGCCCGGCTACCTCGTCGGCATCCGGGCGAGCTGCCGGAACAACACCGTGCCGGCGATCGTCACCTCGGACGCGTTCGGCAGGGTCCAGGTGCAGCCGCAGCGCGGCCTGCTCACCGCCTCGCCGATGGTCCACGAGCGCACCCGGCCCGGCAACTACCGGGTCAAGCTGGAGTGCCCGGGCGGGGAGACCGCCTCCACCATGCTCCAGGTGGTCAAGCAGGGGCAGCCCACCCGGCAGCCGACCCACCCGCCCAGCCACCTGCCCAGCCGCGGCCCGGCGACCGGTTTCGGCGGCACCGCCGGCCCCGGGCTCGGTGGCCTGCTGGTGCCGGTCGGGCTGGCGGTGACAGTGGTCGGCGCCGGGCTCGGCGTGGCCGCGTCCCGCCGGCAGGCCCGCGGCGCCGCCGGACGCTGAGGCCGGTCATGGCCGAGCACTTCGTTCCGCCGCCCGCCGGATCCCGGCGCTCCGGCCGGCCGTTCCTCGCCCTGCCTCCGCCCGCCGCGCCACCGGCCGCCACCGCCCGCCCGTCCCGGGCCGGCCCGCCTGCCGAGGCGGCCCGGTTCTCCAGGGCTGATCCGGCCGCCGCGCCCCGGACCGGCCCGCGCTCGGGGGACAGGCCGGCTGCCGGGACGGGACCGACCGCCGGGACCGGGTCGTCCGCCGGGACGGGACCGACCGCCGGGACCGGGTCGTCCGCCGGGACCGGGTCGTCGGCCGTGCCGGTCTACGGGGCGCGGCCGTGGATGCCGCCGCCCGCCGCGTCGCGACCGTGGTACCCGCCGTCCGCCGATCCGCCGGCCCTGCGCCCCCGGCCCGCCGGGCCGCCGCCTGTCGAACCGCCACCGGCGCCGCCTGGCAGGGAAGACCGGGGCCGGGGCTCCTGGTCGAAGCCGCTGGCAGTGGTGCTGGTGCTGGTCGGCGTGTTCGCCACCGGGGCCGGCCTCGGGCGCACGGCCGGGCCGTTCGACTTCGCCGACGCGTCCACCGAGTCGAGCCGGTCGACCGGGTCGGGTGCGGTGGCCCCGGCGAGTGCCGCCGCGCCGGTCCGGAAGCCGGCGAGCCGGCCGGTACGCCTGGCCGTGCCGGCCATCAAGGTCAACGCGCCGGTGACCCCGGTCGGGCAGGCGAAGGACGGCTCGGTGGACGTACCGCCGCTGACCGAGCACGACCAGACCGGCTGGTACGACAGGGGAGCGGTGCCCGGCGACCCGGGCCGGGCGATCATCGTGGGCCACGTCGACACCAAGAGCGGCCCGGCCGTCTTCTACCGGCTGCGCTCGCTCAAGCCGGGCGCCCGGATCCAGGTGACCCGCGCCGACCGCAGCGTGGTGAGTTTCAAGGTGGACAGCGTCGAGTACTTCGACAAGTCGAACCTGCCCGCCGCCCGGGTCTACGGCGACTCCGGCCCGGCCGAGCTGCGCCTGATCACGTGCGGCGGCGAGTGGGTGGGCGGCCGTACCGGCTACCAGGACAACGTGATCGTCTTCGCGTCCCTGGCGAGCTGACCACCCCCACCCGGCACGTCCCCCGCCCCGAGCGCGTCGATCATGAGGTTTGCGGTGACAAAACGGACGGTGAGTGCCGCCAACTTCATGATCGACCGAAAGAAAGTCAGGGTTTCGCGGGGACCTGCTGGACCACCTCGAACTCCAGCAGGGTGGCGCCGGTGGCGACGGGCTTGCGGGGTTCGCCGCCCTCGGCGTGCGCGGCCCGGGACGGGCCCTGCGCCCACGCCTGATAGGCCTCCTCGCTCTCCCAGCGCGTGTACACGAAATAGCGGGTGTCCCCGGCGACCGGGCGCAGCAGCTCGAAGCCGAGGAAGCCGGGGGAGTTCTCCACCGCGCCGGCCCGGGCCGCGAACCGCTTCTCCAGATCCTCGCCGGCGCCGGACGGGACGTCGATCGCGTTGATCTTCACGACAGCCATGTGTCCACCCTAACCAGCGCCGCGCTCAGAACGTCTCGACGACCGGTGCCAGGTCCGCGTCGACCACGATCGGGGCGTGGTCGGAGGGGCCCTTGCCCTTGCGGGCCTCCCGGTCCACGTACGCGGAACGGACCGTGCGGGCGAACGACGCGCTCGCGTACACCAGGTCGATCCGCATGCCCTTGTTCTGGTGGAACATCCCGGCCCGGTAGTCCCAGTACGTGAACGGGTGCGGCCCCTTCATCGGCGTCGGCACCACGTCCTCCAGTCCCAGGTCGCGCAGCGCGGCCAGGGCGGCCCGCTCGGCCGGGGTGACGTGGGTGGAGGTGACGAACAGCGCCGGGTCCCAGACGTCCGCGTCGGTGGGCGCCACGTTGAAGTCTCCGCAGACGGCCACCGGCAGCGCGCCGGCCACCTCCGGTTCGAGGGCGTCGCGCAGCGCCGCGAACCAGGCCAGCTTGTACGCGTAGTGCGGGTCGTCCGGCGCGCGGCCGTTCGGCACGTACACCGACCAGACCCGCAGCCCGTCGCAGGTGGCCGAGATGGCGCGGGCCTCGGGCTCGGGGAACCCGGGTTCGCCGGGGAAGCCGACAGTCACGTCGGCCAGCCCGACCCGGGACAGCACGGCGACGCCGTTCCATCGCCCGTCGCTGTGGCTGGCCACCTCGTAGCCCAGCTCGCCCACCTCGGCGACCGGGAACGCCCCGTCGGGGCACTTGGTCTCCTGCAGGCACACGACGTCGGGTTTCGTGGTGGCCAGCCAGTCGAGCAGCCGGGGCAGGCGGGCCTTCACCGAGTTGACGTTCCAGGTCGCCAGGCGCATGTCCCCAGCCTGCCGCATCGCCGCCCGCCCCGCCGCCTCAGCGCTCCGGGGTGTCGCCGGGGCGGGTCTGCTCGGCGAGGAAGCGTTCCAGCTCGGCGCCGAGTTCGTCGGCGGTGGGCAGCGGCCCGGTCTCGCCGGCGAGCAGGCTCTTCTCGCCCCGGCCGCGGGCGAACGCGTCGTACTGCTCCTCCAGCGCCTGGACCAGCGTCGCCGCCTCCTCGGTCTGGGTGACCTGGCGGTCGATCTCCACCCGGACCGCCTCGGCCGCGGTCCGCAGCGCCTCGACTGGCAGCAGCAGGCCGGTGCTGCGGGACACGGCGGACAGCAGCGCCTCGGCGGCGGCCGGGTACTCGGCCTGGGCCACGTAGTGCGGCACGTGCGCGGCGAAGCCGAGGGCGTCGCGCCCCTGCTCGCCGAGGCGGTACTCCAGCAGGTGACCGACGCCGGCCGGCACCTGCACCTTCTGCAGCCACGGCTCGTGCCCGGCGATCAGTTCCTTGCGGGTGGCGTGCGCGGTGACGCCGCTGGGCCGGGTGTGCGGCACCGCCATCGGGATCGAGTTGAGCCCGACGGTGAGCCGGACGTCGAGGCGGGCGCTGAGCCCGGCGACGGCGGCCACGAAACGCTCCCACTGCAGGTCCGGTTCGGGGCCGGTGAGCAGCAGGAACGGGGTCTCGTCGTCGTCGCGCAGCAGGTGCAGCTCCAGCGCCGGGGCGTCGTAGGACTCCCAGTGGTCCTCGACGAACGTCATCACCGGGCGGCGGGAGCGGTAGTCGAAGACCTGGTCCACGTCGAAGCGGGCGACGACCTGGGCGTCGAGCGAGGTGAGCAGCTGTTCCCGGGCCAGCCGGGTGGCGTTGCCGGCGTCGACGAAGCCGGTGAGCGCCTGGATCAGCACCGGCTGGCCGAGCTCGGGCAGCTCGTCGGTGAGTTCGTAGAGCTCGTGTGGATCGAGCACCGGTGGGGTCCTCCCTGTCGACGCGTGCGGGGGAGCGCCGAGTGTGCGGACTCCCCGGTTCGGCAAACGTACCGGGGTGGGTGGTCCATTCCGTTACGGCCACGTCCGATGCCCGGATGATGATCACGATTCGGCTACGCCCCGGTCCGGCGACCCATATCCGGATCGTCCGAACGGACGAGTTAGTCGATCATCGGGCGGGACCGGGAGGTCTGCGGCGTTCCTGCCCGCGCCGCCGCGCGCGCCGCCGCCCGGGTGATTTGTCCGTTTCCCGAGGTCCGTGGTCCGGCGGCCCGCGCTGGGGAGGGCCGTCCGCTTCGGAATGGCCAAAGTGTGGCGAGGGCCACCCTTTCGGCCTGGGTGATCCCGGTTTGCCCTGCCTAGCCTCGTCGGATGCGTAACGACGGCAACCTCGACGACCCGTTCGGCTCCGGCCGCCCGGCTGACCGTTCGGACGATACCCCCTCCACCAACCGTTCGACGATGCTCCAGGGACTGGTCCGGCGTACCCGCTTCTGGGCACCCACGAACCCCCGGCCCGGCCGGACGAAGCTGGCGGTCGCCACCGGCGCGGCCTGCTGCCTCGGCCTGGTCGGCGTCAGCCAGGCCGGCTTCGGCGCCCCGGACCGCGCCGCCACCCCGGCGCCCTCGGCGGAGGTCGCCGAGCGCGCGGAGGTCGACCCGGCCTCCCGGGCCATGGCCCGGCCGAGCACCGCCCCCGCCAGCCCCAGCGCCACCCCGTCCGCGACGGCGAGCCCCAAGGCGACCGCCAAGCCCAAGCCGAAGAAGACCGTCCGGCAGATCGTCCCGGTCGCCGGCCTGGACCGCACCCAGATGAACAACGCGAAGAAGATCGTGCAGGCCGGCAAGGAGATGGGCATGCCGCGCCGCGCCCTGGTCATCGCGGTGGCCACTGCCATGCAGGAGAGCACCCTGCTCAACTACGCCAGCGGCGTGCTGCCCGAGTCGCAGAACTACCCGCACCAGGCCATCGGCTGGGACCACGACTCGGTCGGACTGTTCCAGCAGCGCCCGAGCAGCGGCTGGGGCACCGTCGAGCAGCTGATGGACCCGGAGTACGCGACGAAGGCGTTCCTGTCCGCGCTGGCCGAGATCCCCGGCTGGCAGAGCCTGCCGCTCTCGGTGGCCGCCCAGGCCGTGCAGATCTCGGCGTTCCCCGACGCGTACGCCCAGCACGAGTGGCGCGCCGGCAAGGTGGTGGCCGAGATCCTGGGCTGACCCGGACGGGGTGGTTGCCGAAGGGCCGATTCGGGTATCAGGGGCTTGCCGGTCCCAGGTACACATGAAGGGGACCGCGGACGGAGGACACCATGTCGCTGATGCAACGGATCACCGCCTTCCTGCGGTCGCCGCGAGGCCAGCAGCTGGTCGACCGCGGCCGGCGTGAGATGTCGAAGCCGGAGAACCAGGCCCGGCTGCGGCAGATCGCGACCCGGCTGCAGTCGCGCCGGCGCTGACCCGCGTCACCCCCGCCGCACGAGCCCTCCGGAGCCCTTCGTGACCGACCCCGCCCCCGTCGACGGGGAGCCCAACGCCGTCCCCACCGCCCCCGTCCCGCCGGTGGAGGCGCCCGAGGCGCCACCGGCCAAGCTGTGGGACCGGATGCGGGACGACCCGCAGTACGCGCCGGAGCACCTGGCCCTGGAGGCCGTGCGCCGGCTCGGCCCGGAGGCCGCGCAGTGGGCCGCCCGGGAACGGGCGCTGCGGCCGGACGCCCCGCCGGAGCACCTGGCCGACCAGGCGGTCCGCAAGTTCGTCAACCACGCCCGGCTCTCCGGTGCGGTGTCCGGCGCGGCCGGGCTGCCCGGCGCGGTGATCGACGTGGGCGTGCTGGCCTGGACCCAGGCCCGGCTGGTGCTGCACGTCGCGGCCGCCTACGGCGTCGACCCGGCGCACCCGGACCGGGCCACCGACCTGCTGGTGCTCCAGCGGGTGCACAAGGTCGCCGAGACGGCCCGTCTCGCGCTCGGCGTGGCCGCCGGCCGGGAGCGCGCCGGTGCCCTGTTCGGCTCCGCCGGTGACCGGGCGCTGGGCCGGGTGATGCTCCAGCTCGGGGTCCGGCTGGCCCGGATGGCCGGGGTACGTGCCGCCAAGCGGATGTTCGCCAAGGTCGTGCCGGGCGCCGCGATCGTGCTCGGCACCTGGGCCAACTCGGCGGCCACCAAGGAACTGGCCGACCGTACGCGTGCCCTCTACCGCGCCGGCGGTCCCCGGCAGCTACCGGGCCCGCGTCAGCCCTGACCAGCCGGAGGCGTTCCAGGCCACCTCGGCCAGCCGGCCCTGCCCGGTCGCGTTCGGGTGGAACCAGTCGAGCGCGTTGACCTGATCCAGGGTGAAGCGGTGGCGGTGCACCGCGCCGCCGTCCCACCGGCAGCGCGACCCGTACGCCCGGCAGGCGGCGCGCAGTTGCCCGTCGTACGCCTCGATCCGGTCCTTGACGCGGGCCCGGCGGGCCACCGCGGCGGGTGCGGTCGACGTGGCGCCTGCGAGCAGCGACGGGCAGACGCCCCGCGACCAGGCCCGCACGGCGCGGGGCTCGGTGTGCCCGATCTGCCAGAGCCGGTACAGGTCCGGGATGCTGACCACCAGCACCCGGGCCTTCGGCCGGCCCTCGCGCAGCACGCCCAGCGCCGCGTCGACCTGGTCGCGGAAGGTGGCGACCGGCGTCATGTCGTCGACGTCGCCCCGGCAGGCGTCGTTCGCCCCGATCAGCACGGTGACCAGGTCGGCCTTGTCGCGTACCGCCGACCGGGCCTGGCCGGTTAGCGCGGCCGCGCGGGCCCCGGGCACCGCCCGGTTGTACGCCCGCAGCCCCGGCGCGTCGGCGCGCAGCCGCCGGTAGAGGCTCTCCACCCGCAGGCCGTCCCCGGTCGACCAGGAGTTGCGTTCGCAGCTCACCAGCACCAGGCAGGAGCCGTAGCCGGTGCTGACCGAGTCGCCGAGCGCGACCAGCACCCGGGGTTCGCCGGGGGCGGGTGTGCCGGACGGCCGGGGTGACGCCTCGCCGGAGCCGTCACAGGCCAGCGCGACGAGCGCCGCCAGGCAGGCCAGCGCGGCGATCCAGCGTCTCATCGGTCCCCCGTCCGGCGGCGGCAACGGGCGCGTCGACCCTATGCCCCGGCGGGGCCCCGGTGGCGGTTCTGTCGGCTATCGGGCATCGACCACTGTCGTTCACATCTGTCGTGTCGGCGCAGGCCGGCCGTGCAGCCACCGGTGCAGCGCCCGGGTGATCCGGGGCAGCACCAGGTAGGTCATCAGCGGGGTGAGCACGAGCGTCATCAGCAGCGTCCGGCCGGCCAGCGGCACGCCGGCGAGGAACCGGGTGGTCAGCAGCGTGGCGGCCAGGCTGAGCGGGAAGAACGCCAGCCAGATCGTGACCGCCTGCTTCCAGCGCGGCGGCGCGGCCGGTTCCGGCTCGCCGAACGTCTCGACCACGTGGTCCACCGGCGGGTCGAACCAGCCCTCGATGCCGGTACGCCGCTCGACCCGGGTGTGCTCGACCATGCCCTGCGCCGAGCTGAGCCACCAGCGCCGCTGCGGCGAGTCCTCCCAGTCGCGCAGCGTGTCCGCGTCGGCGAAGCGGTACATCACGTGCCACTCACCGGAACCGGGCGCGCTACGGACGAAACCGGCGCCGAGGAAGCCCGGGAAGCTCTCCGCGAGCGCCGTCCCGGCCCGCATCCACGCCACCACCTCGTCGGTACGCGCCGGGTCGGCGCGCCGGGACACGGCGACGGTAACGGGTACGGCCTGCGTCGTGGTCATGCCATCCTCTCCACCGTCCGCGGGATCTCCGCCGGTACCGGCGCCACGATGTAACGCACCCGCTGTCCGGGCGCATCCGGCGCCTGCCCGCCGGGTGTCCCGGATCACCGGCGTTCCCGCCCCGGCCGGTTATCCCCGCCCGTGCCGGGGTAGGCCCCAGGAATGACCCGATCACAGCCCCGCCGTGCCCGCGGCACGGTCGGCCACGCGAACAGCGCCCTGAACCTGCGGCTCGCGCTCGCCACGTTCGGTCTGGTCGTGATGACCGTCTTCGCGGTGCTCGCGTTCGCCGCGAACATCGCCTGGCTGGGTGTCGTCTGCGCGCTGCTCGCCGTGGTGGCGGTGGTCGACCTGGTCGTGATCCAGCGCCGCCGCGCCGCGCGCCGCCGGGAGGAACCGGGCGTGCGGCACTCGCTGTTCGAGTGACAGGAGTACGAGATGCCCATCGCCACCACCAATCCCGCCACCGGACAGGTGCTCAAGACGTACGAGGCGATGTCGGACGAGCAGATCGACGCCGCGATCGAGCGGGCCGACCTCGCCTTCCGGCAGTTGCGCGACACCACCATCGCGCAGCGGGCCCGGTGGCTCGTCGCCGCCGCCGACCTGCTCGACGCCGAGCGCGACGAGACGGCCCGGCTGATGACCACCGAGATGGGCAAGACGTACGCCGCCGCGAAGGCGGAGGTCACCAAGTGCGCCACCGCCTGCCGCTTCTACGCGGAGAACGCGCCCCGGATGCTCGCGGACGAGCCGGCCGACGCCGCCGCGGTCAAGGCGAAGCGGGCATACGTGCGCTACCAGCCGATCGGCCCGGTGCTCGCGGTGATGCCGTGGAACTTCCCGCTGTGGCAGGTGATGCGGTTCGCCGCCCCGGCCCTGATGGCGGGCAACACCGGCCTGCTCAAGCACGCCTCGAACGTGCCGCAGACCGCGCTCTACCTGGAGGACCTGTTCCGCCGGGCCGGTTTCGGAGAGGGCGCGTTCACCACGCTGCTGGTCGGCTCCGACGCGGTCGACCGGATCCTCAGCGACCCCCGCGTGCGCGCCGCCACGCTCACCGGCAGCGAGCCGGCCGGCCGGTCCATCGCCCAGATCGCCGGCCGGGAGATCAAGAAGACGGTGCTGGAGCTGGGCGGCAGCGACCCGTTCGTGGTGATGCCCTCGGCCGACCTGGACACCGCCGCCGAGGTCGCCACCACCGCCCGCTGCCAGAACAACGGGCAGTCCTGCATCGCCGCGAAGCGGTTCATCGTGCACACCGACGTGTTCGACGCGTTCGCCGAGAAGTTCGCCGCCCGGATGGCGGCGCTGCGGGTCGGCGACCCGATGGACGACGGCACCGACGTCGGCCCGCTGGCCAGCGAGCGCGGCCGCGACGAGGTGCACGCCCAGGTCACCGACGCGGTGGACCAGGGCGCGACGGTGCTCTGCGGCGGCGAGAAGCCGGCCGGGGACGGCTGGTACTACCCGCCGACTGTGGTCACCGACCTGCGTCCGGAGATGCGGATGTGGTCCGAGGAGGTGTTCGGGCCGGTCGCCGGGCTCTACCGGGTCGGCTCGTACGACGAGGCGATCGCCGTCGCCAACGGCACCAGCTTCGGCCTCGGCTCAAACGCCTGGACCAACGACCCGGCCGAGCAGGAGCGCTTCGCCGTCGACCTGGACGCCGGCAACGTGTTCATCAACGGCATGACCACGTCCTATCCGGAGCTGCCGTTCGGCGGCGTGAAGAACTCCGGGTACGGCCGCGAACTGTCCGCCGCCGGCATGCGCGAGTTCTGCAACACCAAGACCGTGTGGATCGGCGAGGGCGAGGCCGGCGCGGGCGCCGGCGCCCACTCCGAGTAGACGCGATTGGCCGGACGCCGTCACGGGTAGGAAAGCCCACCATGACGGCGTTCGGCTTCCACGCATCCCACGAGCAGATCCACCCGGCCCGGCTGCTGGAGGCGGTGATCCACGCCGAGCGCGCCGGCTTCGACGCGGCCATGTGCTCCGACCACTTCTCGCCGTGGAGCGAGCGGCAGGGCCAGTCCGGGTTCGCCTGGTCCTGGCTCGGTGCCGCGCTCCAGGCCACGAACCTGTCCTTCGGCGTGGTGAACGCGCCCGGCCAGCGCTACCACCCGGCGATCATCGCGCAGGCCATCGGCACACTCGGCGCCATGTACCCGGGCCGGTTCTGGGCCGCGCTGGGCACCGGCGAGGCCTCGAACGAGCACATCACCGGCGAGGTCTGGCCGCGCAAGGACATCCGTACCGCCCGGCTGCGTGAGTGCGTCGACGTGATCCGGGCGCTGCTGGCCGGCGAGGAGGTCAGCCACGACGGGCTCGTCACAGTGGACCGGGCGAAGCTGTGGACCCGGCCGGAGGAGCCGCCCGCCCTGGTCGGCGCCGCGGTCAGCGTCGCCACCGCGCGCTGGTGCGCCGAGTGGGCGGACGGACTGATCACCGTCAACGCGCCGGTCGAGCACCTGCGGCGGATGATCGACGCCTACCGGGACGCGGGCGGACGAGGCCCGCTGCACCTCCAGGTGCACGTGAGCTGGGCGCCCGAGCAGGAGCAGGCCGAGGCGATCGCGTACGAGCAGTGGCGCAGCAACGTGTTCGCGCCGCCGGTCTGCTGGGACCTGGAGACCCCCGAGCACTTCGACGTGGCGAGCGCCGACGTGCCGATGTCCAAGGTCGCCGAGACCGTGAACGTCTCCGCCGACCTGGGCCGGCACATCGGCTGGCTGGAGGAGTACGTGGCGCTGGGCTTCGACCAGATCGCGCTGCACCACGTCGGGCAGGAGCAGCGCGCGTTCATCGACACGTTCGGCGCCGAGGTGCTGCCGAAGCTGCGCTCCGCCGCCTGATCACACATCGGCCCTTCGCCGCCTAGGCTCGGCGTTCGTGGATGCTCTGTTCGAGGTCGTGGTCTTCCTGGCCATCGCGACCTTCGGTGCGGCGCTCGCCCGCCGGCTCGGCCTGCTGGCGCCGATCCTGCTGGTGGTGCTCGGCCTCGCCCTGTCCTTCCTGCCGTTCTTCCCGCACGTGCGGCTGGACCCGGACCTGGTGCTGGTGGGCATCCTGCCGCCGCTGCTCTACGTGGCGGCGCTGGAGACGTCGGTGCCGGCGTTCCGGCTCAACCTGCGGCCGATCCTGCTGCTCGCCGTCGGGCTGGTCGTCTTCACCGCGTTCGTGGTGGGCACCGTCGTGCACTGGTTCCTGCCCGAGCTGCCGTACGCGATCTGCCTGGCGCTCGGCGCGGTGGTGGCGCCGCCGGACGCGGTCGCCGCCACCGCGGTGGCCCGGCGGGTCGGCCTGCCCCGGCGGGTCGTCACCATCCTGGAGGGCGAGAGCCTGGTCAACGACGCCACCGCGCTGGTGCTGCTGCGGGTGGCGATCGTCGCCGCGACCGCCACCACCGGTGGCGTCGGCGTCGGCGCGGTGGCCCGGGAGGTGGTCGTCGCGGCCGGCGGCGGCATCCTGGTCGGCCTGCTGGGCGTGGTGGTCTTCGGCTACCTGCACAAGCGCATCACCGACCCGGTGCTGGACAACGCGCTGTCGCTGATCGTGCCGTTCGCCGTGGTCTTCGCCGCCGAGGAGATCCACGCCTCCGGCGTGGTCGCCGTGGTGGTGACCGGCCTCGGCATCGGGCACAAGCTGCCCACGCTGTTGTCGGCCGCCTCCCGGCTCCAGGTGACCGCGTTCTGGCGGCTGATCCGGTTCCTGCTCGAAGGACTGGTGTTCCTGCTGGTCGGCCTGCAACTGCCGGAGGTGGTCCGCGACCTCGACGAGCCGTTCGGCTCGCTGGTGGCGATCACCGCGGCGGTGCTGGCCGCCGTCTTCCTGTCCCGGTTCGTCTGGGTGTTCCCGGCCACCTACCTGGCCCGGCTCGTGCCCCGGGTCCGGCAGCGCGACCCGGCGCCGCCGGTGCAGTTCCCCGTCGTCATCGGCTGGGCCGGCATGCGCGGCGTGGTGACGCTCGCCGCCGCGCTGGGCCTGCCACTCACCCTGGCCGGCGACGCGCCGTACCCGCGTGCGCTGCTCATCTGGCTGGCCTTCGCGGTGATCGTCGCGACGCTGGTCGGGCAGGGCGCGACGCTGCCCTGGGTGGCCCGGCGGCTGCGGCTGCCCCCGGACGACCCGGTGCAGGACGCGCTGTCCGCCGCCGGGGTGCAGCAGCGGGCCAGCCGGGCCGCCCGGGAACGCCTCGACGAACTGGCCGAGGGCGCGCCGGAGGCGGTGGTGGAACGCCTGCGCGGGCTGACCACCTCCCGCGCCAACCTGGCCTGGGAACGGCTCGGCGGCACCGAACGGGAAACCCCCTCCCAGGCGTACGCGCGGCTGCGGCAGGAGATGATCGACGCCGAGCGGGAGGTGTTCCGGGCCGCCCGCGACTCCGGGCAGATCCCGGAGGAGGCGCTCACCCGCGCCTATCGTGATCTGGATCTGGAGGAGTCCATGCTGCGACAGGAGGCCGTCGAATGAGTTGCCAGCACCTGGCCGAGGCGGGCACCGCCGAGCCGGACACCACGACCGAGTGCCCCGACTGCGTCGCCATCGGCAACCCGGACTGGGTACACCTGCGCGCCTGCCTGACCTGCGGGCACGTGGGCTGCTGCGACTCCTCGCCGTACCAGCACGCCACGAAGCACTTCGAGTCCACCGGGCACCCGGTGATGCGGTCGATCCAGCCGGGGGAGTCGTGGCGCTGGTGCTTCGTGGACGAGGAGATCGGCTGACTCAGCCGACCCGGCGCTCCAGCACCTGCCCGGTCCACGTCGGGCGGCCCGGCCGCTCCACTGTGAACGGCTCGGTGGCGGTGAACCCGCAGCCCTCGTAGAACCGCACGAGCGCCCGGTCGGGGCTGCGGAAGCAGTCCACCCGCAGCAGGCCGACGCCGCGTTCGCGGGCCAGCTCCGCCGCGTACGCCAGCAACCGCGCCCCCACGCCGCGCCCCGCGTACGCGCGGTCGGTGACCAGCAGGTTCACGTACAGCTCCGGCTCGGTGGCGGGCGGCACATAGTCGGTCGCCGCGCCCACCACCAGCGCGCCGGCCACCGTCGCGTCGATCTCGGCGAGGTACAGGCCGTTCCCGGCCGCCCACGCGTCGGCCTGGGCGATGCGGCGCGGGTCGATCGACGCCGGCTCGGTGCCCCACTGGTCGGTACGCCCCAGTTCGGCCAGCCAGGCGGTGGCGCTGTCGAGCAGCCGCAGCAGCGTGGGGGCGTCGCCGGGTCCACCCGGGCGGATGGTGATGCTCTGCTGGTCGGTCATCCCGCCATGCTGCTACACGCGGCTCAGCCGGGCACCCCGGCGGGTCGTGCCTCCGGCACCGGCCGGTCCGCGATCGCCCGGCGGGCCAGCGCCGGGGCGGCCAGCCCGGCGGCGGCGAGGATCCCGCCGAGCACCAGCCAGCCGACCGGCCCGCCTCCGAGCACCAGCAGCGTGAGCAGGCCCCGGCCGAGTGCCTGGGCCAGCCCGGCGAGCAGGCCGTCCGCGCCCTGGTAGGCGCCGATCGCGCCGGGCGGGGCCAGGTCGTAGGCGAGGCCCGCGCCGGCCGCGCCGTGCCACAGGTCGCCCACCGTCCATACCGCCGTCGCGACGAGCAGCAGGACGACCGCCGGGAGCACCGGCAGGCCGGCCGTCGCCGCGTACAGCGGTGTCGCCGCCGCGAGCACCAGCCCGGCCCGGCGCAGCTTCCGCGCGGCCGGCGCCGCCCGCTCGGCGCCCCGGCTCAGCCGGACCGCGAGCAGCACGGTGAGGACCGTGTTCGCCAGCAGCACCGCCGACACCACGGGTGGCGGCGCGCCGGCTCGGTCCACCGTCCACAGCGGGACGACGAGCACGAGCACCGTCACGTGCGTGCTGAGCACCGCCGAGACGCCGCTGACCGCGAGGAACCGCCCGTCCCGCAGCGGTTCGCCGCGCCGCAGCGTGGCCGGCGTGTGTCGCGCGCCGGCCGCGGTCGGCTGGGGTGGCAGGCGCATCAGCAGCGCCGCCGAGAGCAGGTAGCTGGCCGCGTTGCCCACGACGAGCACCTGGTAGGCCCGGTGCGTGTCCACGGCGAGCGCGATCCCGGCCAGCGCGGTACCGACGGTGATGCCCAGGTTCGCCACCGCGCGCAGCGTGGCGAACGCGTGCACCCGGCCGTCCGGACCGCCGACCGCCGCGACGAGCGCCGCCCGTACCGCCAGGTTGCCGGCCGCGAGCAGCGCCTCCGGCACCGCCACCGCCAGGAACGCCGGAAACGAACCGACCAGCAGGTACGCCAGCGCGGCGACCGCCTGACCCACCTGGAGGGCGGCCCGGAGCATACGCGGATCCCACCTGTCCGCCAGCGCGCCCAGCGGCACGCTCGCGGTCAGGCCGACCAGCCCGGCGACGGTGAGCCCGGCGCCCACCGAAGTCGCGGAGAGGCCCACGTCCCGGGTCAGGTAGAGGGCCCCGCCCGCCAGCCACAGTCCCGCGCCGACGGTGTTCACCAGCGTGGCGTACGCGAGGGTGCGCAGCGGCCCGGGCGGCGGGAGCGGCGAGACGCGTCCCATCAGCGGGGTCCGGCGAGGGCCATGGGATCGACGCTAGGGCCGTTCCGGCAGGTCCGGAGCCCCGATCGGGGCGACGCCCGTCACACCGCGAGCCGGCCGGGGCAGCGCCGCCGCTGGTCACCGCCCGAACACCGGGGTACGGGAAATCCGCTCGCCCGCCGGTCCCCGCTCTGCCAGGGTCGGCGCCGTGGAGCACAGCAGGATCGCCCGGGCCGATGAGCTGACCGAGGTGCAGCGGATCGAGGTGGCCTCCGGCGCCCCGTTCCGGGAGATCGGCATGACCCTGGTGGCCGACATGCCGCCGCTGCCGGTGGAGGCGCTGGCCGCCGGGCAGCGCGCCGGCCGGCTGTGGGTGGCGACCGACCTGGCCGACCGCCCGATCGCGTTCGTGCTGGCCGACCTGGTCGACGGCGCGGCGCACGTGCAGCAGCTCAGCGTCGACCCGGCGTACGCCCGGCGTGGCATCGGGCGGCGTCTGCTCGACCGGGTGGCGGGGTGGGCGTCGTCGCAGGGGTTGCCGGCGCTGACGTTGACCACGTTCCGCTCGGTGCCGTGGAACGGGCCCTACTACGGGCGGTGCGGGTTCCGGGAGCTGAGCGGCACGGAGTTGACGCCAGGGCTGGTCGAGTTGCTGGCCGCCGAGGCGGCGCTGGGCCTCGACCCGGCCGAGCGGATGGCGATGCGCCGCCCCGTCTCCCGCACGCGTACCTGACTGCGGCGTGCCGACGAGGCTGGTCCGCGCGCGCGTCACGACCGCCGTCGGTGGTTCTCGAGAAGGGTAAGGCTTCGAGCGATATGACTCTCGGGCATATTTATGCCCGAGAGTCATATCGCTTTCGGGCTGTCCCTTCGTTTCGGAGCGACACGCCGGGCGGAGCGACACGTCGGACGGCGGCCGGGCGAAGGCCGGGCGGGGGTCGGGCGGAGGTCGTGCGGAGCGACACGTCGGGCGAAGGTCGGGCGGAGGGCGGAGGGCGGGGGGCGCGAGGGCTCGGCCGGTGGGCGGCACGTCGGCGAGGTGCCCGGTCGCGAGGCGCCCGGAGCGGTTAACCGGTCGACCGAGGGCTCGGGCCGTGCCACGATCGCGCGGTGCCCGCCTCCGTGCCCGCCCTGCTGCGCCGGCAGTTCGACCTGACCTGGGCGCTCGCCGAATACCACCTCGACCGGCTGGAGCCGGCGGACTTCCTCTGGGAGCCGGCCGCGCTCTGCTGGACCATGCGTCGGGACCAGGCCGGCGGGTGGCGCCCCGACTGGGCCGACACCGAGCCGGACCCGGTGCCCGCGCCCACGATCGCGTGGCTGACCTGGCACATCGGCTGGTGGTGGTCGGTCGCGGCCGACCACGTGCGGCAGCGGCCGGCGCGGGAACGCGACGACATCCGCTGGCCCGGGCCGGGCGATGAGACGGTCGCCTGGCTGCGGGAGCTGCGGTCGGAGTGGACGGACACGCTGAACGGGCTGACCGCGGACGACCTGGACCGGCCGTCCGCGTACCCCTGGCCCGCCGACGCCGGGCTCACCGTCGCGGACCTGGCCGCCTGGGTGAACGCCGAGCTGATGAAGAACGTGGCCGAGATCGGCCAGCTCCGGCTGCTGCGAGCGGCCGGGCTCAGTGGGCGCCGCCGAGGTTGAGCACCACCACCCCGGCGATGACCAGCCCCGCGCCGATCACCTTGGTCACGCTCAGCGGCTCACCCAGGAACGCCGCGCCGATCGCCATGATGGCGGCCGTGCCGAGGCCGGACCAGACCGCGTACGCGACGCCGACCGGGATGTCCCTCACGGCCAGCGAGAGCAGCCCGAACGCGGACAGGTACGCCACCGCCAGGCCCAGTGTGGGCCAGAGCCGGGTGAAGCCGTCGGTGGCCTTGAGCAGACTGGTGCCGATCACCTCGGCGGTGATCGCGCCGAGCAGGAACAGGTACGCCATCGCAGGACCGTACCCGGTCCTGCGATGGCGTCCGGTCAGCTCGGTCAGGAGACCGTGCAGGCCTTTCCGTTCAGGGTGACCAGCCCCGGATCCGGGTTGGGGAACCGGGAGGCGGTCCCGTTGAAGCCGAACGTGGTGGACGCGCCCGGCGCCAGCTTCGCGTTCCAGGACAGGTTCTTCGCGGTGACCGTGGCGCCGCTCTGGCCGAGCTGCGCCGACCACGCGTGGTCGACCTTCTGGTCGCCGAGGAACGCCCAGCGCAGGCTCCACCCGTTCACCGCCGTCGTGCCGGTGTTGCGCACCGTCACCTGGGTGGTGAAGCCGGACGGCCAGCTCCCGTGCGTGGTGTAGGTGACCGCGCAGGACGGCGCGGGCACCGCGCCGGCGTCACCCTGGTCGGCCAGGAACGACGCGAGCCACGCCAGCGCCGAGTTCCAGTTGATCGCCACCTCGTTCGTCGCGTACGAGTTGATGTCGTCGACGTAGCAGAACATCGGCGCGCATCCGGCGAGCAGGTTCGCCGCGAACGGGTCCTGGAGCGCGGCGTTCGGGCCACCGGCGAGCGAACCGGCCGGCGGGCGCGGCAGGTCCGCGTTGAGCTGGTGGGCGAAGATGCGGCTGTGCTGGTTGCGGGCGTGCTGCTCGCCCCACCCGGTGACGTACGACATGTTCAGCGCGTTGCGGCCGAACAGGTAGTCCGCGGCCTGCACCGCGCCGTCCCGGTACTTCGCGTCCCGGCTCAGGTCGAACGCGGTGGCGAGCACGATCGCGTTGTTCACCAGGTTGCTGTTGCTGCCCCAGACGTACGCGTCGGCGCTGCCCGGGAACGGCAGCCCGTACGCCTGGCCGGCGATCGTGGCCAGGTAGCTGTCGGCGGCGGCGGTGACCGACTCGCGGATGCGGGTCTTCTCCTCGGCGGGCAGCGTGTTCGGCACGGTGGCCAGGTCGAGGCGGCCCAGCGCGGCGACGCTCTGCCAGCCGAACGCGCCGTTCGGGGCGAACACGTCGGCGGTGTGCAGCGGCGAGCCGGTGACGTCGGCCAGGTACGCCTTGTCGCCGGTGGTCAGCCACAGCTCGACAGCGGCCCAGTAGAACTCGTCGGTGACGTTCGTGTCGTCGTACGCCCCGCCGCCGGTGCCGTCGCTGGCCGAGGCGTAGATCGCCGGGTGCGCCTTGGCCGCCGCGTACGCGGTCTTCGCGGCGGTGCCGCAGCGCGCGGCGAACGCGGCGTCGTACGGGGCGTACAGCCGCTGGCACTGCGCCGCGACGGCGGCCAGGTTCAGCGTGGCGGCGGTGGACGGCGCGTGCAGCTCACGCGGCTGCGGGTCGTCCTGGGGCTGCAACGGCAGGCCGGTCCAGTTCCGGTCGTGGATCTTGTGGTGGACCATCCCGGCCAGCGGCTTGCCCGCCGGCACCTGCATGCGCAGCAGGAACTCCACCTCCCAGCGGGCCTCGTCGAGCACATCCGGCACGTCGTTGCCGCGCTCGGGCAGCCGCAGCGTCGAGTCGCCCAGGGCGGCGCCGCCGGCGGCGGTCTCGGCCGTCTTGGTCCGCTCGAACGTGCTCAGCAGCTGGTAGGCGGCGATGCCGCCGTTGACGACGTACTTGCCGTGGTCGCCCGCGTCGTACCAGCCGCCGCGCACGTCCAGCGAGTAGTCGCAGACGCCGGCCTGGCACGGCACGTCGGTGTCACCCTGGTTGGGCTCGACGCCGAGGTGGCCGGCCGGGCGGGCGTACTCCTCGCCGATCAGGTCGCCGTCGATCTCGATGCCGCTGCGCTGGGCGTAGAAGAACTGCAGCGAGTCGGCGCGCAGCCGGTCGTAGAGCGCGCCGGAGATGTCGAACGGGTGGCTGGTCTCGCCGTCCACGGTCAGCGTGTAGCCGGTGCCCGGCGTGCGGTACGCGGAGAAGTCGACCGTCTGCACGTTCTGCGCCGAGGCGGCGTCGGTGCCGCGCGGCGTGGTCTGCCCGCTGGCGACCACCGCGCCGCCGGCCGACTTGAGCTGCCAGGGCAGCGCGTCGGTGGCCTCGGTGACCACTGTGGCGTGCTTCGGCCCGCCCGGCAGGTAGCCGACCTGGTTGACCCGGACCCGGGGCCCGGTGTCCGGCTCGTACGGCGGCGCCGGCTCCCCGCCGCGCAGCGACACGTTGTCCAGGCAGAACGTCTGCGCCTGGGCGCTGCCGCCGACCTGGAAGATCAGCTGGGCGGTGGGGTTGTCGGCCGGGGAGGTGAACGTGGTGGTGACGTGCTTCGCGGTGCCGGTGGCGGTCGCGTCGACGCTCGCGTACGTGGTGTAGGGGGCGCTGCCGAGCTGGAGCACCGCCTTGACGGCCGCGCCGGGGGTCGCGGAGACGTCGAAGGACAGCTCGTACTCGGCGCCCTGGGTCAGCGGCACCGCGTCCTGGCCGATGCCGGCGTCCCACGGGTTGGCGGTGCCCGCCGCGACGGAGGTGCAGAGCCGGCCGTCGACGACTGCGAGGTCACCGGTGCCGTAGGAGAACCAGGGGGAGACGCCGGCGCTGAAGTCGCCGTTGCGCAGTTGTTCGGGGGCGTCCGGCGGCACCTCGGCGCTCGCCGGACCGGCGGTGAGGCCGGTGAGCGCCAGCGTGGTGGCCGCGAGCGCGGCGAGCCGACGACGGGATCGGGTCACGGAGGTTCCTTCCGTGCTCGGGGGTGGTGGGGAGACCGGGAGGGCTGGGAGCGCTCCCAATATCAGCCCGATGTTTCCACCGCGTTCCGTCGCTGTCAATCGATCCGGCCCGATGAGGCGCGTGCGCCCGGGCGCGGTGCGATTCGGCGCGCCACGTACGATGTCAGTGATCTCCTAGAGACATCCGAGCCCTCGACCTGGCAGGCTGCGACCCATGACCCTGAAGCTTCGTTCCGTCGGAGCGAGCGACCGTGGGCTGATCCGCAGCGGTAACCAGGACGCGCAGCACTCGGGCGCCTGGCTGGTCGCGGTCGCCGACGGCATGGGCGGCATGGCGGCCGGCGACCTGGCCAGCCGCATCGCCATCGACGCGGTCGCCCCGCTGGACGTGGAGACGCCGGAGGACGCGCTCGTCGCCGCGCTCCAGGGCGGGATCGAGCTGGCCACCGCGCGGATCCGTCAGGCCGTCGAGGAGGACCCGGAGCGTCAGGGCATGGGCACCACGCTCACCGCGCTGCTGTTCGCCCGTACCGGCAGCTGCCTCGCGCTGGCGCACGTCGGCGACTCCCGGGCCTACCTGTACCGCGAGGGCGTGCTCAAGCAGGTCACCCGCGACGACACGTTCGTGCAGATGCTCGTCGATCAGGGCGTCATCACCGCCGAGCAGGCCAGCAGCCATCCCCGGCGGGCGGTGGTGACCCAGGCGTTGCAGGGCGACGAGGTCTCCCCGTCGTACGCCACGATGGTGCCCCGGGCCGGTGACCGCTGGCTGCTGTGCAGCGACGGCCTCTCCAACGTGGTGCGCGCGGACACGCTCACCGAGGTGCTCGGCGAGCAGCTGGAACGCGACGCCTGCGCGGCCCGGCTGATCGACCTGGCGTTGCGGGCCGGCGGCCCGGACAACATCACCGTCGTGATCGCCGACGTCGTCGAGGAGTAGCCCTCACCGCCGCCGCGGAGCGGCCCTTCGGGTCGGCTCGGCGGTGGTCGGGTCCTCCGGCCACGGATGGCGCGGGTAGCGGCCGCGCAGCTCCGCCCGTACCTGCTGATAGCCGGTGCGCCAGAACGAGGCCAGGTCGGCGGTGACCGCCACCGGCCGCCCGGCGGGGGAGAGCAGGTGCAGCAGCACCGGCACCCGCCCGTCGGCGATGCGCGGCACGTCCCGCCAGCCGAACGTCTCCTGGAGCTTGACCGCCAGCACCGGCGCGGCCGGGTCGGTGTAGTCGACCCGGATCCGCGAGCCGCTGGGCACCTCCAGGCGCTCCGGGGCCAGCTCGTCCAGCCGCGCCGCCTGCCGCCAGTCCAGCAGCCGCCGCAGCGCCGCCGCCACGTCCACCCGGTGCAGGTCGGCCCGGCGCCGGGCGCGGGCCAGCTCGGGGCCCAGCCAGACGGGCGCCTCGGCGAGCAGCGCCGCGTCGGAGACGTCCGGCCAGTCGTCGCCGAGCGCCTGGCGGCAGAACGCCAGCCGGCGGCGCAGCCCGGTCGCCTCCGGCGTCCAGCGCAGCAGGCCCGGTCCCTCCTGCCGCAGCCCGTCCAGCAGCGCCGCCGCGACCAGCTCCGGGTCCGGCGCGGTGAGCGGCCGGTCAACCAGTTCGACGGCGCCGAGCCGGACCACCTCGCGGGCCACCACCTCCCCGCCGGACCAGGCCACCTCCCGCCCGGTGTCCAGCAGCGCCGCCCCGGCCTCCCGGGCGGTCGCCTCGTCGATCGGCGCGGCGAGCCGCACCCGGGCGGCGGGCGCGCCGGGGGAGCGGTCGGCGACCGCGACGGCCAGCCACGCCGCTCCGGTCAGGCCCGACCCGGGCGCCAGCTCCGCGGCGGTGCCGCCGGCCATCAGGTAGGCGGACCCGCCCGGCCGCCGTGCCCGGGCCAGCCGTTCCGGGTACGCCAGTCCGGCGAGCAGCCCCGCGGCCAGATCGTCCGGCAGGCGCCCCCGCTCGGCCGCGCCGTCGGCGGGCAGGGCGGCGCGCAGGCGGCGTACCTCGGCGCGCCAGCGGGCGGTGGCGGCCGGGTCGGTGCCGTCGCGCAGCCGGCGCCAGCGGGCGGGCAGGTCGTCCCCGGTCCCGCCCAGCGTGTCCTCGCCGAGGATCGCCACCACCTGGGCGGCCCGGTCGGCGCCGACCCGGGGCGCGCCGTCCAGCAGGGCGCGCGCCAGCCGGGGATGCGTGCCCGCCGCCGCGACCGCCCGTCCCCGCGCGGTGATCCGGCCGTCGTGGTCCACCGCGCCGAGCGTGGTCAGCGTCTCCCGCGCCACCGTGAGCGCGGCCGGCGGCGGTGGGTCGGGCAGCGCCAGCCCGGTGCCGTCCGGTGTGCCCCAGGCCGCCAGTTCCAGCGCGAACCCGGTCAGGTCGGCGGTGGCGATCTCCGGTTCGGGCTGCGGGGCGAGCCGTTCGTGCGTCGCCTCCGACCAGCAGCGGTAGACGGCGCCGGGCGCCTCCCGTCCGGCCCGGCCGGCGCGCTGGGTGGCCCCGGCCCGCGACACCGGCACCGTGACCAGCGCGCCCAGCCCTCGGGCCAGGTCGGTGCGGGGTACCCGGCTCAGTCCGGCGTCCACCACCACCCGGACGCCGGGGACGGTCAGGCTGCTCTCCGCCACCGCCGTCGCGAGCACCACGCGCCGTCCGGCGGCCGGGGTGAGCGCCGCGTCCTGGGCGGGCCCGGGCAGCCGTCCGTGCAGGGGCAGCACCGCGACGTCGCGCAGGTCGGCCAAGCGGCGCGCGACGGCGCCGATCTCACCCGCGCCGGGCAGGAAGACGAGCACGTCACCGTCGCGTTCGCGCAGCGCCCGGCGGACCGTGGCCGCCACGTGGTCGAGCAGCGCCGGGTCGACCCGGCCGGCGCCGGGCGGCGTCACCGGGCGCGGCGGTGATGCCCACACCCGCTCGACCGGGTGCAGCGCGGCCTCGGCGCGTACCACGGGGGCGGGATCGCCGGCGCCGAGCAGCGCGGCGAACCGGTCGGTCTGCGGGGTGGCCGACATCGCCAGCAGCCACAGGTCGGGGCGCAGCGTCGCGCGGGCCTCGACGCTGAACGCCAGCGCCAGGTCGGCGTCGAGGTGCCGTTCGTGGCACTCGTCGAGCAGTACCGCGTCCACGCCGGGCAGTTCCGGGTCGTGGTGCAGGCGGCGGACCAGCAGGCCGGTGGTGACCACTTCGACCCGGGTACGCGGGCCGGTCCGGCGCTCGCCGCGCACCGCGTACCCGATCCGGCCGCCGACCCGCTCGCCGAGCAGGGCGGCCATCCGGTGCGCGGCGGCGCGGGCGGCGACCCGCCGGGGCTGGGCGATCACCACGCGGCCGGGGACCGCGTCGGCGACCGCGAGCGGTGCGGTGGTGGTCTTGCCGGTGCCCGGCGGCGCCACCAGGACGGCGGCGCCGCGCTCGCGCAGCGCGCCGACGAGCGCCGGCAGGACCGGGCGGACCGGCAGGTCGAGCGGGATGTCGGCGAGCACGGCCCCACTCTCGCACCGCGCCGCCGGACGGTCCGCGCTGCCCCCGGAACGCGGAACGGCCCGGCCGGCGCACCGCCGACCGGGCCGGGTGGCCGGCGCGCCGGGTCCGCCGACCCGGCCGCAGCCCCCTTGCTAGTACGTTCCGTCGAGCTGACCGCGCAGCTTGGTCAGGGCCCGGGCCAGCAGCCGGGACACGTGCATCTGCGAGACGCCGATCTGCTCGGCGATCTGCGACTGGGTCAGGTTGCCGTAGAAGCGCAGCGTGAGGATCTTCTGCTCGCGCTGGTCGAGCGTGGCGAGCGCCGGGCCGAGGGCGACGCGCATCTCGGCCAGCTCGAACTCGCCGTCCTCGCCGCCGAGCAGGTCGCCCAGCTCGGTGGCCCGCTCGCCGTCGCCGGTCGGGGTGGACAGCGACACCGCGTTGTAGGCGCGGGCGCCCTCCAGGCCCTCCAGCACCTCCTCCTCGGTGAGCTTGAGGTGGGCGGCGATGTCGGCGACCGTGGGCGAGCGGCCGAGCGTCTGGAGCAGCGTGCTGTTGGCGTCGGAGATCGCCAGGCGCAGCTCCTGGAGCCGGCGGGGCACCCGGATGTCCCAGGTGCGATCGCGGAAGTGGCGCTTCAGCTCGCCGATGATGGTGGGGATGGCGTAGCCGGCGAAGTCGACGCCGCGCGACGGGTCGAACTTGTCGATCGCCTTGATCAGGCCGATCGCCGCGGTCTGTGCCAGGTCGTCGTTGGGTTCGCCGCGACCGCTGTAGCGGTGGGCCAGGTGGTTCGCCAGCGGCAGCCACGCCTCGATGGCGCGGTCGCGCAGCACGGGCCGGGACGGGTGGCCGGCCGGCAGCGCGGCCATCGCGGCGAGCAGGTCGGCGGCGCTGTCGGTGAGCGAGCGGGGGTCGAGCTTCGCGGAGCCGGCCGGCGTGGTCGCCGGGGCGCTGGTCGTGGGAGCGGTCATGGGTGGTCCTCCCTGCACCTCGTCCACGGAAGAAAAAAGACGTGACGCTCAGGTTTAGGTGTCGGTAGTACGTTCGGAAGCCACCATAGCCCGATCGTGCTGCGGAAATCTAGCCGAAAGTACGATGTACTTAAGGTGTGGCGGGGTATGGACCTCGTTTTTCCGGGCATAGCGCGCCCCGATCGGTCAACGAAGAATCCGACAGGTGGTCGATGTGTCGGCTTTCTGTCGTTGTCCCGCCGACGGGACCGCCCGTAGCGTCCGTAGCGACACGTCAACGGAGGCATCGTGCTGGATCCCGCCGCGCCGCAACTCGTCATCAACGCCCGGACGCTGCTGTTCAGCTGGCTCCCGGCGGACCCCGGCGCGGTCGAGACCCTGCTGCCCGCCGGTCTGCGCCCGCACCCGCAGCGTCAGGTGTTCGTCAACCAGTACGTGGTCGACGACGAGACGCAGACCTCCGGCTTCGGCGCGTACTCGCTCACCTACCTGGGTGTCTCACTGGCGGACATGGATCCGCCCGACGGCGAGACGCCGGGTGGCTGGTGGACGCACTATCTCGCCTCCAGTGAGCGGGTCCGGCGGTACGCCGCCGCGCGGGGCGCACCCGCCGCCGCCGGGGAGACCCGCCTGGACCTGCGGGGCGGCCGGCTCACCGCCGAGACCCGGGCCGCCGACGGCACGCTGCTGATCCGCGTCACCGCCCGGGTCGGGCACACCGGCACCGAGGCGCACATGGGCCACCACCGCTACCTCACCCGCAACGACGGCGAGCTGATCGTCACCGACTATCCGTACGTGGCCGAGCCGGTGTCACCGTTCGAGGTCGAGTCGGTGGAGTTCCCGGCCCCGGAGCACCCGGTCCACGCGCTGCGGCCGGCCAACCCGCTGCACGTGTGCTGGGGCTTCTACTCGCCGCGCGTGTCGTTCGCGTACCCGGCCCGCCCGAACGTGCCGGACGAGCCGGCGGACCTTCACCAGGTGCCGGCCCGCCGGGCCCGCAGCGGCCTGCCGTCCGGGTCGTAGACCAGCCGGTACGCGGGCAGCGCCCAGAGCCGCGTACGCCAGGGCAACCGCTCCGGGCGGTGCGGCCGCAACCGGCCCGGCGGACGGGGACCGGCCCGGCCCCCGGCGTGCCAGCGCTCCAGCTCATCCGCCGCCGCGGTGATCGCCGCGACCGCGTCCGCCGGGTCCAGCAGGTCGTCGTCCTGCGCGCCGCCGGGATCGCGGTCCAGGTGTTCGCGCCACAGCCGCAGCCGCAGGTCGCGGGCGAACACCCGGGCGCCGTCGCCCAGCCCCGCCGGATCGGCCGGCGCCCGCTCGTCGCGGGTGTCGTCGAGCACCGCGCAGGACAGCTCGCTGTCGTGCGTCCAGGACCGGCGGTTGAAGTTGTCGCTGCCCACGCTGGCCCACACGTCGTCCACCACGCAGACCTTCGCGTGCACGTAGACCGGCGTGCCGTCGTGGTTCTCCACGTCGAACACGTGCACCCGCTCCGGCGCGGCCCGGTGGCACAGCGACAGCGCCTGCTCCCGGCCGACCATGTTCGGCGGCAGCGCGAGCCGGCCGTCCACGTCCGGATGCCGGGGCACGACCGCCACCAGGTGCAGGTCCGGGTGCTCCTGCAACGCCTGCGCGAACAGTTCGGCCACCTCGGTCGACCAGAGGTACTGGTCCTCCAGGTAGATCAGCCGCCGGGCCCGGCGTACCGCCTTGGTGTAGCCGCGGGCCACTGTGCGCTCGCCGTCCGGGGCGAACGAGTAGCGGGGCCGCACCGCCGGGTAGGTGCGCAGCACCTGCACGTGGTGCGGCCCGCACGGCGGCGGGTCGGCGGGCTGCGCGGGCAGCGGGTCCGGGCGCAGGTCGGAGCCGCGCAGCCGGTCCCGCAGGTACGCCATCGGGTTCTCCGAGTCCAGCGGCATCGGGTCGGTCCACCGCTCCCGGAAGGTGGTGTCGAGCGCGCCGACCACCGGCCCGCGCACCGCCAGCTGCACGTCGTGCCAGGGCGGCGTGGGGCCGTACCGGGGGGACATGCCGACCGGCTGCGGGTCGCCCGCGTGGCCGGCGTCGTCGCGGCGGCTGTGGCACAGGTCGATGCCGCCGGCGAAGGCGATGTCGCGGCTCGGGTCGCCGGGCCGGCGCAGCACCACGAGCTTCTGGTGGTGCGAGCCGCCGCGCCGGACCCGCTGGTCGAGCAGCACCTCGCCGCCGGCCGCGCGGATCGCCTCGCTGAGGTCGCGGTTCTCCTCCTCGCTGTAGGAGAGCGTGTCGAGGTGGGAGCGCCAGAGCAGGCCCTTGACGATCACGCCGCGCTGGGCGGCCCGGGCGAACAACTGCGCCACCGTCGGGCCGTCCGGGCGCATCCGCTCGTCCGGGTCACCACGCCAGTCGGTGAAGAACAGGTGGTCGCCCGCGGACAGCGCCTCCACCTCGCTGACCAGGCGGTCGAAGTACGCGGCACCGTGAATCAGCGGCTCGGCGAGGTTTCCATCGGTCCAGACGGGTAAATCAGACCCCGGGTTGGCGCGTTCCTGTGCGGTGAGGAACCAGTCCCGCAGAGTCACGTTCCACCCCCCGAGGTCGACGACGTCCTCACACGGTAGGACCCCCGGCAGGGCCCCGCACGTCGAGCAGCAGGTCGGCGTCGGTGCCGCGCGTCAGGGGTGCGCCGGACCCCTGGATCGCGATACCGAGGAGGCACCGACATGCCCGCCGAGACGACGAACACCGTGACCGACCGCGACCAGGCGGTGGAGGGGGAGCGGGGTGCGCTGGTGGCGGTCCTGTTGATGGTGATCCTCGGGGTGGCCGGGATCTTCGCCGTCTCCTGAGACCGCGGCCGGGCGCCCCGGCGAACCGGGGCGCCCGTAGCAGGTCAGGGCCGGTCGCCCTGGCCGTCGGTGTGCGGCACCCGCCCGGTCGGGATCACCCCGAGCCGGCCGGCCTGGAAGTCCTCGACCGCCTGGATCAGCTCGGCGCGGGTGTTCATCACGAACGGGCCGTAGTGCGCCACCGGCTCGCGGATCGGCTGGCCGCCCATCAGGTAGAGCTCCAGCGCCGGGGTGTTGGAGTCCTGTGTCCGGTCGGCGGTGATCCGCAACGCCTCACCGGGCCCGTGCACGGCGAGCTGGCCGAGGTGGATCGGCCGCCGGTCGGTGCCGACGGTGCCGCGGCCGGCCAGCACGTACACCAGCGCGTTGAAGTCGGACCGCCACGGCAGGCTCAGTTCGGCGCCGGGCTGCAACGTGACGTGCGCGATGGTGATCGGTGTGTGCGTCGAGCCCGGACCCTGGTGCCCGGCGACCTCACCGGCGATGACCCGGATCAGGCCGCCGCCGTCGGGCGTGGTCAGCAGCGCCGACTCCCGGCCGCGGATGTCCTGGTAGCGGGGCGCGCTCATCTTGGCGACGCTGGGCAGGTTGACCCAGAGCTGCAGGCCGTGGAACAGCCCGCCGCTCATCACCAGGTGCTCCGGCGGCGCCTCGATGTGGAGCAGGCCACTGCCGGCAGTCATCCACTGGGTGTCGCCGTCGGTGATGGTGCCGCCGCCACCCGTCGAGTCCTGGTGGTCCATGATCCCGTCGATCATGTAGGTCACCGTCTCGAAGCCGCGGTGCGGGTGCCAGGAGGTGCCCTTCGGCTCGCCCGGCGCGTAGTCGACCTCGCCCATCTGGTCGAGGTGGATGAACGGGTCCAGCTCGGTCATCGGCACGCCGGCGAAGGCCCGGCGGACCGGGAAGCCCTCGCCCTCGTACCCGCTGGGTGCGGTGGTGACCCGGCGGACCGAGCGGTATTCGGTGGCCTCGCCGAGCTTCGGCAGGCGGGGCAGGACGAGGACGTCGTCGACGGTGATCGCGGGCATCGCGGGGCTCCTTAGTTGTCGGCCGGGGTGGACGACGCGGTGCGGTCGGCGTGCAGGCGCCGGCCGAGCCGCTCGAAGACCCGGGTGAGGCAGGCGACCTCGGCGTCGTCGAGGTCGTCGATCAGGTGGGCGCGCACGGAGCGCAGGTGGTGCGGCGCGGCCTCGCGCAGGGCGAGCAGGCCGGCGGCGGTGAGCACGGCTTCGCTGCCGCGCCGGTCCGCCGGACACGCCTCCTTCGCCACCAGGCCGCGCTTCTGCATCGTGGTGATCTGGTAGGTCAGCCGGCTCGGCGAGAACACCAGCCGGTCGGCCAGGTCACCCATGCGTCTCCGCTGGCCGGGCGCCTCGGAGAGCAGCACCAGCACGTGGTAGTCGGCGAAGCTCAGGTCGCTGTCGGCGCGCAGGTCGTCCTCGAGCCGGGTGAACAGCCGCTGGCTCGACTCGATGTACGCGCGCCAGCAGGCCATCCGCTCGGCGTCCAGGCTCTCCGTCATGGCTCCGAGAGTAGCACTATTTAAAATTTAAACAAGCCCTCCTGCCGTGGGGGCCTATGCTCCGTCGTAGACCTCCTTCAAACCTGAAGAGATGACCCGGCTAGGGTCGGGGAATGGACGATCTCGACCTGCTCGACTGGCGGGAGCGGGTGGCCCGGCTCTACCTGTCCGACCTCGACCTCGCCGGGTTCCGGGCCGCGCGCGACGAGCTGTTCCGCACCCACCCCAGCAGCCCGGTGCCGCCCGCCGACCGGCCCGGCTTCACCGGACTGCGCTGGTACCCGCCCGACCCGTCGGCGGTGGTCGAGGCGCCGCTGCGCCAGGCCTCCGGCGAGCTGCGCATCGACACCGGCGGCCCGGACGGCGTGGTCGCGTACCGGCGGGTGGCGGTCGCCGAGACGCCGTGGGGACCGCTGACGCTCTGGTGGATCGAGGCGTACGGGGGCGGGCTGTTCCTGCCGCTGCGCGACGGCACCTGCGGCGACGGCTCGTACGGCGGGGGCCGGTACCTCACCGACACGGTCAAGGGCACCTTCGGCCGGGGCCTGACGGTGCTCCCCGGCGACCGGGTCCGGCTGGACGCCAACTACCTCTACAACCCCAGCTGCGCCTACGACGACAGGTGGGCCTGCCCGCTGGCCCCGCCGGAGAACCGGGTGGACGTGCCGCTGCGAACCGGGGAACGGGCGTACCACTGACGCGGCGAGGGAGGACCCCGGCGGGGCCCTCCCTCGATGTCGCGTACCGCCGGTCAGCGGGCGGTGGCGCCGGTCGGTGTCAGGTGCATCCGGCTGAGCAGCTGCTGAGCCTGACCGGCCAGCTCCGCGTCCACAGTCACCGCGTACTGCGCGGCACGCAGTGAACTGGCCGACGTGAAGTCACGCTGCCCACCGCTCATGGCGTGCGCCACAGCGCCGAACACCGCACCCCAGATCGCGCCGATCACCAGCCCGACCAGGATCACCGCCAGCCAGTTGCCGGCGGTGAAGATGCCGAACAACAAGCCGATGAACAAGCCGAACCAGGCGCCGGTGCCGGCCCCGAGCAGGGCCGCCCGGCCCGTGGTGAGCCGTCCCATCACGGTCTCCACGAGCGTGAGGTCCGTACCGACGATCGAGGTACGTTCCACCGGGAACCGGTTGTCGGCCAGATAGTCCACCACGCGCTGGGCGGACGGATAGTCCGGGTACGAGCCGATCGTGACGGTCGGTGCCCCGGTCTGCGGGCCGTGCCCGTCCCCGCTCGGCGGAGTCGGGCGACCGCCCGGGCCGGACGGGAGGTTGTCGCTGCCCGGCATTCCGGGTTGCCAGGCCGCGGTCGGAGTCGAGGGTCTGGTCATGAGCATCCTCCTTCGTCAACCCACCGCGTTCCCGGCGCCGGGCAGCGGTAACGCGCCGGGCCGGACCGATGTGGCGAGGCATGCCGGTGCCCCGGGCCGGGTAGCCACACCCGTGCCGACCCGACACATCAGCGAGCACGGCTTCCTCGCCGACGGGCGCAGCGCGGCGCTGGTCGACCGCGACGGCTCGGTCAACTGGTGGTGCCCGCCCCGGTTCGACGCGCCGTCGGTGTTCGGGCGGCTGCTCGACTCCGACGCCGGGCACTGGAGCATCCGCCCCGAGGGCGCGGCCACCAGCACGCGGTCCTACCTGGACGACACGCTGGTGCTGCGTACCGTCTTCACCACGGCGACCGGCACGGTCGCCGTCACCGACGCGCTGGCGCTGGAGCACGGCGCGCGTGGTCACGACATCGGGATGCGCTCGCCGCGGGTGCTCGCCCGGCTGGTCGAGGGGCTCACCGGCGAGGTGCCGATGCGCGTCGAGTACGCGCCGCGCTTCGAGTACGGCCGGGTCGGCGCCTACCTCACCGAGCACGACGGGGTGGTGGCCGCCACCGCCGGCGCCTGCCGGCTGGAACTGCGCGCCGACGTCCCGCTGACAGTCGCCGAGGGGGCCGCCGCCGGACGGTTCACCGCCCGCGCCGGCAGCGTCCACCGCTTCACCCTCGGGTACGCCCCGACGTACGCCGGCGCCGCACCGGCGCTGCCGGACGCCGCCGAGGTGGTGGCCGGGACGGTGGCCGGCTGGCGGTCCTGGTCGGCGCTGCACGACTACCAGGGCGAGTACCGCGACGAGGTGCGGCGCAGCGCGCTCGCGGTACAGGGCATGACGTACGCGCCGAGCGGCGCCGTCGTCGCGGCGGCCACCACGTCGGTGCCGGAGAGGGTCGGCGGCGACCGCAACTACGACTACCGCTACGTGTGGCTGCGCGACTTCAGCCTCACGCTCCAAGCGCTGTGGCGGGCGGCCTGCCCGGACGAGGCGGACCGGCAGTTCACCTGGGTGGCGCGGGCGATGGGCCGGATCGGCGACGAGCCGGTGCCGGTCATGTACGGCGTCGAGGGGGAACGGGACCTCACCGAGCACGACCTCGACCACCTGGCCGGGTACGAGCACAGCCGTCCGGTGCTGGTCGGCAACGACGCCTGGCGGCAGCGGCAGAACGACGTGCTGGGCGAGGTGCTCGACGCCGCCTGGCTGATGCGGTACTACCTCGACCCGATGTCACCGGAGGTCCGCGACCTGCTGCGTACGCTCGCCGACCAGGCCGAACGCGGCTGGCACCGGCCCGACGCGGGGATGTGGGAGGGGCGCGGCCCGCAGCGGCACTACGTGTCGTCGAAGGTGGAGTGCTGGACCGCGCTGGACCGGGCGGTCCGGTTCGGCTCCCGCATCGGCGAGCCCGCCGACGTGGCGCGCTGGGCAGCCGCCCGCGACGAGATCCGGGCGGCTGTGCTCACCCACGGCTGGAACGAGCGGGTCGGCGCGTACACCGGGGCGTTCGGCGCCGACGACCTGGACGCCTCGGTGCTGGTCATGCCGCTTGTCGGTTTCCTGCCCGCGAACGATCCCCGGATGCGCGCGACGATGGACGTGCTGGAGCGGCGGCTGTCCCGCGACGGGCTGCTGCGCCGCTGGGACGGCGACCCGGCCGGGTTCGTGATCTGCTCGTTCTGGCTGGCCGCCTGCCTGGCCGAGGCGGGGGAGCTGGACCGGGCCCGGCGGCTGTTCGAGCGGCTGGCCGCCCGCACCAACGACCTCGGCCTGTACGCCGAGCAGATCGACCAGGACACCGGCGAGCAGACGGGCAACTTCCCGCAGGCGTACTCGCACATCGGCCTGATCATCGCCGCCGGCCGCATCACCGACGCCGCCGCCTCTTCCCGCCACCCCGCGCCTGCTTCGCGTCGATCATGAGGTTGACGGCGAAGTCGATCTCCCTGAGTGCCGCCAACTTCATGATCGACCCGGGGAACCGGGGGTGGGGGAGGATGAGGGGGTGGAACTGGTCGTGATGGCTGACACGCATGTGCCCAAGCGGGCGCGGGATCTTCCGGGGGCGCTGTGGGGGGCCGTCGAGGCCGCGGATGTCGTGGTGCACGCCGGGGACTGGGTGGACGTGGCGCTGCTGGACGCGCTGGAGAAGCGGTCGCGCCGGCTGGTCGGCGTGTACGGCAACAACGACGGGCCGGAGTTGCGCGCCCGGCTGCCCGAGGTGGCCCGCGTCGAGCTGGACGGCCTGCGCGTCGCCGTGGTGCACGAGACCGGCCCGAAGACCCGCCGCGAGGAGCGCTGCGCCGCCGCGTACGGCGACTGCGACCTGCTCGTCTTCGGACACTCGCACATCCCCTGGGACAGCGTCGCCCCGGGCGGCCTGCGCCTGCTCAACCCCGGCTCACCCACCGACCGGCGGGCGCAGCCGTACGCCACCTACCTGACCGCGCGGGTGGCGGCGGGGCGGCTCGACCGGGTCGAACTGCACCGCCTGCCCCCGCGCTGACCTCAGCGGCCCCGGCCGGTCTCCGCCTGGAGCTCGTCGATCCGCCGGGACGCCTCGGCCTTGGTCAGGCCCTCCGGCACCGGCTCGCCCGCCTCCTGGGCCAGGGTGTGCAGGTACGACTCCTGGGCGGCGGTGGGCGGCTCGTCGCCGGTGACCCAGTCATCCGGGTCCTTGACGGCGGCGTCCGGATTCACGTTCCTGCCGCTGGTGTTGGCGCGCTCGGCCATGCTGATCACCTCTCCTCGAACAGGTGTACCACTACCCCCGGCCCGGCGGGTTCATGCCGCCCGCCGCCTACGATCACCTGGTGACGGCGGAGCGGGCGGGCGTGGTGGTGGTCGGCGCGGGCATCGCCGGGGTGGCGTGCGCGACCGAGTTGGCGCGGGCCGGCATCCCGGTGCGGGTACGCGAACGGGCCCGGGTCACCGGCGGTCGGATGGCCAGCAAGCGCTTCGACGGCCGCCCGGCCGACCTGGGCGCCGCGTACTTCACCGTGGACGACGCGGACTTCGCCGCCGTGGTGGACCGGTGGCGGGACGCCGGGCTGGCGCGGGAGTGGACCGACACGCTCGTCGCGTACGGGCCGCGCGGACGCGAGCCGGTCACCGGCCCGATGCGCTGGGCCGCGCCGCGCGGACTGCGCTCGCTCGTCGAACACCTCGCCGCCGACCTGCCGGTGACGCACGACCGGCTGGTGATGACAGTCGATCCCGGCCCCCGGGTGGACGGTACCGCTGCCGAGGCCGTCGTGCTCGCCATGCCCGGCCCGCAGGCCGCGCTGCTGCTGGACCCGGCGCTGGCCGAGGCGACCCGGGCGGTCGCCGCGCAGCGCTGGTCGTCGGCGCTGACCGGGGTGCTGCACTTCCCGGCCCGCCGCTGGGCGGACTTCCGTGGCGCGTTCGTCAACGACCACCCCGTGCTCAGCCTGGTCTGCGACGACGGCGACCGGCGCGGCGACGGCGCGCCGGTGCTCGTCGCGCACACCACCGCCGGGTTCGCCGCCGGGCACCTGCTCCAGCCCACCGCCGCCCGCCCGGCCATCGAGCAGGCGGTCCGCGACCTGCTCGGACTCCCCGAGCCGGCGGTGTCGGGCCACGTGCACCGCTGGACGTACGCGTCCCCGGCCGCGCACGCCGGGAGCGCCACGTTCCACCTGGACGACGACGGCATCGGCCTGGCCGGTGACGCGTTCGGCCGCCCGCGCGTGCAGACCGCCTGGCGCTCCGGCCGGGACCTGGGCCGCGCGCTCGCCGCCCGGCTGGGCTGAGAACCCGGCCAAGGCCGGTCAGCCGGTGGCCCCCACCGGTTGCGCCGCCGACCCGGCCCGCGTGTCCTCGCCGGTGCGTTCGCCCTCCCGGTCCAGCAACTGCATGACCGGTGTCGCGGCGATCCCGTGCGCCACCACCGACACCACCACCACGAGACCGACAGTGGCCCAGACCAGATCCGCCTGCGGGAAGTCGGTCTTGCTGGTGGCGTACGCCAGGTAGTAGAACGAGCCGACGCCGCGGATGCCGAACAGCGAGATCACCCAGTGCTCGGCCGGTCTGCCCGGCGCACCGCGCAGCGACAGCCACCCGGCCAGCGGCCGGATCACCAGCACCAGGGCCAGCCCGGCCAGTGCCGCCGGCCAGGTCAGCGGCGCGAGCAGCCCGCCGATCACCGCGCCGCCGAACAGCAGCAGCAACAGCACCGTGAGCAGCCGCTCCACCTGCTCGGCGAAGTCGTGCAGCACGGAGTGGAACTCGTGCGTACGCTCGGCGGCCCGGATCGCGCGGGCGGCCACGAACACGGCCAGGAAGCCGTACCCGCCGATCACCTCGACCAGCCCGTACGCGAGGAACGTCGCGGCCAGCGCGAGGAAGCCCTCGGAGTGCTTGGCCAGCCGCAGCTTGCTCGGGGCGCGGAAGAACAGCTTGCCGAGCAGCCAGCCGACGAGCAGCCCGCCACCGACCCCGGCGGCGAGCTTGTAGAGCACGTCCACGGCGAACCACTCGGCGAGCCAGCCGGACGGCGCGAGCCCGGTGGTGGCGATCGCGATGGCCGCGTACACGAACGGGAAGGCGAGCCCGTCGTTCAGGCCCGCCTCCGAGGTGAGCGCGAAGCGCACCTCGTCCTCCGAGTCCTCCACATCGGTCGGTTCGCCCACCTGCACGTCGGAGGCGAGCACCGGGTCGGTGGGCGCGAGCGCCGCGCCGAGCAGCAGCGCCGCGGCCGGCACCAGACCGGCCCACCACCAGCCGAGCAGCGCCACCGCGGCGATGCACAGCGGCATGGCGATCGCCAGTAGCCGCCACGTCGACGACCAGCGGGCCCAGCTCAACGGGCGGTCGATCTTCAGGCCGGCGCCCATCAGCGCGACGATCACCCCGACCTCGGTGAGGTGGGTGGTCAGTTCCGGCCAGCGCAGCGGGTCAGGTGTGGGCAGACCGGTGGGCAGTACGAACACGAGCATGCCGAGCCCGAGGAACGCGATCGGCATCGACAGCGGCCGTCGTTCCAGGATCCGGGGCAGCACCCCGGCCAGCAGCGCACCGACGCCCAGCAGAGCGAACGCGACATCGACCGGTTCCACGACACCACCCTTCGGTCGCCCGTGGACCGGGCGGCGGAGTCCAGCAGTGCCCCGAAGCGGGCCCGGTTAAGCGTGCGCGTGCCCGTCGATCGGACGGGCCGGTCAGCCGAGCGTGGCGATGGCGCTGTCCGGCAGGGCGTCCAGCAGCGCCGCCGGGTCGTCGTAGACCGCCACCGCGCCCGCGCCGGCCAGCTCCGCCCGGCCGGTGCCACCGCAGGTCAGCCCGATGCAGGGGATGTCCAGCTTGCCGGCGGCGGCCACGTCCCAGACCGAGTCGCCGACGAACACCACCCGCTCGGCGGCCAGCCCCGACTGGTCCAGCGCGGCGACCAGGATGTCCGGCGCCGGCTTGCTCTCCTGCGCGTCGGCCGACGAGGTGACCGAGTCGATCACGTCGTCCGCGTCCAGCGCGGCCCGCAGCGCCGTCACCTCGTGCTCGGCGGCCGAGGTCGCCAGCACCACCCGCAGCCCGCGCTCCGCGCAGGCGCGCAGCAGTTCCCGCGCCCCGGGCAGCGGCGCCAGCCGCTCCCAGTACTCCGCGTACAGCGCGTCGTGCGCGTCGCGCAGCCGGCCGTCGGCGTCCCGGTCCCGCTCCGCGCCGAGCAGGTGGTCGAGGAGCTTGTCCGAGCCCATGCCGATGGACCTGTGGATCCGCGCCATCGGCACCCGGTGGTCGGCCTGGCGCAGCGCCTCCCACCAGCTCACCGTGTGCAGGTACGTCGTGTCGACCAGGGTGCCGTCCACGTCGAACAGGACACCGCGTCGCTTGTCGTCGGCCATGTCCGGCTCCTACCCGGCCGGGGCGTCGCCGACGCGCGGCTCACCCGCCGGAATGAGGATCTCGAACCACACAGTCGATCCGCGTACGGTCGGGTCGGTGCCCCACGCGTCGCTCAGCTCCTCGATCAGGCCGAGCCCGCGGCCCCGGCTGCTGAGCGTGTCGGTCTGCGCCCGGGTGACCTGACCCCGGGTGCCCGAGTCGGCCACCGACACCAGCAGCCGCTCCGCGGACAGGTCGACCTCGACCCGGGCGGCGGTGCCGGCGTGCAGCAGCGCGTTCGTGGTCAGCTCGCTGGTGCACAGCACCGCCGCGCCGATCACCGCCTCCGGCACCCGCCACTCGCCGAGCTGCGCGGTCATCCAGTGCCGGACCCGGCTCGGCGCGGTCGGCTCGGCCGGCACCTCCATGCTCGCCGACCGGCTGGGGCGCACCGCGTACTCGACGGCGAGCACCGCCACGTCGTCCTCGGTGGCGCCCGGCACCGACGCGGTCGCCACCGCGCACAGCGCGCGCGGATCGCCGCCGGCCGCCCCGGTCACCGCCGCGCCCAGCCCGGCCATCCCGGCGGCCAGGTCCTGCCAGCGCCGCTCCACCACGCCGTCGCTGTAGAGCAGCAGCGTGTCGCCGGGCCGGAACGGCACGGTGGTGGTACGCGCCCGCCCACCCAGACCCAGCGGAGGAGCGGGCGGCACGTCGACGAACTCGGCCACCGCCGCGCCGGGTCCGGCGCGCCGGATCAGCGGCGCGGGATGACCGGCGCTGGCCAGCGTGACCAGTTCCCGGTCCGCCTCGACCACGCCGAAGACCACTGTCACGAACAGCTCCTGGGTGCCGCCCTCGACGCCGAGGCTGGCGACCAGCCGGTCCAGCCCGTCGAGCACCGCGTCCGGCCGGGAGTCGACCAGGGCGAGCGCGCGCAGCGCGGCGCGTACCTGGCCCATCCGGGCGGCGGCCTGCACGTCGTGCCCGGCCACGTCGCCCAGCACCACACCGAGCGCGCCGGTGGGCAGCAGGAACGCGTCGTAGAAGTCGCCGCCCGCGGCGTTGCCGTCCACGCCCGGGTCGTAGCGCGCGGCGATGCGCAGCCGGGGCAGGTCCGGCAGCCGCTCCGGCAGCATGCTGCGCTGCAACATCTGGGCGGTGCCGTGCTGGGTCTCGAAGCGGCGGGCCCGCTCGGCGGCCTGGCCGACAAGCTCGGCGGACGCGGCCAGCAGCGCCCGTTCCGCCGGCGACCAGGGCCGCGGCGTCCGGTAGCCCACTGTCAGCGAGCCCCGCACCACAGTCGTCCGCAGCGGCAGCGCCGCCAGCGCCCGGATCTTCTCGTCGTGCCGGTCCGCCGCGACGCCGCGCAGCGGCTGCCCGTCGGCGGTGAACGAGGCGACCCCGCTTCGCGCGGTCACCACCGCGGGCAGCGCCGACTCGGCGGACATCCGCCGCCACAGCGGGGGCAGCCGCTCGTCGGCCTCGTCGAGCAGCTCACCGCGGATGCGGCGGACCAGCCGCCACGCGTTGCCCTCGTCCACCGCGAACGACACCCGGTCGGCGTCGAAGGAGTGCAGGCAGTAGCGCAGCGCCACCCGCGCGACGTCGTCGAGCGTGAGCGTGCCGGCCAGCGCCGCCGCGAAGTCGCTCAGGCTCTGCAACTGCTGGGTCAGCTGGGTGGTCTGCGCCGAGACGGTGAGTACGCCGACGATGCGGCCGGCCGAGTCACGGACCGGGCCGTGGCCCCTGGTGAACACGGCCGGCTCGGCCGGGCCCTGCCGGTCGGCCGGCAGCACCGCCTCCCGCTGCAGGAACGGCTCACCGTGCCGGTAGACCCGCTCCAGCACCTCGCCGGCACCCGGGTCGCGCCACACCTCGGCGAACGCCTCGGCCGCCGGCCGCCCCAGCGCCTCCGGGTGCCGGTCGCCGATCAGCTCGGCGTACCCGTCGTTGTAGAAGACCACCAGGTCGTCGCCGAGGAGCAGGGCCATCGGCACCGGGGAGGCGAGCACCACGTCCGCGACGGCGCGGACCGCGGGGTCCCAGGTGTGCGGGGCACCAAGCGGCGTACCGGCCCACGGGTGGGCGGTCCCGGCCGCCTGCCCGCCGACGACGGGATCGGTGGGCGCTCCCGGTGCGGGAGCGGACGGCGTGGGAACCCGACCGACGGTGCCTGGCATGACCGCAGCCTAACCGGAGCGTGGCCGGGCGGTTCCGATCATGCGTCCGTGGCGGATACGGGTGCCGCCAGGCGCGGATGTTCGGGCAGGTCACGGCCGGTTCGGCGGGTCATGTCGGGAAATTGGCCCGGTCCGGCCCGGCGTGCTGCCCAGGTCACCGGGTATGCGGGCGGCGCAGTTCACGCGACAGGAGGGACATCATGCCGAAAACCCTCGCGGTCGGACAGGTCGACATCAGTGCGGCCTGGACCGACTTCTGGAGGTCGGTGCTGCTCTTCGTACCGCGGGCGATCGCGTTCATCGCGATCCTCGTCGTGGGTTGGCTCATCGCCCGAGCCGTCCTCAAAATCGTGGACGCGGCACTGGAACGGGTGGGCTTCGACCGCGCCGTCGAACGCGGCGGCGTCAAACGGGCCCTGGAACGCACCAAGTACGACGCCAGCGACATCCTGGCCAAACTGGCCTACTACGCGGTCCTGCTGTTCACCCTGCAGTTCGCCTTCGGGGTGTGGGGACCGAACGCGATCAGCGACCTGATCCGTGGGGTGGTGTCCTGGCTGCCGCGGGCCTTCGTGGCGATCGTGATCGTGGTGATCGCCGCCGCCATCGCCAACGCCGTCCGGGACCTGGTCTCGGGTGCGCTCGGCGGGCTCTCGTACGGCCGGGTGCTGGCCGACGTGACGGCGATCTTCATCCTGGCGCTCGGCATCATCGCCGCGCTGAACCAGGTGGGCATCGCCACCACGGTGACCACGCCGGTGCTCGTGGCGTTCCTCGCCACAGTGGCCGGCATCCTGATCGTCGGTGTCGGTGGTGGTCTGGTCAAGCCGATGCAGGACCGCTGGGACGGCTGGCTGCACCGGGCCGCCGAGGAGTCCCGGGCGATCCGGCAGCAGCGGCAGGCGCAGCAGGCCGGCCGCGGCGACTACGAGCGGCGGATGGCCGACCGGGGCGGGCAACCGGCACCGGCGGCGCCGCAGTCGTCCATGTCGGGCGCGGGCACGTACCGCTCCGGCGAGATGGGCGACGAGACACAGCAGTTCCGCCGGCCGAACGGCTGACGGCAACGGGTGACGGGGTGTCCGCGGGGTGATCGCGGGCACCCCGTAGCCGTGTCCGGGTCAGGCGAGGTGGCGCGGGTCCAGTCCACGGGTCAGCAGGCACACCGCGAGCAGGCGGGTGAGCGTCCAGTCGGGCGCGGACCAGTCCGGCTCGGCCGGCGGCGTCCAGCCGTGCTCGGCCGCCGCGTCGCGCAGCCCCTCGGCGTACCCGGCGAGCGCCGCCACGGTGAGCGGGCGGCGGTCGCCGTCGAGGGTGTCGCGTACCCCGGCGGCGTGCTGGTCGACCTCGGCGAGCAGCCCGGGGTTCGCGTGGGCCGCGGCGAGGCCGGCGGTGCCGACGGCGGCGATCAGCGAGGTGAGGGTCGTCCGCGCGGCCACGGCCGCGGAGCGGCGGGTCGCGACCCGGTTGTTCGGCACGCGCATGGTGTCCGAGGCTAACGCCGCCCGCCGGGGGCCGGCCTCGGCCGAGCGGGGGATGCCCGGGTCGTCCGGGGGAGCCGTCGTGTCGTCCGGCGGGATTGAGTCGCCCGTGCGGGGGCAGAAGTCCGCTACGCAGAGCACACGATCGGGGTCACGGAGGGACACGATGGGACAGCGGGCCGACGGACCGGACCGGGCACACCGGCGCCCGGAAGGAGTGAGTGACGCCACGGTCGAGGCGCTGGGCAAGCTCAGCGAGGCCCTGGAGTGCGTCGAGCGGGCCCGCGGCCACCTGTACGAGCTGCACCAGCTCATCGGGCACGCCGACCTGATGCTCGACGACGCGGTGGACATGTTCCGCGCCGCCGGTCACCCGGCGCTCGCCGAGCGGATCGACAGGGAACTGCTCGGCCGCAACGTCATCGCCGGGCGGTGGACGTTCCAGATCGTCGAGGACTTCGACGACGGCTACTACGCGCTCTTCCGGGAGCTGGACCGGCAGGCCCGCGACGAGCTGGTCGAGGGCCGGCGGCACCTCTACGAGGCGGAGATGAAGGAGCGCCGCCGCAGCCGGGGGATGCCGGGGCACGAGGCGCGCCCCGGCACGTGCTGACTCAGTCGGAGGAGCGTGCTTCGGCCGGGCGGCGACGGGCGCCGTCGTCGGCGATGATCACGGTCGCGACCATCAGCGCCACCACCAGGCTGAACAGCCAGGAGCTGTCCTCGGTGAACCGGGCGGAGACCGGAGCCTGGATCGCGGCGAGCAGGAAGCCCAGCCACGCGAGCTTGCGCTGACGGTTGGAGAGGAAACCGGAGCCCTGTTGCATCCCGAAAGTCTTGCGCGCATCAGGGGGAGTGCCGTCAGCCGTTCGGCCGATTCTAGATGGGCTGTCCGTTTTCCCGGCCGTCCGTACCGCACTTTTTGTCGTTTCGGCCGAGCATGAATCCGGCGGCCGCGGGCACCGGCACGGGGTGTCCGCAGCCGCCCGGGATCACCCGCCGTCCGGGCCGGTCCGCCCGATCGTCGACGGCCGGTAGGCCCGGTCCGCATCGGTCATCTCACGCCGCTCGGCCTCCGGGCCGGCGCCCCGGTCCACCGCCTCCGGGCCGTGGCCGAACGCGGCCTCCTCGCCGGCGTCGTTGGCGGTGACGTCGTCGCCCTGGCCGTCCGTGGCCGACCGGGCGATGGCCTGGTCCAGCTCGTGCAGGGGAGTGCGGTCCTCGTCGCGCCACACGCGGCGGTCGTTGTCGGTCATTCCCCTGCGGTACCCGGACCGGATGATCGCAAACGGCCGGACACGGCGATGGCCGCCGGCACCGCCGGCGGCCATCCAGACTCGGGTACGGGGGAGGTGGCTCAGGGGGTGGGGCGGTCGACGGCGCCGCGCCAGGCGCCGGTCTCCTGACCGCGCCGCTCGATGAACTGCTTGAACCGCTCCAGGTCGCCCTTGGCGCGCCGGTCGACCACGCCCAGCTTGTCGCCGGCCTGCTCGACCACGCCGTGCGGCTCGAACTCCATCTGCAGCGTGACCCGGGTGTGCCCCTCGTCGAGCCGGTGGAAGGTCACCACGCCCGCCTGCTGGGTGCCCCCGGTGGAGCGCCAGGCCACCCGCTCGTCCGGCAGCTGCTCGGTGATCTCGGCGTCGAACTCGCGCTTCACGCCCGCGATCTCGACGGTCCAGTGGGTCATCGTGTCGGAGAGCTGCCGCACCTCCTGCACGCCGTCCATGAAGTGCGGGAACTCCTCGAACTGGGTCCACTGGTCGTACGCGGTCCGGATCGGGACGTCCACGTCCACGTGCTCGGTAACGCCACTCATGTCGGGGTTCCTCCTGTTCCGCCGGTGTGTGTCTCGTACGGGCCGTGGGCCGGCCCGCTCACCAGCGCGTCGTCTCGTTCCTGTGCCCGAGTGCGGCCCACACCTCGGAGATCGTCTGGTAGTGGGCGCCCGCGGGCAGGGTCTCCAGGGCGGCGACGATGTCCGTCGGCGCCTCGTTCTCCCGCGCGTTCGCCAGCAGCGCCTCCCGGTCACCGGGCAGGGCGGTCATCGTGATGAACCGCCCCAGACGGCTGCGCGCCTCGACGTCCTCGGAGCTCATGCCCTGCGGCGTGCCGCTGCGCAGCTCCCCGGCCGGCGCCGTGGTGGCCTCCGGCTGGTCCTCGCCGGCCGGCTCCGGGATCCGGAACTCCTCGGCCCGCGAACCGCCGGTGCCGGCGCTCTGGACGAGACCGCTGACCTCGCTGCTCATCTGGTCGTCGACCCTGGGCGAGTGCTTGCTGCTGCCACGTTCCATGCCTTGGGAGATGCCCCGGGGGACCGCCGGTAAACCGGCGCCGCCCGGGAGAGCCGGTCATCCGGGCGGCAACCGGTCGGCCGTCTTCTCCCCGTCCGTCTTCTCGTCCTCGGCCGGGGCACGGGGCGGCAGCACCGGGTCGTCCGGCTCCTCGACCCCGGCCTGCATCGCCCGCCCGCGTTGCAGCTCGGCGTTCACCTGAACGCCGAGCATCAACGCGCAGTTGGACAGGTAGAGCCACACCAGGAACGCGATGACCGCGCCGAGACTGCCGTACGTGACGTCGTACGAGCCGAAGTTCGCCACGTACAGGCCGAAGCCGAAGGACGCGAGCACCCAGGCCACGAGTGCCAGGGCGCCGCCCGGGGTGAGCCAGCGGAACCGCGGCTGGCGGACGTTCGGCGCGATCCAGAACAGCAGCGACAGCAGCGTCATCGCGACCACGGCGAGCAGCGGCCACTTCGCCACCGACCAGGTGGTGCGGGCCACCGCCCCGGCGTGCAGCAGGTCACCCACCGCGTCGGTGACCGGGCCGCTGACGATCAGCCCGGTGGCCACCACCGCGAGCAGCACGATCGTCACCGCGGCCATGCCGATCTGCAACGGGCGCAGCCGGTAGAACGGCCGGCCCTCCCGCACCCCGTAGATCGCGTTGGAGGCGCGGGTGAACGCGCCGATGAACCCGGACGCGGACCAGAGCGCGCCGAGCAGACCGAAGCTGAGCAGCACCTTCGCCGAGCCCTGCTGCTCGACCACGTTGCGCACCACACCCACGAACGCGTCGTTGCCGACCACCGAGCCGGCGCCGATCTCCCGGGCCAGGTCGATCACGGTGTCGACGGTGCGCGGGCCGTCGGAGACCAGGCCGACCAGAGCCACCACCACGATCGTGGACGGGAACAGGGCCAGCACGCCGTAGTAGGTGAGCGCCGCGGCCCAGTCGGCGCAGTTGTCGGTGACGAAACCCTTGCCGCTGCGCACCAGCACACCGCGCCAGGTGCGCCAGTTGAGCTGGCGGATCCGGCGGGGGAAGCGGGACCGTGTCCGGCCGCCGACCGTCTGTGGTGTCGTCACGGTCATGTCCGCCTCCTCCAGGCCCCGCCGTCGGGCGTGGCCGGGCGGTACCCCCGGCGGGAAATCGACAAACCGGGTGCCGGTTTGCCCGCCGGGCGGGCGGGAACCACACCAGACAGCCGATCGAGACTCCAGGAGGACGAGATGCCCGGGCGCGAGGTACTGCCCAGCACGCTGCGGCGCTCGCCGGCGAAGGCGCAGCGGACCTGGGAGAAGACGCACGACTCGGCAGTCGAGACGTACGGCGAGGGGGAGCGGGCGCACCGCACCGCCTTCGCCGCGGTCAAGCACGAGTTCGAGAAGGTGGGCGACCACTGGGAGCCCAAGGGCCGCAAGGGGCCCAGCGACAAGCAGGCCGAAGGCGGCGGCCCGGCGCGGCGCGCGCCGACGGCCGGTGGGGTGGACGCCAACGCCAGCAAGGATCACCTCATGGAGGTGGCGAAGAAACTGGACGTGCGCGGCCGGTCCCGGATGACCAAGCCGGAACTGGTCGAGGCGATCGAGAAGGCGAACAACAACGCGACCCGCAAGGCCCGCGGGGGTCGCTGACCCCTGGGGGTACGCGTCGAGCCCGGGACCGCCTCGGTCCCGGGCTCGTGTCGTGCCGTCTCACCAGTGGCCGCCGCCCGGCGCCTCCAGGTGCACCGCCTTCACGGTGCTGAACTCGTCCAGCAGTTCCGGGCCGTACCCGAAGCCCTGACCGCTGCCCCGGCGCGGCTGGGCCGCGCCGCCGGGCGCCCCGCCGAACACCGAATTGATCTTCACGGTGCCGACCGGCAGTTCCCGCCAGGCGCGCTGGGCGTGGCTCATCGAGCCGGTCAGCACGGTGGCGGCCAGGCCGTACGGGGAGTCGGCCGCGCAGCGCAGTCCCTCGCTGAACGAGTCGACCACCACCACCGGGGCGACCGGCCCGAACGTCTCCTCGCGAACCAGCGCCATGTCGTGCCGGCAGCCCTCGATCACCGTCGCCGGGTAGAACGCGCCCGGCCCGTCCGGCAGCACCCCGCCGGCGCGTACCCGGGCGCCGTCGGCGAGCGCGGCGGTGACCTGCCCGTGCACGTGGTCCCGGTGCCGCCGGTCCACCAGCGGCGCGAGCTGCGTGCCCGGGTCACGGCCGGGGCCCACGGTGAGCGCCTCGGCGCGCGCCACGAGCGCGTCCAGGAAGCCTTCGGCGACGTCGCGGTGCGCGTAGATCCGTTCCACCGCCACGCAGATCTGACCGGCGTTGGCGAAGCACCCGAGCGCCGCCTGGTCGGCCGCCCAGACCGGGTCGACGTCCGCGTCCACCACGAGCGGGTCGCTGCCACCGTTCTCCAGCAGCACCTTCGCCCCGGTACGCGCGCCCGCGGCGGCGATCGCCCGGCCGGTGGCAGTGGAGCCGACGTGGGCGATCACGTCCAGTTCGTGCCCGGCCAGCGCGGCGCCCACCTCGCCACCGCCGGTGAGAAGCGACAGCACCCCGGCCGGCAGCGCCGAGTCCAGCGCGCGGGCCAGCAGCCAGCCGGTGGCGGGGGTCCGCTCGCTCGGCTTGTAGACCACCACGTTGCCGGTGACCAGCGCGGCGCCGAGCAGGCCGCAGGACACCGCCACCGGGTCGTTCCACGGGGTGATCGCGGCGACGACGCCGCGTGGCTCGGGGGCCATGAAGTCCAGCGCGTCGTGCGCGCCGCGCAGCGTCCGGCCGCCCCGGACGGGGGCCAGTTCGGCGTACTGTCGGAGGGTGCCGACGCCCGCCGCCACCCCGCCCCGCGCGTCGTCGAGCGGCTTGCCCATCTCCGCCGTGGTCGCCTCGGCCAGCTCGTCTGCCGCCGCCTCGACCGCGTCCGCCGCCCGGTGCAGCGCCGCGGCCCGTTCCGCCGGTGCGGTCGCGGCCCACTCCGCCGCCACGCCCCGGGCCGCCTCCACCGCCTTGGCCACCTCGTCGGCCGTCGCGACGGGCGTCCGCGTCACCGGCGACCCGTCCGCCGGATCGTGGACGACCAGCTCGCCGCCCTCGCCGCCGGCGCCCCACACCCCACCAATGAGCTGCGCAACCGTGTACATGCGGCCGTGCTTGCCCCGGCGTGGGCGGGACAAACGCGTTTCGCCCGGTGACCGGCCGGGTAGCCGGATCCGATGACCTCCACCGCAGACGCCGTCGTCATCGGGGCCGGGCACAACGGGCTGGTGGCCGCGAACCTGCTGGTGGACGCCGGCTGGGACGTCGAGGTCCTGGAGGCCACCGAGGCGCCCGGCGGAGCCGTGCGCTCCGCGTACGTGACCGCGCCCGGTTACCTCAGCGACCTCTACAGCTCCTTCTACCCGCTCGGCTACGCCTCCCCGGTGCTCGACGGGCTGGACCTGGAACGGCACGGCCTGTCCTGGACGCACGCGCCGGACGTGCTGGCGCACCTGCTCCCGGACGGCCGCGCCGCAGTGGTCAACCGCGACCTGGACACCACCGCCGCCTCGCTGGAGGCGTTCGCCCCCGGCGACGGGGAGCGCTGGCGGCACGCGTACGCCGACTGGTGCCAGGTGGCCGAGCCGATGCTGCAGACCATCACCACCCCGTTCCCGCCGGTACGCGGCGGGCTGGGCCTGCTGCGGCAACTCCGGGTCGGCGGCGCGCTCCGCCTGGCCCGCCGCCTCGTGCTGCCGGTCCGCAAGCTCGGCGCGGAACTGTTCGAGGGCGAGGGCGGCACGGTGCTGCTGGCCGGCTGCGCCCTGCACACCGACCTGTCCCCGGAGGACGCCGGCTCCGGGGTGTACGGCTGGCTGCTCGCCATGCTCGGCCAGCAGGTGGGCTGGCCGGTACCGGTGGGCGGCGCCCAGAAGATCACCGACGCGCTCGTCGCGCGGCTGGTCGAGCGGGGCGGGCGGATCACGTACGGCGCCCGGGTCGAGCGGGTGCTCACCGCCCGGGGCCGGGCGATGGGCGTCCGCACCGCCGGTGGCACCGACTGGCGGGCCCGGCGCGCGGTGCTCGCCGACGTGCCCGCCCCGGCGCTCTTCCTCGACCTGGTCGGCGCGGCGGCGCTGCCGCCCCGGATGGTGGAGGACCTGGCGCACTTCAGGTGGGACGGCTCCACGCTCAAGGTCGACTGGGCGCTGTCCGCGCCGGTGCCGTGGAAGAACCGCGACCTGGCCGGCGCCGGCACCGTGCACCTGGGCGCCGACCTCGACGGGCTCACCACGTACGCGGCCGAGCTGGCCCGCGGCGAGCTGCCACGGGATCCGTTCCTGCTGGTGGGGCAGATGTCGGTGGCCGACCCGAGCCATTCACCGCCCGGCACCGAGTCGCTCTGGTCCTACACCCACCTGCCGTTCCGCCGCGACTGGCGGGCCGAGGAGGTGGCGGGGCACGTGGAGCGGATGGAGGAGGTGCTGGAGGCGGCGGCACCCGGGTTCCGGTCGTCGATCGTCGGGCGGCACGTGGCCGGCCCGGCCGACCTGGAGGACGCCGAGCCGAGCCTGGTCGGGGGAGCGCTGGGCGGGGGCACCGCCGCGGCGTACCAGCAGTTGTTCCTGCGGCCGATCCCCGGCCTGGGCCGCGCCGACACCCCGGTGGACCGGCTCTACCTGGCCAGCGCCTCCGCCCACCCGGGCGGTGGCGTGCACGGCGCGCCGGGGGCGAACGCGGCACGCGCCGCGCTCGCACGCGACCGGGCGGTCACCGGCGAGGTGTACGCCCGCACGATCGCCGCCGCCCACCGCACCATCTACCGCTGACCCGCCCGCGCCCCCACCGGCTGCCCCGCCCACGGGCCGAGCGATCCCGGAAAACGAGATCGGCAGCCCGCATCCTGGGAGTCGCGGTAGATCTTGGTAAGAAAGTGCCCCTATGGGGGCCGTTTCCCACCAAGATCTGCGGGCTTCCCGGGACGAGGCGTGACCGCACCGCCGCCTTTGCTCTGCAGCCGCATACGCATCGGTCACGCACCGTGTCCGCAGCCGGGCGCCCGGCGAAACGGTGCTCCGGAAGGCGCCCCTGCTCAGGGCGGTGCTGCGCCGATGGCTGCAGAGCAAAGGGGCCGGCGAGGGAATGTGGCCGGACGACCGCGCCCTCACGCGCGGTGACAATAACGCAGCGTGAGGGCGCGGTGGAGGTGCGGGAGAGCGGGTCAGGAGTCGAGGTTGCGGTGCCGGCTGCGTAGCTTGAACGGCATCAGCGCGCTCTCGATCTTCGTGGCGGTGGTCATCTTCGAGTCGCCGTCGCGGCGCTCCTCGAAGCGGATCGGCACCTCGAGGATCGTGTGGCCCAGCTTGGTGGCGAGATAGTGCATCTCCACCTGGAAGCTGTAGCCGTTCGACTGGACCCGGTCCAGCCCGATCGCGCGCAGCGCGTCCGCCCGCCAGATCTTGAAGCCGGCGGTCAGGTCGCGGATGCGGACCCGCAGCAGCGTGTGCACGTACAGGTTCGCCCAGCCGCTGAGCGCGCGCCGGTACAGCGGCCAGTTCTCGTCCAGCTCACCGCCGGGCACGTAACGGGAGCCGATGACCACCGAAGCCTGGGTGGACAGCAGCGCGCCGAGCATGCCGGGCAGCGCCTCCGGCGGGTGCGACAGGTCGGCGTCCATCTGCGCGACGAAGTCCGCACCGTCGTCGAGCGCCCGGCCGATGCCGTCCACGTACGCCCGGCCGAGGCCCTCCTTGCCCGGGCGGTGCACCACCATCACCCGGTCCGGGTGCTCGATGGCCAGCTTGTCGGCGACCTCGCCGGTTCCGTCCGGGGAGTTGTCGTCGGCGACCAGCACCTTCAGCCCCGGCAGCGGCAGCGCGAGGAGGCGCTCGACCAGCACCGGGAGGTTGCCCGCCTCGTTGTAGGTCGGAACGACGACGGTCAGGCGCGCATCCCCCCACGGGGAGGGTAACTGCACGGGTTCGATCATCACGGACATCCTCGGTCAGCCGACAGGTTCACCTGAGAGGGTAGCCAGTCCCTCGCACGGCGGCCGCACAGACGCCCCGCCGGCGATCGATCACCGCTCCGGCTTCTGCCGCGTCGCGATGTCGGACAGCCGGGCAAGCGTCTCCCGGTTACGAAGATGCAGCACCAGGTCGTTGAGCTTGGTCCGGATCCACCGCAACGGCCCGGCGGCGAAGTCCTCGCCGAGCGTCACCCGGGTCCTGCCGTCGTCGAGCGGCTCCAGCACGAACGCCACGACCGCCTCCCCGGCCGGCCACAGCCCGGCGCGCAGGACCAGGCGGTGCGGCGCCTGGCACTCCAGCACCGTCGACTTGTCCTGGAGCGAGAACGGCCACGGCCCGGCCCGGTGATGCAGCCGGCTGCCGACGCGCGGCCACGTGTCGTCCACGTCCCGCACGTGCGCGGTGCCCACCACCCAGTCGCTGTACGTCCACCCGTCCGCGAGCACCTCGAAGACCTGCTCCGGGGGCGCGTCGACAACCTTCTCCACAACCGCCATCACCGAGCGGTACCCCCGCGCGGGCGGTCGCTAACGGCGATCCGGGTTAGCTTCTCCGGGGCGGCGGGTATCGCCGGACCGGGCCGGTCGTGGCAGGTGTGCACCCGGCTGTGCGGCACCGGCGGGGCGGCCTGGCGCCGACGCCGACGTTTACTCCTCGGGGCCTCGGGAACCCGCCGCCCGTGCGACGGGACCAGGAGCGGGATCAGTGCAGGTCAGCCCGGGTTGACCCGGGTGCTGACCGGTTCCCGTCCGGCCTGTACGACGCGGTCCTGCTGGACCGGGACGGCACGCTGGTGGAGGACGTGCCGTACAACGGCGACCCCGAGAAGGTACGGCCGGTGCCCGGCGCCCGGGAGGCGCTGGACCGGTTGCGGGCTGCCGGGTTGCGGCTGGCGGTGGTCACCAACCAGTCCGGCCTGGCCCGGGGGTACTTCACCGCGCACGACCTGCGCCTGGTCAACGCCCGGGTGGAGGAGCTGCTCGGGCCCTTCGACCACTGGGTGATCTGCCCGCACGCGGAAGCTGACGGGTGCGCCTGCCGCAAGCCCGCGCCCGGCCTCGTCCACGAGGCGGCCCGCGCGCTCGGCACCAGGCCCACCCGGTGCGTGCTGATCGGTGACATCGGCGCGGACACGGCAGCCGCCGCGGCTGCGGGCGCCGCCGCGATCATGGTGCCCACGCCGGCGACCCGGGCCGCCGAGGTCGCCGCCGCGCCCACTGTCGCCGCCGACCTGCCGGACGCGGTGGGCATCGTGCTGGCCCGGATGCGCCTGACGGCCGCGCCGCACCCCGCGCGCCGGTCGCGTCGCGGGACAGTGCTGGTGGTCCGCAGCGACGCGGCGGGCGACGTGCTGGTGACCGGGCCGGGCATCCGGGCGGTAGCGGCCGGAGCGCAGCGGGTGGTGCTGCTGTGCGGGCCACGCGGCCGGGCCGCCGCCGACCTGCTCCCCGGCGTGGACGAGATCATCGAGGCGCCACTGCCGTGGATCGACGCGCCCGCCCCACCCGTCGACCCCGGTGCCGTGCGCGCGCTCACCGACCGGCTGTCGGAGGTACGCGCCGACGAGGCCGTCGTGTTCACCTCCTTCCACCAGTCCGCTCTGCCCCTCGCGCTGCTGCTGCGCCTGGCCGGGATACCGCGGATCAGCGCGATCAGCGACGACTACCCGGGCAGCCTGCTCGACGTCCGCCACCGCGTTCCGGCAGGCGTACCCGAACCGGAACGTGCTCTGTCCCTCGCGGCCGCCGCCGGCTTCGCGCTGCCCGGCCACGACGAACCGGCGCTGCGCATCCGCACCGACCGGCTTCCGCCGCGCGCGGCCGACGCCGGCGAACCCGGCTACGTGGTCCTGCACCCCGGCTCGTCGGTGGAGACCCGCGCCTGCCCGGAGGAGCTGGCCACCCGCGTGGTCCGCGTGCTCGGCGCGGCCGGTTACCGGGTCGTGGTCACCGGCGGACCGGACGAGCGGGAGCTGACCGAGCGCGTGGCCGCGGCGGGCGGCGTCGACCTGGGCGGGCGGACCGGGCTGGACGACCTGGCGGCGGTGATCGCCTGCGCCGGGGCGCTGGTCGTGGGCAACACCGGTCCGGCGCACCTCGCCGCCGCGCTCGGCGTGCCGGTGGTGAGCCTGTTCGCCCCGACGGTGCCGTTCGGACAGTGGGGGCCGTACCGGGTGCCGACGGTGCGGCTCGGCGACGCGGGGGCGGCGTGCCGGGACACCCGCGCCACCGTCTGCCCGGTGCCCGGTCACCCGTGCCTGTCGGCTGTCGAGCCGGGACGGGTGCTGGAGGCGTTGCGGCTGCTCGGCGTGCCGGCGCCGGTGGCGGGCGGGGTGGCCGGATGAACATCCTGGTGTGGCACGTCCACGGGTCGTGGACGACCTCCTTCGTGCACGGCAAGCACCGCTACCTGGTGCCGGTGACGCCGGACCGGGGCCCGTACGGGCTGGGCCGGGCGCGCACCTACCCGTGGCCGGACAGCGCCGTCGAGGTCACCCCCGACGAGCTGCGTGACACCGACGTCGACCTGGTGATCCTGCAACGCCCCGAGGAAGTCGACCTCGCCGCCGAGTGGCTCGGCCGCCGGCCCGGGCGGGACGTGCCGGCCATCTACGTCGAGCACAACACGCCGAAAGGCGACGTGCCGAACACCCGGCACCCGATGGCCGACCGCGACGACCTGCTGCTCACCCACGTCACCGCGTTCAACGAGCTGTTCTGGGACAACGGCGCCACCCGCACCACTGTCGTCGACCACGGCGTCGTACCACCGGACGTCGAGTGGACCGGGGAACTCGACCGCCTCGCCGTGGTCATCAACGAGCCGGTACGCCGCTGGCGGGTCACCGGCACCGACCTGCTCGCCCGGTTCGCCGCGCTGGCGCCGCTGGACGTCTACGGGATGAAGGTGGACGGTCTCGCCGCCCACCTCGGCCTGCCCGAGGACCGGCTGACCAGCCACGACGACGTACCCCAGCACGCCATGCACGCCGAACTCGCCAAACGGCGCGCGTACCTGCACCTGTGCCGCTGGACCTCACTCGGCCTCAGCCTCATCGAGGCCATGACCATGGGCATGCCCGTGGTGGCACTGGCGACCACCGAGGCGGTGGAGGCGGTGCCGCCGGCCGCGGGAGCGCTGTCCACACGCGTCGACACGCTCGTCGACGCCGCCCGTGGGCTGCTGGACGACAGGGAGTCCGCCCGCCGGGCGGGCGCCGTGGCCCGGGCCGCCGCCCGGGACCGCTACGGCCTGGATCGATTCCTCGCCGACTGGGACCGGCTGCTGGAGGAGGAAGTATGCGCATCGCGATGATCTCGGAGCATGCCAGCCCGCTCGCCGTCCTCGGCGGGGAGGACGCCGGTGGCCAGAACACGCATGTCGCGGAGCTCTCCGCCGCGCTCGCGGCCGCCGGTCACGACGTGCGCGTCTACACCCGGCTCGACGCGGTGGACCTGCCGGTGAGCGTCCGCACCCCGGACGGGTACGAGGTGGTGCACGTACCGGCCGGGCCGGCCGAACCGGTGGCCAAGGACGACCTGCTGCCGTACATGCCGTCGTTCGGGCAGTGGCTTGCCGACCGGTGGCGCACCAGCGACTGGCAGCCCGAGGTGGTGCACGCGCACTTCTGGATGAGCGGGCTGGCGGGTCTCGCCGCGGCCCGCCGCGCGGGCGTGCCGATGGTGCAGACGTACCACGCGCTCGGCACCGTCAAGCGCCGCCACCAGGGCGTGCAGGACACCAGCCCGCCGGGCCGGGTCGAACACGAGCGGAAGCTGGGCCGCTCGGTGGACCGGGTGGTCGCCCAGTGCCAGGACGAGGTCGCCGAACTGGTCCGGATGGGCGTGCCCCGGTCCCGGATGACAGTGGTGCCGTCGGGGGTGAACCTCACGACGTTCTCCCCGCTCGGCCCGGCCGCCGACCGCGACGGCGGCCGGGCCCGCATCCTCACCGTCGGCCGCCTGGTCGAGCGCAAGGGCTTCCAGGACGTCATCCGGGCCGTCGCCGAGGTGCCGGACGCCGAGTGCGTCGTCGTGGGCGGGCCACCGGCCGGACTCCTGGAGACCGACCCGTACGCGCTGCGCCTGCGCGCGCTGGCCCACTCCCTCGGCGTCGCCGACCGGGTCCGGCTGGTCGGCGCGGTCCCCCGGGAGGAGATGGGCCGCTGGTACCGGTCGGCCGACGTGCTCGTGGCCGCACCCTGGTACGAGCCGTTCGGGCTCACCCCGCTGGAGGCGATGGCCTGCGGCGTACCGGTGGTCGCGACTGCGGTCGGCGGGCTGATCGACACGGTGGTGGCCGGACGCACCGGCGACCTGGTGCCGCCCCGGGAGCCGGCCGCCCTCGGCGCGGCGCTCCGGGGCCTGCTCGGCGACCGGATCCGCCGCTTCGCCTACGCCACCGCCGCGCTGGAACGGGCCCGCACCCGCTACTCCTGGGCCACCACCGCGGACCGCCTCACCGAGCTGTACGGCGAGGTGGCCACCGTGCGCCGCCCGACCCGGGTGGTCGCCTGATGACGGCCGGGACGCCGGCCGCCGGCGCGACGGTGCTGGAGGACCACCTGAGCCTGCTGGCCGCCGCGCTGCTGCCGCTGCGGGAGGCGGAACAGATGCTGGCCCGCTGGGGTGAGGAACTGGCGCAGCGGCTCGCTGCCGGTGGCCGCCTGCTGGTCGCGGGCAACGGCGGCAGCGCCGCCGAAGCCCAGCACCTCACCGCCGAACTCGTCGGCAAGCTCCGCCACGACCGCCAGCCCCTGTCCGCCATCGCCCTGCACGCCGAAACCAGCGCCCTCAGCGCCATCGCCAACGACTACGGATACGACGAGGCCTTCGCCCGGCAGGTCCGCGCCCACGGCCGGCCCCACGACATCCTCCTGCTCCTGTCCACCAGCGGCACCAGCACCAACCTCCTCACCGCCGCCCGCGCCGCCCACCAGACCGGCATGCGCTGCTGGGCCTTCACCGGACCCGCACCCAACCCCCTCGCCGACATCTGTCACGAACACCTGGCGATCGACTCGCCGGACGGGCAGGTCGTGCAGGAACTGCACCTGGTGGCCTCGCACGTGCTCTGCGAGTACGTCGAACTGGCGCTGCCCGCCGCGCTCGCCGCCCAGCCCGCGGCCGGGCCGGTACGCGCCGGCGTCGAGGTCGTCGTCGGTGAGCCGGACCCGGCGGCGCCGGCCGGACGGGGAGGCGTGGCATGAGGGGACCGGTGGTGGTGCTCGGTGACACGCTGCTGGACCGCGACGTCGAAGGTCTGGTGAACCGGCTCTGCCCGGACTCCCCGGTGCCGGTGCTCGACGAGACCGTCTCCGCCGACCGGCCGGGTGGCGCCGGGCTGGCCGCCGTCTTCGCCGCCGCGCAGGGCGCCGAGGTCGCGCTGGTCACCGCCGTCGCCGACGACGCGGGCGGGGCCCGGCTGGGCACGCTGCTCGCCGCCGCCGGGGTCCGGCTGTACGCGCTTCCGCTGGCCGGTGCCACCCCGGAGAAGATCCGGCTGCGGGCGCGCGGGCGGGTGCTGCTGCGTCACGACCGGGGCGGGAGCGCCGGTACCCCGGGGCAGCCGAGCGACGCCGTGCTGCGGCTGATCGCCGGTGCGTCCGCCGTACTGGTCAGCGACTACGGCCGGGGCGTGGCAGCTCATCCGGCGCTGCGCGCCGCGCTGACCGCCACCCGGGCACCTGTGGTCTGGGACCCGCATCCGCGTGGACCGGCCGCCGTACCCGGTGTGCACCTGGCGACCCCGAACGAGCCGGAGGCCCGCGAGCTGGCAAAGACGCCGCCGGGCGGTTCCCGCCTGGCCGTCGCGTCCCGCAGCGCGCACACGTTGCGCCGCCGCTGGCAGGCGCGCGCGGTCGCGGTGACGCTCGGCGGGGACGGCGCGTTGCTCAGCCACGCCGGGTCCACGCCCCTTGTGGTGCCGGCGCCGCCCGCCGAGGGGGACACGTGCGGGGCGGGCGACCGGTTCGCGTCCACCGCGACCCTCGCCCTGGCCCGTGGGGCGCTGGTGTCCGAGGCGGTGCAGGAGGCGGTCACCGAGGCGTCCGCGTACGTGGCCGGTGGCGGTGTCGCGGCCGCGCTGCCCGCGCCGGTGCGCGCGGTGGCCCCGGAGGTGGTCACCGGCGGCGGGGACCGGATCGGCGCCGGGGCGGCCGGCGAGGTGGTGGCCCGGGTACGCGCGGCCGGCGGCACCGTGGTCGCCACCGGCGGCTGCTTCGACCTGCTGCACGCCGGGCACGTGGCGACGCTCCAGGCGGCCCGGCAACTCGGCGACTGCCTTGTCGTCTGCCTCAACTCCGACGCCAGCGTCGCCGGGCTCAAGGGCCCGGAACGCCCGGTCGTGCCGCAGGGCGACCGGGGCCGGCTGCTCGCCGCACTCGGCTGCGTCGACGCGGTGCTGATCTTCGACGAGCCGACCCCGGAGGCGGCGCTGTCCTGGCTGCGCCCGGACATCTGGGTCAAGGGCGGCGACTACGCCAGCGGTGGCGGCCCGGAGACGCTGCCCGAGACGGAGATCCTGGCCCGCTGGGGCGGCCACACGGTGGTCGTGCCGTACCTCGACGGGCGCTCGACCACCGACATGATCGCGGCGGCACGGGCCGGGCGGGGCAGCGGCGGCTGGCCGGCCGCGTCGGTCGACCCGGCCGAGGCCGTCGCGCAGGTCCGGTCCACGGCGAAGGGAGCACGATGAACGAGCGACGCATCCGACCCGGCGCGGTCGCGCCCGCCGGTCCGACGGTGGCGGCGTGAGCGCCGGCGCGCCCGGAGCCGGGCCGACCGTCCTGGTCACCGGCGGCTCCAGCGGGCTCGGCGCGGCGGTGGTCGCCGCGGTGGCCCGCGCCGGGGGACGCCCGCTGGTGCTGGACCGGCAGCGCCCCGCCGACGGGGTGCCCTGGGTCGAGTGCGACCTGGCCGACACCCGCGCCGCCGAGGCCGCCACCCGCGACCTCGCGGAACGCTCCGGCGGGCTGGACGCCGTGGTCACCGCCGCCGGCATGGACGTGCCCGGGAAGCTCGCCGACATCCCGGCCGAGACCTGGGAACGGATCGTCACCGTCGACCTGCTCGCCACCGCCGCGGTGATCCGGGCCGCGCTGCCCTGGCTGGAGGCCTCCCGGGGCAGCATCGTCACCGTCGCCTCCACGCTCGGCGTGAAGGCGGTCAGCGACGCGACGGCGTACTGCGCGGCGAAGTTCGGGGTGGTCGGGTTCACCCGGGCGCTCGCCGCCGAACTCGCCGGAGCGGTCGGCGTGACGCTGCTGATCCCGGGCGGGATGCGGACCGCGTTCTTCGACGAGCGGGACGCGCAGTACCGCCCCGGCCCGGACGCGGTGCTCAACGAGCCCGCCGACACCGCCGCCGCGGTCATGTTCGCGTTGTCCCAGCCGGCCGGCTGCGCGGTACGCGAGATGGTGGTCTGCGCCGCGCAGGAGTCCTCGTACCCGTGATCCTGGTGCTGCGCGCGCTCGGGGTCGGTGACCTGGCGACCGCCGTGCCGGCGCTGCGCGGCCTGCGCGCCGGCCTGCCGGGCCGGGAGCTGGTGCTCGCCGCGCCGGCCTGGCTGGCGCCGCTGGCGGAGCTGACCGGGGCGGTCGACCGGGTGCTGCCCACCACCGGGCCGGACCGGATCGGGTGGACCGGACAGCCGCCGGAGGTGGCGGTCAACCTGCACGGCCGCGGACCGCAGTCGCACCGGGCGCTGGCCGCCGTCCGCCCCGGCCGCGTGCTGGCCTACCGCAACCCGGGCGCCGGGCACCCGGACGGCCCAGCCTGGGACGACGACGAGCACGAGGTCCGCCGCTGGTGCCGGCTGCTGCACGCGTACGGGCTGCCGGCCGACCCCGGGGACCTGGCGCTGCGGCGTCCGGCGGCGGCCGGCGTACCGGCCGGGGTGACGCTGCTGCACCCGGGCGGCAAGATCCCGGCGAAGCGCTGGCCGGCGGACCGGTTCGCCGGGCTGGCCCGGGAGCTGGCCGCGCGCGGGCACCGGGTGGCGGTGACCGGCTCGCCGGACGAACGGGCGCTGGCCGAGCGGGTCGCCCGCGACGCCGGGCTGCCGCCGCAGGCGGTGCTGGCCGGCCGGACCGGACTGGCCGAGATGGCCGCGCTCGTCGCGGGCGCGCGGCTGGTGGTCAGCGGGGACACCGGCGTGGCGCACCTCGCCACCGGCTACGGCACCGCCTCGGTGGTGCTGTTCGGCCCGGTGCCGGCGGCACACTGGGGCCCACCGCCGGACCGCCCCCGGCACCGGGCGCTGGGTGCGATCGAGCCCACGCCCGTCAACCCGGATTCGACCGGGTCGGGCGGGGTAGGAACCCACCCGACATTGGATGCCATCGGGATCGACGAGGTGGTGGCTGCGGTGGCCGACGTGGAACGGGTCTCCGGTGCGGTTGCGGCGTAGCGATCCGGGCCGGCCGGGGTACGCGCGCCGGCGCCGCGGCAAGGGCTGGCTGTTCCTCGACCCGGCCGGCGAGCCGGTACGCGACGCCGGGGAGCTGACCCGGCTGCGTGAGCTGGTCATCCCGCCCGCCTGGCAGGACGTGTGGATCTCGCCGTACCCGAACGGCCACATCCAGGCCACCGGCATCGACGCGGCGGGCCGCAAGCAGTACCTCTACCACCCGGGCTGGCGGCGCAAGCGCGACGAGGCCAAGTTCGACCACGTGCTGGAGGTGGCGCACCGGCTGCCCACGCTGCGCGACCGGGTCACGCACGACCTGGCGCTGCGCGGCCTGCGCCGGGAACGGGTGCTCGCCACCGTCGCCCGGCTGCTCGACATGGGCGCGTTCCGGGTCGGCAGCGACCAGTACGCCACCGGGGACGACCCGACGTTCGGGGTGGCCACGCTGCGCCCCGAGCACGCCCGCTCCCGGGGCGGGTGCGTGGTGTTCGAGTTCCCGGCCAAGGGCGGCATCGACCAGGTCCGCCGGATCGAGGACGCCGAACTGTGCCGGGTGCTGTTCGACCTGCGCCGTCGCCGGCGTGCCCAGGAGCGGCTGTTCGGCTACTGGGACGGCCGCTCCTGGCGTGACGTGCGCAGCGACGAGGTCAACGACTACCTGCGCGACGCCAGCGGCGGCGAGATGACCGCGAAGGACTTCCGTACCTGGCACGCGACGGTGCTGGCCGCCGCCGAACTGGCCACCGTGGGCCCGCAGCGGTCCGCCACCGCCCGCAAGCGTGCCGTGGCCGGGGTGATGCGCTCGGTGGCCGAACTGCTCGGCAACACCCCGACGGTGGCCCGCACCTCGTACGTGGACCCGCGTGTGGTCGACCTCTACCACGACGGGGTGCTGGCGCCGGTGCAGCCGGAGATGCCGCGCGAGGCGGTGGAGAAGTCGGTGCTGGCGCTGCTGGAGGAGGAGGCCGGCTGACCGCCGACCGGCCCCGTCGGTCCTGGGGGGAAGCGCGACGGGGCCGGGAATCTCGGCCGCCGGTGCGGTCCCGGGGAGCCATCACCGGGCGGGCCGCCCGCGGCCGGGACCGCCGCGGGCGCCACGCCCGGCCCCCCGATATCCGTGGGCTCACCGCGAGCGGTAGCCCAGGTTTCAGTATGTACGGGACAGGTTGACGGCGGATGCCTCGCTGTTGACGATCCGTGCCGGTTCCAGGTGACGAGCCCGGTACGCCTGGGGTGTCTCACCCTGCGCGGCCCGGAAGACCCGGCTGAAGTGCGCCTTGTCGCGGAAACCCCAGCGGGCGGCGATGACCTGGATCGAGCGGTCGCTCAGCGCCGGGTCGGCCAGGTCGCGGCGGCACCGGGCCAGTCGCTCGTCCCTGATGTACGCGGCCACAGTGGTCTCCTCGTCCTCGAAGAGCCGGTGCAGCGAGCGCACCGAGATGTGGTGCGCGTCGGCGATCGCGCCCGGGTCCAGCGAGGCGTCACCGAGGTGCTGGCGCACGTACGCGCGCACCTGGGCCTGGAGGGCGCGGCGCCGGACCTCGGTGGGCACCTCGTCCTCGGACACCAGGTTGCGGCCGAGCAGCGTGGCGATCAGGTCGAGCCCGACGGCGCCGAGCCGCTCCGCGTCGGCCGCGTGGTACTGCTCGGGGTGGGCGGTGATCCGGATGAGGAAGTCGGCGACCAGCCCGCCGACGCCCTCGGAGCCGGACATCCGGCCGGCGAACAGGGGAGCGAGCCGGCGGGGCGGCAACGGCAGCGCGTCGTACGGCATCAGCGCCACGATCGAGCGGGCGTACGCCGGCCCGGCGGTGTCGGCGTGGTGGCTGACCTCATGCGGGCGGGAGCAGTCGTAGAAGGTGAGGTCGCCGGGGCGGCAGCAGGCGCGCTGCCCCGCCTGGTCGGCCTGGCTGGTCCCGGTGAGCGTCAGCGCCAGCAGGTAGTAGTCGGGGTCGGAACGCTGGATCAGCTTCGAGGTGCGCACGCACTCCACCGACGGGTAGCGGTAGCGGATGAGCTGCATCCGGCCCAGGTCGATGAACTCGGCCCGGGCGACGAAGTCGTCGGCGTGCGCGCTGTGCACCCGCAGCGGCGTCGGCGTGCCCGCCATCATGTCCAGCCACATGCCGAACCGCTCCGGCGGCGGCAGCGCCTCCGTGTCGAACACCTGACGTCGCAGCTTCCCGTCCATCAACGACCCCCGTGGCTCACCACTCCTGCTCTAAGCAGGACGCCCCACGGGGTCGAAAAGCGACACCCGTGGGGCGTGACGTCCGTCATTGACGGATCTGTGAGCCTTCTGTTAGGAGTCCGTTCAGTCGTTCAGCACCTGGGACAGCCGGTCCCGGAAACGGCGCTCGGAATCGGTCACCGCGTCGCCGCCCAGACCCAGGATGCCGCCGGTGGAGGCCGCGCCCACCACCTGCTCGGCGATCTCCACCAGCCAGTGCCGGTACGCCCCGGCCTGCCCCTCGTCCACCCGCGCGGTGAGCAGCGCGGACGCCTGCCCGGCCCGGGCCAGCACGTCCTCGATCATCGCCTTCGGGTCCTGCGGCGTGATCACCGGCAGTTCCGCGCCGGTCTCCGGGTCGCCCACCCGGTCGACGACCTCACCGGCCACCGCGGCGACCAGCGGACTGGCCGACTCGCGGCCGGCCGCGATGGTCTCCAGTCCGGCGGCGTTCTCCGCCATGGTGCGGCGGGTGCCGTCGGACTCGGCGGCGGCCGCCGCGGTGAGGACCGACTGCGGCAGCCCCACCAGCAGCCCCCACTCCTCGTCGGAGACGCCGAACCGGGTGTACGCCGGCTGCTCGATCACGATCAGGCCCCTTTCGCCGTGGTCGTCGTTGTCGACGGGCGCCCCCGCGGCGCCCGGGTCAGGCTAGTCCAGCTCCAGCAGGCCCTGTTCGGACACCACGCGCACGGACAGCGTCTTGTAGCCCACCTCGTCGAAGAGCACCGTCATCCGGTCCTCCTCGTAGCTGAGCACCAGGCCGGCGCCCCACTCCGGGTGGCGGACCTGGCTGTGCACCGGGAACGGCCCGACCGCGCCGTCACCGGCGACGCTGGTGCCCGCGTGGCAGTTGTCGCAGTGCCCGCAGACCTCGGTCATCTGCTCACCGAAGTACGCCAGCAGGGCCTGGCCCCGGCAGCCGGTGGTCTCGGCGAACGCGCGCATCATGTCGGTACGCGACCGGGTCACCGTCTGCTGCCGTTCCGCCTCGGCCAGCGCGGCCCGGCCCGACTCGGCGGCCGCCGGGGCGTACCGGGGCGCGCCGATGCGCTGCCTGGCGCGTGGCTCGGCGGCGCCGACCTGCTCCAGCAGGGACAGGTACTGACCCAGCTTGCGCGGACCGAGACCGGTCAGCTCGCGCAGCTCCTTGCGGTTGCGGGCCTTTCCGCGCAGCACCGCGGCGAGTTCGGTCAGTTCCTTGGAGTCCGGCAGGCCGCCGCTGAAGTAGCGCTGGAGGCCGACGTCCTCGGAGCGCCACAGCAGCAGCACCCGGGCCGGCGAGCCGTCGCGACCGGCCCGGCCGATCTCCTGGAAGTAGCTGTCCGGCGAGTCGGGCAGCGCCATGTGCACCACCCAGGCGATGTTCGGCTTGTCGATGCCCATGCCGAACGCGGACGTGGCCACCATGATCGGCACCCGGTCGGCGAGGAACGCCTCGTGCAGCTCGTGCCGGGCCGCGGTGGGCATGCCGCCGTGGTAGAACTCGGCCGGGAAGCCGGCGCCGGTGAGCCGCTCGGCCAGTTCCTCGGCCGCCCGCCGGGTCGGCACGTAGATGATGCCGGGCCGCTCGTCATCGCGCAGCAGCGCGATCAGTCGCCGCCACCGGTAGTCGTCGGTCGGGCAGTGGGCCACCTCCAGGAAGAGGTTGGGCCGGTCCAGACCGGAGACCACCACCTCCGGCTCGCGCAGCCGCAGCCGGGCGATGATGTCGTCGCGTACCGGCGGGGAGGCGGTAGCGGTGAGCGCCACCACCGGCGGGCGGCCCAGGCCGTCGATCAGGTGACCGAGCGCAAGGTAGTCCGGCCGGAAGTCGTGGCCCCACGCGGAGATGCAGTGCGCCTCGTCGATCGCCACCAGCGCCGGCTTCAGCTCGCGGACCTCGGCGAGCCGGTCCGGGTTGCTCAGCGCCTCCGGCGTGATGAACAGGAACTCGGCGCGCCCGGCCCGGATGTCCTCGATCGCCTCGGCCTGCTGGGCGGCGCTCTCGTCCGAGCTGATCCGCACCGCGCGCAGCTCCGGGCGCTGCCGTTCGTTGAGCGCGGCGATCTGGTCCTGCTGCAACGCCAGCAGCGGGGAGATCACCACCGTCGGGCCGGGGATCAGGCTGGCCGGGATCTGGTAGATCGCCGACTTGCCGGCGCCGGTGGGCAGCACCACGAGGGCGTCGCGGCGCTTCATCACGGCGCGCATGGCGGCGAGCTGGTTGGGCCGCAGTGCGGTCCAGCCGAACAGGTTCCGCGCCGCCCGGCGCAGGCTGGAGGAGTGCGTGGTCAGTTTCATCAAGCGCCTCAGCTACCCCTGGCGATCCCGCGCGAAACCGGCACCGCCGCTCACCGCCCGGTGCGGATCAGCGGCGGAACATGGCCCGGATCGCGATCAGCAGGAACAGGCCGCCGACCACCAGGCCGAGCAGGCGTACGCCGGGGATGTCGGCGGCGCTGGTGGCGTCGGCGAGCGGCAGAGCGGACATGTGGGAACTCTCCCACGCGAGGTCCGGGGGCGCCAGCGGCTAACAGTAAGGATTGTTGACTATTTAGCGGTGCGGTGTGACCATGTCAGCACCCGCCGGCCCCGGCGGGTCCGTGGGGGAGACGGGGGTACGACAGCACATGAGCGAGCGGACCGAGGGATCGACCGGAGACCTGGCGGCGCTCGCCGCCGCCGTCCTGCAACCGGGGTTCGTCGGCACCACACCGCCGCCGTGGGTGTGCCGCTGGCTCGGCGAGGGCCTCGGCTCGGTGGTCCTGTTCGCCCGCAACGTCGTCGACCACGAGCAGGTCGCCACGCTCACCGCGAACCTGCGCGCCGAGCGGCCGGACGTCATCGTGGCGATCGACGAGGAGGCCGGCGACGTCACCCGGATCGAGTCCGCCCGGGGCAGTTCCCGTCCCGGCAACTACGCGCTCGGCGCTGTCGACGACCCGGCGCTGACCGAGGAGGTCGCCCGCGACCTCGGCGCCGAACTCGCGGCCGTCGGCGTCACGCTGGACTACGCCCCGGACGCCGACGTCAACTCCAACCCGGCCAACCCGGTCATCGGGGTGCGCTCCTTCGGCGCCGACCCGGAGCTGGTCGCCCGGCACACCGCCGCCTGGGTACGCGGCCTCCAGGCCGGCGGCGTCGCCGCCTGCGCCAAGCACTTCCCCGGGCACGGCGACACCCGGGTCGACTCGCACCACGACCTGCCCCGCATCGGCGGCGACCGGGCCCGGCTCGACGCGGTCGAGCTGGCCCCGTTCCGCGCCGCCGTGGCCGCCGGGGTGCAGGCGGTGATGACCGGCCACCTGCTGGTGCCGGCGCTGGACCCGGAACTGCCCGCCACGCTCAGCCCGCGCGTGCTCGGCGGCCTGCTGCGCGAGGAGATGGGCTTCGGCGGCGTGGTGGTCACCGACGCGGTCGAGATGCGCGCGGTGGCCGACCGGTACGGCTTCACCGGCGCCGCGGTGCGCGCGCTCGTGGCCGGCGCGGACGCGATCTGCGTGGGCGGGGAACGGGCCACCGAGGCCGACGCCCGCGAGCTGCGTGACGCGATCGTGACGGCGGTGATCAGCGGGGAACTGCCCGAGGAGCGGCTCGCCGAGGCGGCCAAGCGCGTCGGTCAGCTCGCCGCGTGGAGCGTCGCCGCCCGCGCCCGCCGGATCGCCGGCCCGCCGTCGGCCGACGGCTCACCGATCGGGCTCGCCGCCGCCCGCCGGGCGGTACGGGTCACCGGCGACGCCGCGCTGCTGCCGCTGGCCGGTCCGGCGCACGTGGTGGAGTTCGCGCCGCCGCGCAACATCGCCATCGGCGAGGAGACGCCGTGGGGCGTCGCCGTGCCGCTGGCGCACCTGGCGCCCGGCACCACCACCGCCCGCTACGCCGCCGACGCCGTACCGGCCGACCCGGGCGCGACGCCGGCCGGGCGGCCGCTGGTGCTCGTGGTGCGCGACCTGCACCGGCACGACTGGATGCGGGACGCGGTACGCCGGGCGCTGGCCGTACGCCCCGACGCGGTGGTGGTCGAGCTGGGCGTGCCCGAGCTGGTCACCGGCGCGGTGCACCTGGCCACCCACGGCGCCACCGCCGCGGCGGCGCGGGCCGCCGCCGAGGTGCTGACCGGGGCACGCTGACTCCCGGTCCGGCCGGGTGGGGAGGTCCCCCGGCCGGGCCGGGCCTCACTGCTTGCCGGCCACCAGGTCGGCGTACTCCGGGTGGCGCTCGATGAACGAGGCCACGAACGGGCACTGCGGCACGATCCGGCCGCCCCGCGCGCGGACCTGGTCCAGCGCGCCCCGGACCAGCGCGGCCCCGACGCCCTGACCCTGGAACCGGTCGTCGACCTCGGTGTGCGTGAACACGAGCGTCTCGCCCCGGGGCGTGTACGCGGTGAACCCGGCCAGCGCGTCGTCCACCAGGATCTCGAAGCGACGCTCGGCGGTGTTCTCCTCGACCAGAAAACTCACCGGATCATTCTCCCTCCGGGCCCGGCCAGCCGGTCCAGTTCGGCCAGCAGCCGGTCCACCTCGTCGACGGTGTTGTAGTGGTAGACGCTCGCCCGCACGGCCCCGCCGCTGTCCCGCAGGCCCATGCCCTCGAAGTACTCGTAGGCGTAGTAGTCGCCGTGCGACAGGCACAGGCCCGCCTCGCCCAGCGCCGCCGCGGTCTGCGCCGGGCTCGCTCCGGCCACCCGGAACGACACCGTCGGGCAGCGCCGGGCGGGTGCGGCGTACACGGTCACGAACGGGCGGTCGGCCAGCCCGGCGAGCAGCCGGTCGAAGACCGCCTCCTCGTGCGCCTGCGCGGCGGCCAGCCCGGCGCGTACCCGCTCCCGCCGGTCGCCGGTCGCCTCCGGGTCCAGGCCGGCCAGGTGGTCCACCGCGGCGGTCACCCCGGCCAGCAGCGGGAAGCTCGGCGTGCCGTACTCGAACCGGTCCGGCACCGCGTCGGCGGAGGGCACGAGCTTCGCCGGGCGCAGCGCCTCCCACCGCGCCGGGTCGGCGACCATCGCCGCCAGGTGCGGCCCGGACCACTTGTACGCGCTGGTCACCAGGAAGTCCGCGCCGAGCGAGGCCAGGTCGGTCGGGCCGTGCGGCACCGAGTGCACGCCGTCCACGCACACCAGCGCGCCGGCGGCGTGCGCGGTCTTGGCGATCGCCGCCACGTCCGGCACGGTGCCGATCGCGTTGCTGCCGGCGGTCACCGCGACCAGCCGGGTCCGCTCGGTGACCAGGTCGGCGTACTGGCCGGCGGGCAGCTCACCGGTCGCCGGGTCGAACTCGGCCCAGCGCACCGTGGCGCCGGACGCCTGCGCGGCCTGCACCCACGGGCGGACGTTCGCGTCGTGGTCCAGCCGGGAGACGACCACCTCGTCGCCCGGACGCCAGCCGGCGCCGAGCGTCCGGGCCAGCGTGTACGTCAGCGCTGTGGCGCTCGGCCCGAGCACCACGCCCGACGGCTGCGCGCCGAGCAGGTCGGCGACCGCCGCCCGCGCCCCGGCGACCAGGTCCAGCGCCCGGCGGCCGGGCAGGAAGGCGGTGCTGCGGTTGCCCGTCGCGGCGCGCATCGCCCCGGCCACCGCCTCGACGACGGCGGCGGAGGTCTGGGTGCCCCCGGCGCCGTCGAAGTGGGCGAACCCCTCGCTCAGGGCAGGGTAGGCGGCCCGGACCCGGGCGACGTCGAAAGCCATTCCGGCACCCTAGCGCGCACCCCGGACGCCCCGCCCGCGTGGCCGTCCCGCGCCCGCCCGCGAGGCCGCTGTGGCGTTCGCCGCCTATCCTTGGACGGGTGACGATCCGACGCGCCACCTCCGCCCCCGCCCGCCGCGCCGCCGGTCTGCTCGCCGGTCTCGCCCTCGGCGCCGCACTGCTCGCCGGATGCAGTTCCGAAGGTGCCGAGACCGACTGCGGTCTGGACGCCTGCACGATCACCTTCGACCGTGGCGTGGAGGCCAGCGCCCGGATCCTCGGCGTCGAGGCGAAGCTGATCGGCGCCCAGGGCGACCAGGTGACCGTCGAGGTCGCCGGGGAACAGCTCTCGCTCACCGTGGGTCAGCAGGCCACCGAGGTCGCCGGCTTCCAGGTCAGCCTGGACAGCGTCGACGATCAGCAGGTGGTGGTGCGGGTCGCCCGCGACCTGAGCGCCTGATCCGTTTCGGCCGTCCCGGCGGGCGGCGACGTTTGGAAAATCGCCCGCCGGGAGATTGAGGGCTCATGTCTCTCACCCGGAACGCCGGAGCCACCGCCGCCCAGGCTCGAAACAGCCGGTGGCTCGAACTGTTGACCCGTGGCGGCTTCATCGGATATGGAATCGTGCACCTGCTCCTCGCCTGGCTGGCGCTGCAGATCGCCTTCGGGAACTCGGGCGAGGAGGGTAACCAGAACGGCGCGCTGCGCACCCTCGGTGAACAGCCGCTCGGGAAGTTCCTCCTGATCGCGATGGCGGTCGGCCTGTTCGCCATGGCGATCTGGCAGGCCTTCGAGGCGATCTCCGGCCACGTGTCCAGGACCGGCAAGGAACGACTGTTCGAACGGATCGCCTCGGCGGTCCGGGTCGTCGTGTTCGTCTGGCTGGGCTGGACCGCGATCAAGGTCTTCCAGGACGCCAGCTCCAACGCCTCCGACCAGCAGCAGCAGCTCTCCGAGAAGCTGATGGCCTCCGACGGCGGCCGGTGGCTGGTCGGGCTGGCCGGGCTCGCGCTCGCCGCGCTCGGCGTCGGCATGGTGATCTACGGCCTGAAGAAGAAGTTCGAGCGCAACCTCAAGACCGGCGAGATGAGCCCGAAGACCCGCCAGCTCACCCGTCGGCTCGGCATGGCCGGGTACGCCTCCCGAGGCGCCGTGTTCGCCGTCGCCGGCGTGCTTGTCGTCGTCGCCGCGGTGAACTACGACCCGGAGAAGGCGCGTGGCCTCGACGCCGCCCTGCGGACGCTGCGCGACCAGTCGTACGGGCCGTGGCTGCTGGCGCTCATGGCGCTCGGCATCGCCGCGTTCGGTGTCTACTGCTTCTTCCAGTCCCGGTACCGCAAGGTCTGATCCTGGTCGATACCCGGGCCGCCGGGCACCATTGGGCCTTTGCCCGATTCCCGCCCGGTCGGAGGGAGAGAGAGTTCGTGCAGAGTTACGTCGTGACAGTCGCCGCCGCGCTCGCCGCGGCGGCGATCGCGTTGGTGCTGGCCCAGGTGGTGCACCGCGTCATCCGCCGCCTCGGCCGCCGCTCGCTGCTGATGACCGAGCTGACCGAGCACGCGCACCGCGCGTTCCAGCTCGCCCTCACCGTGGCCGCGGTGCAGTTCGCGGTCCGGTTCACCACCGCGTACGCGGTCGGCAGCCCGTGGCGGCAGTTCGTCCTGCACACGCTGGTGCTCGCGACGATCGCCGCCACCGCCTGGCTGGTGGCCTCGCTGCTGGTGGTGGCGGAGGACACCGCGCTGGCCCGGTTCCGGGTCGACGTGCCGAACAACAGGCACGCCCGCCGGGTGCGTACGCAGGTGGTGCTGCTGCGCCGGCTGACCATCGCGGTGATCGTGATCCTCACGGTCGGCGTGATGCTGATGACGTTCCCGGCCGTACGCGGGGTCGGCGCCGGTGTGCTGACCTCCGCCGGTGTGATCGCCGCGGTCGCCGCGCTGGCCGCGCAGAGCCTGCTCGCCAACGTCTTCGCCGGTCTCCAGCTCGCGTTCAGCGACGCGGTACGCCTGGACGACGTGGTGGTGGTCGAGGGGGAGTGGGGCCGGATCGAGGAGCTGACGCTCAGCTACGTGGTGGTGCAGATCTGGGACGACCGCCGGCTGATCCTGCCCACCTCGTACTTCACCAGCCGGCCGTTCCAGAACTGGACCCGGACCGAGGCGGCGGTGCTCGGCACCGCCGAGTTCGAGCTGGACTGGGCCGTCCCGGTGCAGGCGATGCGGGAGGAGCTGCGCCGCCTGTGCGAGGGCACCGAGCTGTGGGACGGCCGGGTCTGCGTGCTCCAGGTGACCGACGCGACGGGCGGCATGGTCAAGGTCCGCGCGCTGGTCAGCGCCGCCGACGCGGGCAGCCTGTGGGACCTGCGGTGCCTGGTCCGCGAGCACCTGGTGACCTGGGTACGCGACCAGCGCCCGACCGCCCTGCCCCGGCTGCGCGCCGAGGTGGGCGACACCGCCGGCCCGCTGCCCTGGCAGGCGGTGCCGCCGCGCCGCCCGGTACGCCGCGCGGTCGACACCGAGGCGCCCGACGACGCGCGTGTCTTCGGCGGCAGCGACGACGGCGAGGCCCGCAGTGAGGCGTTCGTGGGCCGGGAGGAGCACGCCGAGGCGCGTCGCTGACCCCGTACCCGATCGGAGCCCCCGGCCGCCCGCGGCGCCGGGGGTTCCCGCGTCCGGGCGGCTTTGCGGCCGGACGGGTTTGGCCGGGCGGTTGCGGGGGACGTGGTGCGCACGCCCCGGATCCGGTGCCCGGCACCCGATTCCGGCGGCGCGTGGCCGGGCGGACCGGCTGCTCCGCGCAGGATTGACGGGCGGCGACTCCGGGCATACAGCGCGGTGATGACGAAAGGAGGACAGCATGGCTGACGTCGCGAGTCGCAGCACGTCGCGGACCGGGAGCGAGCCGTCCACCGCCGAACTGGTACAGCGCGCCACGGAGCAGGTCACCCGCCTGGTGCGGGACGAACTGGCCCTGGCCCGTGCGGAGCTGACCCAGAAGGGCAAGCACGCCGGGATCGGGATCGGTCTGTTCGGCGGCGGCGGGGTGATGGCGCTCTACGGCGCCGGCGCCCTGGTCGCCACCGTGATCCTGCTGCTGGCGCTTGTCATGCCGGCGTGGCTGGCCGCCCTGATCGTGGCGGTGGCGCTGTTCCTGCTCGCCGGGATCCTGGCGCTGGTGGGCAAGAAGCAGGTCAGCCGTGCCGTCCCGCCGGTGCCTGAGGCGGCGGTCCGCAGCGTGCGGGCGGACGTCGACACGGTCACCGCCGCGGTGAAGGACGGGAGGCGGGCATGACCGGTAACGGGACCGGGGACGTGGCGGCGCTCCGGGAGGAGATCCGCCGGACCCGGGTGGAGCTCGGTGAGACGATGGAGCTGCTCGCGGCCAGGGCCGATCCGAAGGCGCTGGTGCGGCACTCCGCCGAGGCGGCGAAGGCGCGGATGCGCGAGCAGGCGTCGCTGACCGCGGCCCGGGTGCGCGGACGGGCGGCCCAGCGGGCCCGGCTGGTCCGGGCGCAGGCGTACGAGAAGGGTGAGGCGGTCGGGCGCAACCCGTTGCCGTGGGCGGCCATCGCGGCCGGCGCGCTGGTGACCGCGGTGGTGTTGGTGATCGTCCGAGGGAGGCGCAGGTGAGCGGCAGGGTCGGCAAGGCGGCGTACAAGCCGGTGGGGGTGCTGCTCGGCCTGGCCGCCGGTGCCGTCGCCGGGGCGATCTTCCGTCAGGTCTGGAAGGTGACGGCGGGCGACGGCGAGGCGCCGAGCGCCACCGACGAGGACCGCCGCTGGGGCGAGGTGCTGGCCGCCGCGGCCCTGCAGGGGGCCATCTTCTCGGTGGTGCGGGCCGCCGTCGACCGGGGCGGGGCGGTGGGTGTACGCCGGCTGACCGGTCGCTGGCCGGACTGACGAAAAGGCCGGAAAGGCCCCTTTCCCGAGCGCGGGGAGGGGGCCTTTCGCATGGCTCCGGCGGGGCCGCGCAGCGCCGTCCGCGCGACCTTCAGGTCACATGTCGGAGAATTTCGTCCGCTAGGCTGTGCGAAGTTTTTGCGTACGTGGTTTGCTTTCTCACGCTGTTGAGAGACGCGTGGGTTGAGAGAAGTCTCCTGCATTGGGGGCCGCCTCAGGCACCGCTGCTCGAAAACGGCCAATCGGCCGCACGGCGTGCTCGGCCGCCAGTTTTAGAAGGAGATACACATGGCGCAGGGAACCGTGAAGTGGTTCAACGCTGACAAGGGCTTCGGCTTCATCACCGTCGACGGCGGGGGTGCTGACGTGTTCGTCCACTTCTCGGCCATCCAGACCAGCGGCTACCGCACGCTGGAGGAGAACCAGCGGGTGGAGTTCGAGATCGCCCAGGGTCAGAAGGGTCCGCAGGCCGAGCAGGTCCGCCCCATCTGAGCTGACCGCACCGGCCGCGCCGGCCGGTGCCGGAAGCCCCGCATCCCGTACGGGAGGCGGGGCTTCGCCTTGCCGCGCCTCAGCGGCGTCGCGCCCGCATGCCCCACCAGAGCCCGGCCAGTCCGAACAGGACCAGCACCGGGCCGACCATCGCCCAGATCCGCTGGTCGCTCATGACGCTGCCCTCGACGTAGCCGAGGCCGAGCACCGTCCACAACGCACCGATCACCACGGCGAGCAGCCCCAGGGTGAGCCGGAACCAACCCCTCATCGTTCCCCCTCCGACGACAGTCCCGCTCCAGCATGCCCGCCGCCGGCGCCCGGCGACGCCGCGCCGCGCGGCCGGTTCACCACCGGTCGTGCACCTGCGGGCGGATCAGCTCGTCGTATGTGGCCCGCACCGCGGCCAGCTCCACCTCGGTCAGTGCCGGCTGCCCGGCCGCCTCGGCGTTGCGCCGTGCCTGCTCGGGGGAGCGGGCGCCGGGGATCACCACGGTCACGCCGGGCTGGTCGAGGACCCACCGCAGCGCGAACTGCGCCATCGTGCGGTCGTCGCCGACCAGCGGCGCGAGCCGGCGTACCGCCTCCAGGCCGCTGTCGTAGTCCACGCCGGAGAACGTCTCGCCGACGTCGAACGACTCGCCGTGCCGGTTGAACGTGCGGTGGTCGTTCGCCGGGAAGGTGGTGTTCTCGTCGTACCGCCCGGAGAGCAGGCCGCTGGCCAGCGGCACCCGGGCGATGATCCCGACCCCGGCGGCAGCGGCGGCGGGCAGCACCCGCTCCAGCGGCTTGTGCCGGATCGCGTTGAGGATGATCTGCACGCTCGCCACACCGGGCCGGGCGATGGCGGTGAGCGCCTGGTCGCAGGTCTCCACGCTGACGCCGTACCCGGCCACGCGGCCCTCGGCGACGAGCGTGTCGAGCGCGTCGAAGACCCGGTCGTCGGCGAAGACGGCGGTGGGCGGGCAGTGCAGCTGCACCAGGTCGAGCGTGTCGACGCCGAGGTTGGCCCGGGACCTGTCGGTCCAGGCCCGGAAGTTGTCCAGGGTGTACGCCTCGGGCGTCTGCTCCACCCGGCGGCCCATCTTGGTGGCGACGGTGAGCCCGTGCCCGGGGCGGGCGCGCAGGAACCGGCCGATCAGGGCCTCGCTGCGGCCGTCGCCGTACACGTCGGCGGTGTCCAGGAAGGTGACGCCCGCGTCGACGGCGGCGGCCAGGACGGCGAGCGCCTCGTCCTCGCTGACCTCGCCCCAGTCCGCGCCGAGCTGCCACGCGCCGAGTCCGATGATGCCGACGTGCCGGCCGAGCCGGTCGAAGCTGCGCTGTTCCACCCGGTCGAGCCTAGTGAGCGGCTTGCCGTGGCGCGCGCCGGGCCGTACCGTCTAACAAGACGTACGTACGGTTTGGAGGCTGCCATGTGGGATCCGCGTACCTACCTGCGCTACGGCGACGAGCGCTCCCGGCCGTTCCACGACCTGCTGGCCCGCGTCGGCGCCGAGCACCCGCGCGCCGTGGTCGACCTCGGCTGCGGCCCCGGCACCCTCACCGCCACGCTCGCCGCCCGCTGGCCCGGCAGCCGAGTCACCGGCCTGGACTCCTCCCCGGAGATGATCGCCCGGGCGACCGCCGAGGGCGGACCGGTCGGCTACGCGGTCGCCGACGTCCGCGACTGGCAGCCGGAGCCCGACGTGGACGTGCTGGTCGGCAACGCCGTGCTCCAGTGGGTGCCGGAACACCGCGACCTGCTCCGCCGCTGGGCGGGCGCGCTGCCGGCCGGCGCCTGGCTGGCGTTCCAGGTACCCGGCAACTTCGACGCACCGTCACACCGGCTGCTGCGCTCCGTCGCCGCGCAGGACCGGTGGCGCGACGCGCTCGCCGGGAAGCTGCGCGAGGCCCCTGTCGACGAGCCGGTCGGGTACGCCACGCTGCTGACCGACGCGGGCTGCGCGGTCGACGCCTGGGAGACTACGTACGTGCATCTGCTGCCCGCCTCCGGCGCCGACCACCCGGTGCTGGCCTGGATGGAGGGCACCGCGCTGCGCCCGGTCCGCGCCGCGCTGGACGCCGCCGGCCGGGCCGCCTTCCGCGCCGAGCTGGGGGTACGGCTCGCGCAGGCGTACCCGGTGCGGCAGGGTCAGGTGTACTTCCCGTTCCGCCGGATCTTCATGGTGGCCCGCACCGGCGCCCGCGCAGAGGAGAACTCGTGACCGACCTGCCCACCTTCATCGCCGGACTGCCCAAGGTGGAGCTGCACGTGCACCACGTCGGCTCGGCCTCGCCCCGGATCGTCGCCGAGCTGGCCGCCCGGCACGAGGGGCGCAGCCCCGTCCCGGCCGACCCGGAGGCGCTCGCCGACTACTTCGCGTTCCGCGACTTCGCCCACTTCATCGAGGTCTACCTCAGCGTGGTGGACCTCATCCGCGACGCCGACGACGTCTGGCTGCTCACCCACGAGGTCGCCCGGGAACTGGCCCGCCAGCAGGTCCGCTACGCCGAGCTGACCGTCACGCCGTACTCGCACGTCAACCGCGGCATCCCGGCGCCGGCGTTCTGCGAGGCGATCGAGGACGCCCGCAAGCGCGCCGAGGCCGACTTCGGCATCGCGTTGCGCTGGTGCTTCGACATCCCCGGCGAGGCCGGCCTGCCCGCCGCCGAGCAGACGCTGCGGATCGCGCTCGACGAACGACCCGACGGGCTGGTCAGCTTCGGCCTCGGCGGCCCCGAGATCGGGGTGCCCCGGCCGCAGTTCAAGCCCTGGTTCGACCAGGCGCGGGCCGCCGGGCTGCGCTCGGTGCCGCACGCCGGCGAGACCACCGGCCCGGAGACGATCTGGGACGCGCTGCGCGAGCTGGGCGCCGAGCGGATCGGCCACGGCATCTCCGCCGCGCAGGACCCGGCGCTGCTGACCTACCTCGCCGAGCGGCGGATCCCGCTGGAGATCTCCCCGACGTCCAACGTGCGCACCCGGGCCGTGCCCAGCCTGGACGCGCACCCGCTGCCCCGGATCGTCGAGGCCGGCGTGCCGGTCAGCATCAACTCCGACGACCCGCCGATGTTCGGCACCACGCTCAACGACGAGTACGCGGTGGCCGCCCGGCTGCTGCGCCTCGGCCCCGACGGGGTCGCCGCGCTGGCCCGCGACGCCGTGGCCGCCGCGTTCCTGACGCCGGCCGAGCAGGCCCGGATCACCGCCGAGATCGACGCGTACCTGGGGAGCGCGGCGCGCTGAGCGGCCGTACCGGTGCCGGCCGCCGGGATCCCCGGGGCGGCCGGCGCCGCGCGGTCAGCAGCATCGCGGACAGCGCGAGCACGGTGAGCGCGACGGTGGGACCGGGAGCGGCGGGCGCGGGCCGGACGGGCCCGTGCGCGAGCACCGGGTCCTGCCAGACCGCGAGCGTGAGCGCGATGCCCAGGCCGATGACGGCGGCCCAGCGGAGCAGACGACTGACGGCCGGTGGCATGACGGTCACCTCGCGCCCGGGATCGACGGGAGAGCGCGCGCGACGGGAGCGAGGTGTGGGGGGACCGGACTCCCGCCGCGCGCATGATCCGTCGGCCGGAAGGTCTTACGGGGCGTCCCGGCCGACGGAACTGATGGGTTCTGTCAGCGATCCTGGCAGTTCACGCCGGTTTTCCGGCCGTCGTTAAACCACCTTTAAGGAGAACTTGCGCCCGTACACAGCCACGGGTCAGCGCGGGCGCGGCCAGCGCCGCCCGGCACGCGGCTCGCGGGCCTCCCGGGCCATCCGCCCGACCAGCCCGAACCGGTTCACCTGCCGGGGTGCCGCATCCGGGTCGGCCAGCAGCATCACCACGCTCGCCCCGCCGAGCCGGGCCCGGTCGATGCTCACCGAACCGTTCGCCTGCAACGCGACCCGCTTGGCGATGTCCAGCCCGAGCCCGGTCGAGCCCTTGTCGCTCTCACCCCGGCGCAGCGCCCGGTCCGGGTCGGCGATGCCCGGCCCGGCGTCGTCGATGCGGATCGCCACCCAGCCGTCCCGGCGGCTCACCGCCACCTCGAACGCGGTGCCCTGCGGCGTGTACCGGAACACGTTGCCGATCACCGCGTCCAGCGCGGCGGCCAGTTCGGCGCGGGGCACCGGCGCCGGGATGCGGAACTGCGCCCCGACCACCCGGTGCGGCCGGTTCTGGTCACCGGCCAGCGCCGACCAGAAGACCATCCGGTCCCGGACCACCTCGCTCACGTCGCACGACGCCGGCGCCGACTCCTGGGCGACCGCCTTGCGGGTCGTCTTGATGAGCTGGTCGACCTCGCCCTCCAGCGTGACGATCGCCTGCCGGATCCGCCGGATGCCGCGTCGCCGGTCCAGCTCCGCCTCGCTGAACGTGCCGATGCTCGTGTCGTCGGACTCCAGCGCCTCGGCGTCCAGCCGCAGCGCGGTCAGCGGCGTACGCAGCCGGTGCGACAGGTCGGCGACCAGTTCGTGCTCGTCGGCACGCAGCGCCACCAGCCGTTCCGTCATCCGGTTGAACGCGTGCCCGGCCTCGGCCAGCTCACGCGGGCCGGTCGGCTCGACCCGTAGCCCCAGCTCGCCGTCGCCCACCGCGAGCGCCGCCTTGACCAGGTCGCCGGTGGCGTCCACGGCCCTCGCCGCCACCCGGTCGACCACTGCGACCGCCGCGCCGACAAGCGCCAGGCCGATCGCGAACAGCAGCAGCCACCGCCCGCCGCCCCCGGAGTCGAGCACTTCGTCGGGGACGAACACCTCCACCACGGCGACCCGGTCACCGAGCACCACCGGGTCCAGCCGCAGCACCCCGCCGTCCACCTCGGTCACCACCGACTGCCGCCGCGCGGCCGTCTCGGCGAGCACCCGCGGGTCGGCGCGACCGGCGGACTCGTCCGCGCCGATGCCGTGCACGACCGGGCGCATGGCCGGATCGTCACCGGCCGCGGCGGCCACCGCCCGTTCGATCGTCGCGGTGTCGGTGCTGACCGCCAGCGCGCCGGTCACCAGCGCGGCCCGGCGGGCGGCGTCGGCCAGCTCCGCCTCCCGGGTCCGGTCGGCGAGGGTCAGCCCGAGCGGGATGAGGAAGGCGAGCGCGATCAGGCCGCACAGCCCCGCGGTGAGCCCGGCGAGGCTGAACCTCAGTCCGGCGCCACCAGCCGGAAGCCGACCCCCCGCACGGTGCGCAGGTAGCGCGGCTTCGCCGCGGACTCGCCCATTTTGCGGCGGAGCCAGTACAGGTGAACGTCGATGGTCTGGTCCTCGCCGACCGATGGCTGCCGCCATACCTCCTCCAAGAGTTCCCGCCGGGACACTACCCGGCCGGGACGCGCGGCGAGATACGCCAGCAGGTCGAATTCCTTGCGGGTCAGCGCCAGCGCCTCCCCGTCCAGCACCGCGCTGCGCTCGCCCACGTCGACGCGCAGGCCGCCGACCGTGTGCACGGCCGGCGCGACGGTACGGCTGGCCCGGCCGGCCCGGCGCAGCACGGTGGTGATCCGGGCGTCCAGGTGCGCCCCGGTGAACGGCTTGACCATGTAGTCGTCCGCGCCGGCGCGCAGCAGCCGCACCACCGACTGCTCGTCGTCGCGCGCGGTGGCGATGATGATCGGCACGTCGGTGATGCCGCGCAGCATGCGCAGCGCGTCCGAGCCGTCCAGGTCGGGCAGACCGAGGTCGAGCACCACCAGGTCCGGTATCTCCGCGGCGACCCGGCGCAGCGCGTCCAGCGCGGTGCCGACGGCGTGCACCGCGTGCCCCCGGTCGGTCAGCGACCGCAGCATGGCGCCGCGCACGACGTGGTCGTCTTCGACCAGCAGGACGGTTGCCACGTCAGCACCGTACTCGGCGTGGCAAGCCGGTCGCGTTGCGGCGGTCCGGGGAAGCGGGCAAGCTGGGACGGCGATGACGTTCACGCTCTTCCCCGACACCCGCCTCACGCTCGCCCGCGACGCGCTGGCCGGCCTGTCGGTGGGCGACGCCCTCGGCTCCCAGTTCTTCGTCCCCGGCCGGCACCCGGACGACCTCGCCGCCGGGCGGCTGCCCGAACCACCCTGGGAGTGGACCGACGACACCGAGATGGCGTGCTCGGTGGTGGCCGAGCTGGCCGCCGGCGGCCGCATCGACCGGGACCGGCTGGCGCTGGCGTTCGCGCAGCGCTGCGAGCCGTACCGGGGGTACGGGCCGGGCGCGGTGACGGTGCTGCGGCTGATCCGCACCGGCACGCCCTGGCCGGTGGCCGCCGCGTCCGCGTTCGACGGGCAGGGCTCCTGCGGCAACGGCGCCGCGATGCGCGTCGCGCCGCTCGGCGCCTGGCACGCCGACTCCACCCGCCGCGCCGCCGAGCAGGCCCGCGCCTCCGCCGAGGTGACACACGCCCACCCGGAGGGCGTCGCCGGTGCGGTGGCCGTCGCGGTCGCCGCCTCGCTCGCCGCCCGCGCCCGCCTCGACGGCGGCCGGCCCGACCCGGCCCGGCTGCTCACCGCCGTCGCCGGGACGCTCGACCCGGCCGGTCAGGTGCACCGCGGGGTACGCCGGGCCGCCGCGCTGCTCGGTCACTCCGCCGCCGCGGCGGCCGACGCGCTCGGCAACGGCTCCCGGGTCACCGCGCAGGACACCGTGCCGTTCACGCTCTGGGTCGCCGCCACGCTGCTGCACGACTACCCCGCCGCGATCCGCGTCTGCGTGGAGGCGGGCGGCGACGTGGACACCACCGCCGCGATCGTGGGCGGGATCGTGGCCGCGTACACCGGGGTGGGCGCGCCGGGCGGCGTGCCGGAGGGCTGGCTGACCGCCCGCGAGCCACTCCCCGGCTGGCTGACCGCCCCCGCCTGACCGCCCGTACTTCCGTTCGTTTCGACCGGCACGCGGGCCACTTCGGGGAGGTGGCGGGGTCGAGGGTGCGTGATGCCGCAACCTCCCCGAGCAGGTGTGGATCACGGTCGGTGGTGACCAGGGTGCGCGCCAGCTCGGCGAGGTGGCGGGGTCGGCGGGGGTGGGATGCAGCCACCTCGGCGAAGTGGAGTCGATCATGCGCTCCGGCGTGCACCACCAGCGGGGACGGGCTCGCCGAGCGGGTCCGCGGCGCTCCCCGAATCCGGGGAATCCGGTGCCGGGTCTCCAGTGGGCGAATCGGGTGCCGGGGTGTCGGCGGCGGGAGCGGGGGCACGCTCGGGGGAGTCGGAGCGGTTGTCCGCGTCCGGGCGCTCGGTGGCGGCGGGCGCGTCGGGGGAAAGGCTGTCGTCCGGGGTAGGGCTGTCGTCGGGCGGCAGGGTCATGGTGTCGCGCCGGCGGCGACTCAGCAGCCAGCCGATCGCCGCGCCACCGGCCAGCCCGGCGAGCAGGCCACCGCCGAGCAGCAGGTCGGCGCTCGGCCCGTCGTCGGCAGCCCCGGCCGCCGGTGCCGTGCCGTCCTGCGCGCCATCCTGCGCCCGGCCGAGGGCGCCCGGCGCGCCGTGACCGCCGTGCGCGCCGCCGTTCGTACCGGCGCCGTCGTCGTGCGTCACGGTGCCCGGCAGCGGCGGCAGCAGGTCGACGGTCGGCGCGGGGTGCGCGCCACCTGCCGGGTCCGCCCACCGGACCACACTGCCGTCGTCGTACGTCTGCGTCACGGTGAACGTGAGCCGGTCGGTGGCGGGCATCGGTCCCATGCCCAGCGGCAGCCGGGCCGCCCCGGTGCCGGTGCCGGGCATCCGCAGCCAGCTCACCGAGTGGGTCACCTGGTTCAGTTCGGCCGCGTGCATGCCGGGGACCGGCTGGTCGAGCGTGCGGGTGGTGATGGTGGGCGCCCAGTCCGGCACCGACAGCGGGTACACCTCGCCGATCGGGGCGTCCGCGGGCATGGTCAGCTCGATCCGGATGGTCCGGGTGCCGGGTTTGTCCGCCGGCACCAGCACGGACAGTTCGATCGCGTCGCCCTGGCGTACCTGGGCGGGCGAGGTCGTGACGGTCACCCCGGCCGCGTTCGCCGCGGCGGGCCAGCCCACCGCCCCGGCGAGTACGGCCGCCAGCGACGCCGCCGCCCACCGGCCCTGACGGGTCATCCTCATGGTCGTCCCCATCCTTCTCGACAGGGGCCGGTACCGGCTCCGGCCCCACCTGGTAGTTCGGGCGGCGGGGCGAAAAGGTTCAACCCGGCACGGAACTCGCCGGAGGCGGGCACCGGCGTCGGCGGCGGTCCGGGTCCGGGCGACCGATAGCATCGCAGGGGCCGGTCACCGGCCCTTCCGTACCGTCGACGACAGGAGTCACCGTGTCCGCACCCCGTACCCCCGTCGTGGCCGACCCCGTCGTCGTCGCCGCCGGGACCACGGCGGCCGACGCGGTGGCCGCGGCCGGCCTGCCGATGAGCGGGCCGAAGGCGATCGTGGTGGTCCGCGATCCGCAGGGCCAGCTCCGCGACCTGGACTGGCGCCCGGCCGAGGAGGTCGCGGTCGAGCCGGTCACGCTGGACAGCCCGGACGGGCTGAACGTGCTGCGCCACTCCACCGCCCACGTGCTGGCCCAGGCCGTGCAGGACGTCTTCCCGGACGCCAAGCTCGGCATCGGCCCGCCGATCGAGAACGGCTTCTACTACGACTTCGGCGTGGACAAGCCGTTCCAGCCGGACGACCTGACCAAGCTCGAGAAGCGCATGCAGGAGATCGTCAAGTCCGGCCAGCGGTTCCGCCGCCGCCGGTTCGCCGACCTGGACGAGGCGCGGTCCGAACTGGCCGCCGAGCCGTACAAGCTGGAGCTGATCGAGGTCAAGGGGGAGGGGCTGGACTCCTCCGAGGTGATGGAGGTGGGCGGCGGCGAGCTGACCATCTACGACAACCTCGCGGCGAACGAGGACAAGGTCTGCTGGTCGGACCTGTGCCGGGGCCCGCACCTGCCGAACACCCGGCTGATCGGCGCGTTCAAGCTGATGCGCTCGGCCGCCGCGTACTGGCGCGGGTCGGAGAAGAATCCGCAGCTGCAGCGCGTCTACGGCACCGCGTGGCCGACCCGGGACGAGCTCAAGGCGTACCTGAAGCTGTTGGAGGAGGCCGCCCGCCGCGACCACCGCAAGCTCGGCGCGGACCTCGACCTGTTCAGCTTCCCCGACGAGATCGGGTCCGGCCTGCCGGTCTTCCACCCCAAGGGCGGCGTGCTCAAGCGGGTGATGGAGGACTACGTCCGGGCGCGGCACGTCGAGGAGGGCTTCGACTACGTCGGCACGCCGCACATCTCCAAGGAAGGTCTCTTCCACACCTCGGGACACCTGCCCTACTACAAGGACACGATGTTCCCGCCGATGGAGATGGAGGGCAGCGACTACTACCTCAAGGCCATGAACTGCCCGATGCACAACCTGATCTACTCCTCGCGCGGGCGCTCCTACCGGCAGCTGCCGCTGCGGCTGTTCGAGTTCGGGACGGTCTACCGGTACGAGAAGTCGGGCGTCATCCACGGCCTGACCCGGGTGCGCGGTTTCACCCAGGACGACTCGCACTCCTACTGCACCCGCGAGCAGGCGCCGTCGGAGATCAAGCACCTGCTCGGCTTCGTGCTCAGCCTGCTGCGCGACTTCGGCATCGACGACTTCTACCTGGAGCTGTCGACCCGCGACGAGTCGAAGCCGGACAAGTTCGTCGGCTCCGACTCCGACTGGGCGACCGCCACCGCCGTGCTGGAGCAGTGCGCGCTGGAGACCGGCCTGGAACTGGTGCCGGACCCGGGCGGCGCGGCGTTCTACGGCCCGAAGATCTCCGTGCAGGCCAAGGACGCGATCGGCCGGACCTGGCAGATGTCGACCATCCAGTACGACTTCAACCAGCCCAAGGGCTTCGGGCTGGAGTACCAGGCCGCCGACGGTACCCGCCAGCAGCCGGTGATGATCCACTGCGCCAAGTTCGGGTCGATCGAGCGGTTCATCGGCGTGCTCACCGAGCACTACGCGGGCGCGTTCCCGGCCTGGCTGGCGCCGGTGCAGGTGGTCGGCATCCCGATCCGCGACGAGCACGGCGACTACCTGGTCGACTTCGCCGCGACGCTGCGCCGGCACGGCATCCGGGCCGAGGTCGACCTGGGCGACGACCGCATGCAGAAGAAGATCCGCAACGCGCAGCAGCAGAAGATCCCGTTCATGGTGATCGCCGGGGACGACGACGTGGCCGCCGGTACCGTCTCGTTCCGCTACCGGGACGGCTCGCAGCGCAACGGCGTACCGATCGACGAGGCGGTGGCGCACGTCCGCGAGGTGGTGGAGTCGCGCACCAACGCCGGTCCTGCCGCCGAGCGGCCCGGATCGTAGGATCGCCTGTGTGACAGGGGCGGAGCGGGACACCGGGTACGGCGGCGACAACGGTCTGGCGGACGGGCTGGACCGGCTCTGGACGCCGCACCGGATGACCTACATCTCCGGCGAGGACCGGCCCGAGGGCGGATACGAGAAGCCGGCCGGCTGCCCGTTCTGCCTCGCGCCCGGCCTGCCGCCGGAGGAGTCCCTGGTGGTGGCCCGGGGCGAGCACGTGTTCGCGGTGCTCAACCTCTACCCGTACAACCCCGGGCACCTGCTCGTCTGCCCCTACCGGCACGTGGCCGACTACACCGAGCTGGACGAGCCGGAGACGGTCGAGCTGGCCGCGTTCACCAAGGCCGCCATGCGGGTGGTCCGGCACGTCTCCAGCGCGCACGGCTTCAACCTGGGCATGAACCAGGGCGGCGTGGCCGGCGCGGGCATCGCCGCGCACCTGCACCAGCACGTGGTGCCGCGCTGGGGCGGCGACGCCAACTTCATGCCGGTGATCGGCCGCACCAAGGTGCTGCCGCAGCTGCTCGCCGACACCCGGGAACTGCTCGCCAAGGCGTGGGCGGCGGTCTGACGGGGGCCGCCCCGACAGTACGATCTTGCGCATGGCTCTCCTGCACCGCGCGGAACTGCACCCCTCGAAACTGGAGCTGCTCGCCGGCTGGCTGCCCGGCCGGCAGTGGTTCGCCGGCGAGACCGGCGCGCCGGTCACCCGCGTCGCGGCGTACCGGTTCGACGACCCGGCCGGCGAGGTCGGCGTCGAGACGCTGCTCGTGCGCGCCGGTGACGGCCCGGTGCTCCAGGTGCCGCTGACCTACCGGGGCGCGCCGCTGGCCGGGGCGGACGACTTCTTCGTGGGCCTCGTCGAGCATTCGGTGCTCGGCCGCCGCTGGGTGTACGACGCCTGCGGCGACCCGGTGTACCCGCCGCTGCTGGCCGCCGCCGTGCTCGCCGGCGCCGGGCAGGCCGAGGAGTACTTCGAGGTCGACGGGAAGCGCGAGGTGCGCCCGGCGAGCATGACGCTGGCCGGCAGCCGTACCGGCCGCCCGGTGCCGAGCGGTCCGGCTTCGGCCGGTCCGGTTTCGACCGGTCCGGTTTCGGCCGGCTCGGGTGACGGTGGCGTGACGGTGGTCCAGCTCGGGGACGTCGAGCTGGCGGTGGTCCGGCGGCCCGTACCGGCCGAGGTGCCGGGCTCCGGCGGGCTCACCGGCACCTGGTCGGGCCAGGACGAGCCGGTGCTGCTGGCCTACGCGCCCTGACGGCTCGCCGGGCGGCCTGCTGCGTCGGAGGCCGGATCGAAGGGACGGCCTCGCACCGATATGCCTCAGAGGCATATTCATGACTCTGAGGCATATCGCTTCGCCACGATCGTCCACCGCTTGGCGTCACGCGGAGTGATTGCGGCCGGACTCTCCGGCTGCGAACCGGCCCGCGGTCGCCGGGGAGATGACAGGATGCGGCGGTGGCAGTCGACAAGCGACAGTTGGGGCGCAGCGGCATCGAGGTGAGCGCCCTCGGCATGGGGTGCTGGGCGATCGGCGGCCCGTGGGCCGAGGGCGCCCGCCCGCTGGGCTGGGGCCGGGTCGACGACGACGAGTCGGTACGCGCGATCCGCCGCGCGCTCGACCTCGGCGTCACCCTGTTCGACACCGCCGACACGTACGGCGCCGGCCACGGCGAGCGGGTGCTCGGACGGGCGCTCGCCGGCCGGCGTGACGAGGCGGTGATCGCCACGAAGTTCGGCTACACGTTCGACGAGCGCACCCGGCAGGCCACCGGCGAGAACGCCTCGCCGCACTACCTGCGCCGGGCGGTGACCGAGTCGCTGCGCCGGCTGGGCACCGACCGCATCGACCTCTACCAGCTGCACCTGGGCGACCTGCCCCTGCCCCGGGCCGAGGCGCTCATCGGCACGCTCGACGACCTGGTCGGCGCCGGCCTGATCCGGGCGTACGGGTGGAGCACCGACCGGGCCGACCGGGCCGCCGCGTTCGCGCAGGTCGCCCGCGGTGCCGCCGCCGTGCAGCACGCGCTGTCGGTGCTGCGGGACGCCCCGGCCATGCTCGACGCCTGCGACAAGCACGATCTCGCCGGCCTGGCCCGGGGGCCGCTCGGGATGGGTCTGCTCACCGGCAAGTACACGCCGGAGTCCACGCTGCCCCGCGACGACGTACGCGGACTCGGGCCGACCTGGCTGGAGTGGTTCCGCAGCGGCCGGCCCGCCCCGGAGTGGCTGCGCCGGGTCGCCGCCGTGCGCGACGCGCTGACCGCCGACGGGCGCACCCTGGCGCAGGGGGCGATCGGGTGGATCTGGGCGCGCAGCGACCGGGCCGTGCCGATCCCCGGTGCCCGTACCGTCGCCCAGGTCGAGGAGAACGCGGCCGCGCTGGCCCGGGGCCCGCTCGCGCCGGACCAGTTCGCCGAGGTGGAGCGGCAACTGGCGGCGGTACGCTCGGCCGCCCTCCGCGACGCCGACCGCCCCCACTGGCCGATGCCCCCGGTCCCCGCCGTCCGCCCCTGACCCCTCCTGATGTCGGGAATGCCCCATTTGCGGGGGCCGTAAGTGCAAGATCGCGGGGCCGAGGCGGGGTGAAGGCCGAGGCGGGGACTGGGGCGGGGTCAGTGGGTGGTGGACTCCTTGCGGGCCTGGTCGGCCAAGTGGGCCGGCATGGGCTCGTGGCGGGCGAACTCGCGCCGGAACGTGCCGGTGCCCGCCGTCATCGAGCGCAGCTCTACCGCGTATCGCAGCAGCTCCGTAGCGGGCACCTCGGCGCGGACCAGCGTCCGCCCCTCGGCGTCCGGGTCCGGCTCGGTGCCGAGCACCCGGCCGCGCCGCCCGGACAGGTCGCCCATCACCGCGCCGACCGACGAGTCGGGCACCCGTACGGTGATCTCGTCGACCGGCTCCAGCAGCGCCGGCTGGCCCTTCTCGGCGGCGTCGCGCAGCGCCAGCGCGCCGGCGGTCTGGAACGCCGCGTCGGAGGAGTCGACGCTGTGCGCCTTGCCGTCGACCAGCGTCACTCGCAGGTCCACCACCGGGTAGCCGGCGACCAGGCCGCGCTCCATCTGCGCCCGGACGCCCTTCTCCACCGACGGGATGTAGTTGTGCGGGACCGCGCCGCCGACCACCCGGTCGACGAACTCGAAGCCGGAGCCCCGGGGCAGCGGCTCCACCTCGATGTCGCAGACCGCGTACTGGCCGTGGCCGCCGGACTGCTTGACGTGCCGGCCGTGCCCGCGCGCGGCGGCGGTGAACGTCTCGCGCAGCGGCACCCGGACCGGCTCGGTGTCCAGCTCGACGCCGCCGCCGCGCAGCCGGTCGAGCACCACGTCGGCGTGCGCCTCGCCCATGCACCAGAGCACCAGCTGGTGGGTCTCCGCGTTGCGTTCCAGCCGCAGCGTCGGGTCGCCGGCGACCAGCCGGGACAGGTTGCGGGCCAGCGCGTCCTCGTCGGCCCGGCTGCGCGCCGTGATCGCCACCGGCAGCAGCGGCTCGGGCATCTCCCACGGCGCGATCAGCAGCGGGTCGTCCTTGGCGGAGATGGTGTCGCCGGTCTCCGCGCTGCCCGACTTGGTGATCGCGCACAGGTCACCGGCGACGCAGGCGGCCACCTCGCGCAGCGTCGCGCCGAGCGGGCTGTAGACGTGACCGACCCGCTCGTCGGCGTCGTGGTCGGGGTGGCCGCGCTCGGCCATTCCGTGACCCGACACGTGGATCACCTGGTCGGGGCGGAGCGTGCCGGAGAAGACGCGCACCAGCGAGACCCGCCCGACGTGCCTGTCGACTGTCGTCTTGACCACCTCGGCGACCAGCGGGCCGTCCGGGTCGCAGGTCAGCGGCGGGCGGGGCGAGCCGTCCACGCCGGTGACCGCGGGCAGGTCGTGCTCCAGCGGCGACGGGAACGCCGCGACCAGGCCGTCGAGCAGCGCGTCCAGGCCGACGCCGGTCTCCGCGCACACCGGCACCACGGGGTAGAAGTGGCCGCGGGCGACGGCGGTCTCCAGGTCGGTGATGAGCACCTCGGGGTCGATCTCCTCGCCGCCGAGGTAGCGGTCCATCAGGGTCTCGTCCTCGCTCTCCGCGATGATCCCCTCGATCAGCTCGTCGCGGGACTCCTGGATGGCCGGCAGGTGCTGCGGGTCCGGTTCGCGCACCGCCGCCGGCAGCCCGTCGGAGTAGTCGTACACCCGGCGGGTGATCAGCCCCATCAGCCCGGCCACCGACTCGCCGTCGTCGCCGAGCATGGGCAGGTAGAGCGGGAGTACGTTGTCGCCGAAGACGCGCTGGCACAGCGCGACCGCCTCGTCGAAGTCGGCGCGCGGGTGGTCCAGCCGGGAGACCGCCACGGCCCGGGGCATGTCGACGGCGGCGCACTCCTCCCACAGGGCGGCGGTGGCGGCGTCCATGCCGTCGACGGCGGAGACCACGAACAGCGCCGCGTCGGCGGCGCGCAGCCCGGCGCGCAGCTCACCGACGAAGTCGCCGTACCCCGGGGTGTCCAGCAGGTTGACCTTGACGTCGCGGTGCGTCAGCGGGGCGCAGGCCAGGCTCACCGAGCGTTGCTGGCGTACGGCGGCGGGGTCGTGGTCGCAGACGGTGGTGCCCTCGGTGACGGCGCCGGCCCGGCCGATCGTGCCGCTGGCGGCCAGCAGCGCCTCGACGAGCGTCGTCTTGCCGGCGCCGGAGTGCCCGACGAGCACCACGTTGCGAACCCTGCCGGGCTCGGTCACCACCGGCGCGCCGCCGGTGACACCCTTCTCGTTCTTCTGCGCCATCGCGGCGCACCTCCCTCAACCGGTGGTGGTGGCGACCGCCGCGGGCGACGGGGGAGCGGACCCGGGACGGGCGCCGCGGCGATATCTTCCGGTGATCTCCTGCTGGACGGGAACGCGGACCGGTGCTCCGGTGAACTGGCTCACCTCCTGGCTCGATCTCACACCCGCACGGGTGCCCGCACAAGGGCCGCCGGGCGGGTCGTACGCCCGGCTGTGTCCCCGGCGGTTGCGGGCCGTTATCGTGGGACCGCCATGGCGAAGATCTTCCAAGTGACGGCCCGCGCGGGCATGACCCGCGTCGTGGAGCCGGTCGCCCGCGCGCTGCTGCGTGCGGGCGTGTCCCCCAATGCGGTCACCGTGACCGGTACCGCCGGCGTGCTCGTCGGCGCGCTCGGCTTCGGCGCGCGCGGCCATCTGGTCGCCGGTGCGCTGATCGTCACGGTCTTCGCCCTCACCGACCTGCTCGACGGCACGATGGCGCGGATGAGCGGCGGGTCCACCCGGTTCGGGGCGTTCCTCGACTCGAGCATGGACCGGATCGCCGACAGCGCGGTGTTCGGCGCGGTCGCGTACTGGCTGGCCACCGAGCACGACTACTCGGGCGTGGCGGCGGCGCTGATCTGCCTGGCCGCCGGTGGTCTGGTCTCCTACGTCAAGGCCCGCGCCGAGGGGCTCGGGATGACCTGCAACGTGGGCATCGCCGAACGCACCGAGCGGCTGCTCATCGTCGGCGTCGGCGGCCTGCTCACCGGCGTCGGCGTGCGTCCCGCGCTGGAGATCGCGCTCTGGCTGCTCGCCGCCGTCTCGATCTTCACAGTGGGGCAGCGGATGGCCCACGTGTACCGCCAGGCCCAGCAGGTCGGCGTCGAGTGAATCTCACCGAGGCGGGCTTCGTCGCGGGCTGGCGCCTGATCCGGGCGCTGCCCCGGCCCGTCGCGGCCGCGGCCTTCCGGGCGGGTGCCGACCGCGCCCACCGCAAGGACGGCGGGGGTACGCGTCGACTGCGCGCCAACCTGCGCCGGGTGGTCGGCCCGCAGATGTCCGACGCGGAGCTGGACGTGCTGGTGCGCGACGGGCTGCGCTCGTACGCCCGGTACTGGATGGAGGCGTTCCGGCTGCCCGGCCTGAGCCGGGCGGAGATCCTCGCCGGGTTCCGCCTGGACGGGCAGGAACTGCTCGCCGCCGACGTGGCGGCCGGGCGGGGCGCCGTGGTGGCGCTGCCGCACGCCGGCAACTGGGACGCCGCGGGCGCCTGGGTGGCGGCCACCGGCTGGCCGATGACCACGGTGGCGGAGCGGCTCCCGGACGGCGTCTACGAGCGGTTCGTCGGGTTCCGGGAGGGGCTGGGGATGGAGATCCTGCCCAACCGCGGTGGCCCGCGTCCGGCGTTCGACGTGCTGGTGGACCGGCTGCGTGCCGGTTACGTGGTGCCCCTGCTCGCCGACCGGGACCTGTCCGCCCGGGGCGTGGAGGTGGACTTCTTCGGCGGCCGGACCCGGATGCCGGCCGGGCCGGCGCTGCTGGCCATCCGCACCGGCGCCCCGCTCTACGTGGCCTCGATGTGGTACGAACCGGACGCGGCGTGCGCGTCCATCGACGGCCCGCTGCCGCTGCCGGACCCGGACAGCGCCCCGCTCGACGAGCGGGTGCGCGCGGTGACGCAGCGGATTGCCGACGGTCTGGCGGCGGGCATCGCCCGGCATCCGCAAGACTGGCACATGTTGCAGCGGATGTGGCTGGACCAGGACCGGGACGGTACGCCCACGTCGCCGCGGCCACCGGCCACCACCGGGACGGTCTAGGGGGGGCGCAGTGCGTATCGGCATCGTGTGCCCGTACTCGTTCGACGTGCCGGGCGGCGTGCAGAACCACGTCATGGACCTGGCCGAGGCGCTGCTCGGGCTCGGCCACGAGGTGAGCGTCCTGGCGCCCGCCGACGAGGAATCGGCGCTGCCGCCGTACGTGGTGTCGGCCGGGCGGGCGGTGCCGCTGCCGTACAACGGGTCGGTGGCCCGGATCGCCTTCGGCCCGGTCTCCACCGCCCGGGTGCGGCGCTGGATCACCCGCGGCGACTTCGACGTGCTGCACGTGCACGAGCCGCTCACGCCGAGCCTGTCGATGCTGGCGGTGCTCTGCGCCCGCGGCCCGGTGGTGGCCACGTTCCACACCGCGATGACCCGCTCCCGGGTGATGTCGGCCGCGCAGGGCGTGCTCCAGATCGTGCTGGAGCGGATCACCGCCCGGATCGCGGTCAGCGCGCTGGCCCGCAAGGTGCAGGTCGAGCACATGGACGGCGGCGCGGTGGAGATCCCGAACGGGGTGGCGGTGGCGAAGTTCGCCGGGGTGCCGCCGCTGCCGGGCTGGCCGGGGGAGTGCGCCCCGGGCACCGGCGGCACGCTGGGGTTCCTGGGCCGCTTCACCGAGCCGCGCAAGGGCTTCCCGATCCTGCGGGACGCGTTCGTCGCGCTGGCGCCGCACCGCCCCGGGCTGCGTCTGCTGGTCGCCGGGCCGGGCGACGCCGACGAGCTGTATGGGCGGTTCCCGGCCGGGCTGCGCGACCGGGTCACGTTCCTCGGCCTGGTCTCCGAGGCGGACAAGGCACGCATGCTGCGCAGCGTGCACCTCTACGTCGCACCGAACACCGGAGGGGAGTCCTTCGGGATGATCCTCACCGAGGCGCTCGCCGCCGGGGCCACCGTGGTCGCCAGCGACCTGGACGCGTTCCGCCGGGTGCTCGACGGCGGACGGGCCGGGCGGCTGTTCCCCACCGGCGACGCGACGGCGCTGGCGGCCGCGCTGTCCGAGCTGCTCGACGACGACGGCCGCCGCGCCGGGCTCACCGCCTGCGGCGACCAGGTGGTGGCGAATTTCGACTGGCCCGTGGTTGCCCGCCGCGTTCTGGAGGTATACGCAGCCGCGATCGAGGCCACCGACGGCCGGGTCATGGACCAGGAGTGGGCGGGACTGGGCTGACCGCTGTGGCCGCTGCGGCCGCTGTGACGAGCGCGTCTGCCGGTGCGAGCGCCGGCCGGCCGGGATGAGGAGCAGCACTACGATGCCGGGCATGTGGTGGGTGGTGGGCGCGGTCGCGGTGCTCGGGCTGCTCTCGGCGTACCTGATCTGGACCTCCGGCCGTGTGCAGCGGCTGCAGGTCCGCGCGGACTCGGCGGCCCGCGCGCTGGACGCGCACCTGCTGCGCCGCGCGGCCGCCGCCGCGGTCCTGGCCGAGCAGCGGTACGGCGTGGAGCTGTACGCCGCCGCCCGGATCGCGCTGGACGCCGCTCCGGAGGAGCGCGAGGCGGCCGAGAACGACCTGACCCGGCAGTTGCGGGCGGTGCGGCTGGACCCGGACGACGCGGCCTGCGCGGCGGTGATCGCGGCGAGCCGGCGGCTGGCGCTGGCCCGGCAGGTGCACACCGACCTGGTCCGGGACGCCCGTTCGGCGCGGGGGCGTCCGGTGGTGCGGCTGTTCCGGATGGGACGCGGGCGGGAGTGGCCGCGTTACTTCGACATCGACGACCCGACGCTGGCGTCGCACGCGGACGTGACCACCGGCTGACGCACCGGCCGTGACGGGGGCCACACGGCAGGCCACCGGGGGTTCGATTGGCGCTCGGACCGGCGTCGCGCCGGTCGTAGCATTCCTGCGCAGTCACCTCCCGAGCACGCCGAGGAGCGATGTCCCGTGTCTGAATCCGCAGCCCCGACCCCCGCCACCGCCGTCGGCACCGCCCGCGTCAAGCGCGGCATGGCCGAGATGCTCAAGGGCGGTGTGATCATGGACGTGGTCACCCCCGAGCAGGCGAAGATCGCCGAGGACGCCGGCGCGGTGGCCGTGATGGCCCTGGAGCGCGTACCGGCCGACATCCGCGCGCAGGGCGGCGTGTCCCGGATGAGCGACCCGGACATGATCGACGGCATCATCTCCGCCGTGTCGATCCCGGTGATGGCAAAGGCCCGCATCGGCCACTTCGTCGAGGCGCGGATCCTCCAGGCGCTCGGCGTCGACTACGTCGACGAGTCCGAGGTGCTCACCCCGGCCGACTACGCCAACCACATCGACAAGTGGGCGTTCACCGTCCCGTTCGTGTGCGGGGCGACGAACCTGGGCGAGGCGCTGCGCCGGATCACCGAGGGCGCCGCCATGATCCGCTCGAAGGGCGAGGCGGGCACCGGTGACGTCTCCAACGCCACCACCCACATGCGGAAGATCCGGCAGGAGATCCGCCGGCTCCAGACGCTGCCCTCCGACGAGCTGTACGTCGCGGCCAAGGAGTTGCAGGCCCCGTACGAGCTGGTCAAGGAGGTCGCCGAGCAGGGCAAGCTGCCGGTCGTGCTGTTCACCGCGGGTGGCATCGCGACCCCCGCCGACGCGGCCATGATGATGCAGCTCGGCGCCGAGGGCGTCTTCGTCGGTTCCGGCATCTTCAAGTCCGGCAACCCGGCCCAGCGGGCCGCCGCGATCGTCAAGGCGACCACGTTCCACGACGACCCGGACGTGCTCGCCAAGGTCTCCCGCGGGCTGGGCGAGGCGATGGTCGGCATCAACGTCGACGAGATCCCGCAGCCGCACCGCCTCGCCGAGCGCGGCTGGTGAGCCGGGCGTGACCGTACCGGTGATCGGCGTGCTCGCCCTCCAGGGCGACGTACGCGAGCACGTCGCGGCGCTGACCGGCGCGGGCGCCGACGCCCGGCCGGTGCGGCGCCCGGGTGAGCTGGACGCGGTCGACGGCCTGGTGGTGCCCGGCGGTGAGTCCACGACGATCAGCAAGCTGGTGGACATCTTCGAGATGCGCGAGCCGATCGACAAGCGGATCGCCGCCGGCATGCCGGTCTACGGCTCCTGCGCCGGCCTGATCATGCTGGCCGCCGAGGTGCTGGACGGCCGCCCCGACCAGCGCGGCTTCGCCGGCGTCGACATGACGGTGCGGCGCAACGCGTTCGGCCGCCAGGTCGACTCGTTCGAGGCGCCGGTGTCGATCACCGGCGTCGACGGCGGCCCGTTCCACGCGGTGTTCATCAGGGCGCCCTGGGTGGAGCGGGTCGGCCCGGACGTCGACGTGCTCGGCCGGGTGACCGGGGGCCCGGCCGCGGGCCGGATCGTCGCGGTGCGGCAGGGCAACCTGCTGGCCACGTCGTTCCACCCCGAGCTGACCGGCGACCTGCGGCTGCACCGGCACTTCGTGGAGCTGGTCCGGGCCGCCTCCTGAGCGGCCGGTCCGTCCCTGGTTGTACCGGTTCGGGTGGGCTGGGACGGGCCGGTGCCGTGCGGCGCGTGACAGTGACCCGCCCGCCGCCGGTAGGATTGCCGAGATTCGGCAGGGCCATCAGCCCGCCGCGGCTCCCAGCGAAGATCACAGCACCTCGACGTGCGCCGGTGGGGGAGCGGGGCGTGTGCGGTGCGGTCGATGCAGACGGCGGGTAGCAACGGAGGTAACAGATGTCCGGCCACTCAAAGTGGGCGACGACCAAGCACAAGAAGGCGGTCATCGACGCCAAGCGCGGCAAGATGTTCGCCAAGCTGATCAAGAACGTCGAGGTGGCCGCCCGTACCGGCGGCGGTGACCCGGCCGGTAACCCGACTCTCTACGACGCCATCCAGAAGGCGAAGAAGAACTCGGTCCCGAACGACAACATCGACCGCGCGGTCAAGCGCGGCTCCGGCCTGGAGGCCGGCGGCGCCGACTGGCAGACGATCATGTACGAGGGTTACGGCCCGAACGGCGTGGCGATGCTGATCGAGTGCCTCACCGACAACCGCAACCGTGCCGCCACCGAGGTGCGCACCGCGCTGACCCGCAACGGCGGCTCGCTGGCCGACGCGGGTTCGGTGTCGTACATGTTCTCCCGCAAGGGCGTGGTGATCGTCCCCAAGGGCGACACCAGCGAGGACGACGTGATGATGGCCGTGCTCGACGCGGGCGCGGAGGAGGTCAACGACCTCGGTGAGGCGTACGAGGTGGTCTCCGAGCCGGGTGACCTGATCGCGGTCCGCACCGCGCTGCAGGACGCCGGCATCGAGTACGAGTCGGCCGAGTCCTCCCTCATCCCCAGCGTGAACGTGCCGCTGGACGAGGAGGGCGCGCGCAAGATCTTCAAGCTGATCGACGTGCTGGAGGACTGCGACGACGTGCAGAACGTCTACGCCAACTTCGACGTCTCCGACGAGGTCATGGCCGCCGTCGGCTGACCCGCCCGACGTGCCGAGCGCCGGCCCCCGGATCCCGGGGTGGCCGGCGCTCGGCGTCTCGCCCGGTCAGCCGATCGGCTCCCGCTGCCGCCACGCCGCCCGTACCGAGGTCCGGCCGTTGGTGCGCAGCAGCGAGCCCTCGTAGACCCGGGCCCCGGCGAGCAGGAAGCCGGCCGCCGCGAGCAGCAGCAGCGCCAGCGACACGAACGGCTCCCACGCCGCCGCGTCACCGGTGAACAGCCGTACCGGCATCGCTGTGGGCGCGGAGATCGGCAGGTACGACAGGATCCGCATCGCGGTGGCGTTGTCGTGCAGGAACACCACCGCGAAGAACGGCGCCATCACCGCGAGCTGCACCGGGGTGGACGCCCCGGCGATGTCCTCCTGCCGGTTCACCAGCGCACCGGCGGCCGCCCACATGGCCGCCAGCAGCAGGAAGCCGCACAGGAAGAACGGTACGAACCAGCCGATTGCGGGCGCGATCAGGCCCAGCAGGTCACCGCCGTCGGTCAGGCGCATCCCGATCAGCGCGACTGCCGCGATCAGCGTGATCTGCCCGAGCGCCAGCGCGCCCGCGGCGAGGATCTTGCCGGCCAGCAGTGCCCGGGCCGGCACGGCGGCGACCAGGATCTCCACGATCCGGGTCTGCTTCTCCTCGGTGACGCTCTGCGCGATCTGCAACCCGAACGTCTGGGACATGAAGAAGAAGACGAACGCGAAGGCGAACGGCACCAGGTACGCGACGAACGGATCCACCGCGTCCGGGTCCAGCAGCTTCACCTGCGGGGCCGCGCTGAGCGCGGCGACCACGTCGTCCGGGGCCCGCTCGTCGGCGACCACCAGCGGACCGGCCACCACCGCGGCGTCCGCGTCGCCGTCGCGTACCGCCTGTTCGGCGGCGCCGTCGTCGGCGACGAGCATGACGTCCAGCCCGGCCGCGCGCAGCGGTTCGGCGCCGGCCGCGGTCACCGCCACAGTGGACGGACCGCTGCTCATCAACGCCGGCACGACTGTGGCGACGACGGCGAGCAGCAGGAAGATCAGCGTGCTGTAGAGGAACGTCTTGTCGCGGACCTTGACCTTGATCTCGCGGGCCGCGACCAGCCTGGTGGCCTGGAACGTGTTCACTGGTTGACCTCTCGGAAGATCTCGGCGAGGGACGGGGTGACCGGGCCGAACGCGCGCACCGGGCCGCGGTCCAGCGCCGCGCGCAGCACCGACTGGTCGTCGGCGGGCGGGTCCACCTCGAACACGGCGCGCGCGCCGTCGAGGTCGACCAGCCGCACGCCGGGCTGGTCGCGCAGCCAGCCGGCGTCGCCGTCCACCACGAGCGAGAACCGGGGCAGCGTGTACGCGGCGCGCAGCTCCTCGCGGGCGCCGGCGGCCCGGATCGTGCCGCCCGCGATGAGCACCAGGTCGTCGCAGAGCCGCTCCACCACGTCGAGCTGGTGACTGGAGAACAGCACCGGCGCTCCGGCGGCGGCGCGTTCCCGCAGCACGGCGACCACCATGTCGACGGCGAGCGGGTCGAGCCCGGAGAACGGCTCGTCCAGGATCAGCACCTCCGGGTCGTGCACCAGCGCGGCGGCGATCTGCGCCCGCTGCTGGTTACCGAGCGACAGCGTCTCCAGCAGGTCGTCGGCCCGCTCGCCGAGACCGACCCGCTCCAGCAGCGCGTCGGTACGCCGGCGCGCCCCGGCGGCGTCCAGCCCGTACAGGCGGCCGAGGTGGACCACCTGTTCGCGGGGTGTCATCTTCGGGTAGAGGCCGCGTTCCTCGGGCATGTAGCCGAACCGGGCGCGGGCCTCGCGGGTGAGCGGTCGCCCCCGCCACGTCACCTGCCCGGCGTCGGGGGCGAGCACGCCGAGGACGATCCGCATGGTGGTGGTCTTGCCGGCGCCGTTGCCGCCGACGAATCCGGTCATGCGCCCGGCGGTCACGTCGAAGGAGACGTCTTTGAGCACCTGACGGCCGCCGAAGCTGCGGTCGACGCCGTCGAGGCGGAGCACGCTGGTCATGATCCCGACGCTACGGCCGGCCGTCGTTCCCGTCGTCCCACCACGGAGCGATCATCGGGTCCGTCGCACGGCGGACGGGCCTCATCCGCCGGGCCGGACCACCCCGTGCTCGTACGCGAACACCACCGCCTGCACCCGGTCGCGCAGCCCGAGCTTGGCCAGTACGCGGCTGACGTGGGTCTTCACCGTCGCCTCGCCGACGTGCAGCACGTCCGCGATCTCGGCGTTGCTGGCCCCGCGCGCCACCAGTTCCAGCACCTCCCGCTCGCGCGGCGTCAGGTCCGCGGTGGCCGCGTCGTGCCGCGGGTCCGGCGGCACCGCGCCGGGCCGGGCGAACGTGGAGATCACCCGCCGGGTGAGCGCCGGCGCGATCAGTCCCTCGCCGCGCGCCACCACCCGGACCGCCTCGATCAGGTCCTCCGGGGTGCCGTTCTTGAGCAGGAAGCCGCTCGCCCCGGCGCGCAGCGCGGCGAACAGGTAGTCGTCGTGGTCGAACGTGGTGAGGATCAGCACCGCCGGGCCGCCCGGCGTCGCGTCGGCGGTGATCCGGCGGGTGGCCTCCAGCCCGTCGAGCACCGGCATCTCCACGTCCATCAGCACCACGTCCGGACGCAGCGCGGCCGCCATCGACACGGCGCGCTGCCCGTCGGCGGCCTCGCCGACCACCTCGATGTCGTCCTCGACCTCCAGGATCACCCGGAAACCGGTCCGGACCAGGTGCTGGTCGTCGACGAGCAGCACCCGCACCGGGGCGGTCACGCCGCCCGCCCGGTGGCCTCGACCGGCAGCGGCATGCGGGCCCGGACCCGGAACCCGCCGCCGGGACGTGGCCCGGCCTCCACCTCACCGCCGTGCGCGGCGACCCGCTCCCGCATGCCGATCAGGCCGAGCCCGGCCCCGGCAGCCGGCACGGCGCCGTGTCCGTCGTCGCTCACGTCGATCTCCAGGTCCCTCGCCAGATAGCGGATCCGCACGTCCAGCGTGGTGGCGTGGGCGTGCTTGACCACGTTCGTCACCGCCTCCTGCACGATCCGGTACGCCGCCTGCGACACCGAGCGCGGCAGCGGCACCGGTTCCCCGTACACCCCGACGTCGGCCCGCAGGCCGGTCTCCCGGGCCCGGTCGACGAGCGCGCGGACCTCGTCGATGCCGGCGGTGTCCTCCGGCGCGGTGGCCGCGCCGGCAGCGGCGTCCGGGTCGCGCAGCACGCCGAGCATCCGGCGCAGCTCGTCGACCGAGGTGCGGGCCGTCTCCTCGATCGCGGCCAGGGCGGTACGCGCCTTGTCCCGGTCCCTGTCGAACACGCGCCGGCACGCGGCGGCCTGAACGCCCATCACCGACACGTGGTGGGCGACCACGTCGTGCAGTTCGCGGGCGATGCGGACCCGCTCGCCCATCACCGCGCGCTCGCGCGCCTCGACCTGTGACCGGCGCAGTTGCTCGGCCTGCTCGCGCAGTTCGTGCCTGCGGCGCGCGGCCACCCAGGCGGTCTGCCCGGAGTAGTAGGCGAACCCGAAGAACAGCACGTTGTAGAGCACGCCGTTCACGACGGCGGCGAGCACCGGCGGCACCGGGCCGGCGGCGTCGGCGAAGGAGGCGGCGGTGATCTGGTCGGCCCGCAGCGCGAGGGACAGCGCGAGCCAGCCGAACATCGCCACGATGATGCCGGCCCGCAGCCGCCCGGCCAGCCGCCGGTCGGTGCCCCACGCGCCGAGCGTGAAGAGGGCGGCGAACAGCGCGCCCGACGGGAGCTGGGCGAGCGGGACCGCCCGCGCCTGCCCCGCGACGAAGGCGATCGAGACGAGCACGGCGACGGTGGCGGGCCACCGCCGGCGTACGGCCAGCGGAGCGGTCACCGCCACGGTCCACCAGATCTGCTCGGCGACGCTCGGCGGTGGCCCGAGCAGGAAGGCCCCGGTGCTGTGCGCCAGCGTCAGCTCGAACAGGGCCAGCACGGTGACCGCGAGCCCGACCCAGAGGTCGGCGCGCAACTGCGAGGCTGTGGGAGCCGGCCGGCGCCAGGCGGTGGTGGGTGCGGTGCTCACCGTACGACCATGCCACCGCTGCCGCCGATGCGGTGCCCGGGGCGTAAACGGGTGGGCCGGACGACAGCCGGGACGTAGCCTGCCGGGGTGTTCGTGCCCGATCTGCCGTTACGTACCGAGCGCCTGCTGCTGCGCGCCTTCACCGCCGAGGACCTCGCCGTGGTCCGGGACTACCGGGGCCGCCCGGAGGTGACCCGCTACCTCTACCACGGGCCGTACGACGACGCCGCCGCTCGAGCCGCGATCGACCGGCTGGTCCGGCGGACCGCGCTGCGCGCCCCCGGCGACGTGCTCAACCTGGCGGTGACGCTGGTGGACACCGGGGATTTCCTCGGCGACGTGCTGCTGAGCTGGACCAGCGGGGAGCACCGGCAGGGCGAGATCGGGTACGTGGCGCACCCCGCGCACACCGGCCGCGGGTACGTCACCGAGGCGGCCCGGGAGCTGCTGCGGATCGGCTTCGACGGGCTCGGGCTGCACCGGATCGTGGGCCGGCTGGACGCGCGCAACACCGCGTCGGCCCGGGTGCTGGAACGGCTGGGCATGCGCCGGGAGGCGCACCTGCGGGAGAACGAGTTCGTCAAGGGGGAGTGGACCGACGAGGTGGTCTACGCGCTGCTGGCCCGGGAGTGGCGCGCGGCGGCCTGACTGTCCGCGTACCCGAAAGGGCCCGGCACGCCCTCGACGGGGCGTGCCGGGCCGGGCGGGGCTTCAGGCGGCGCGGCGGGCCTTGACCGCGCTGTCGACCACGTCCCAGATCGCGACCAGCACGACCACCGCGCCCGCCACCCGGGCGAACTCGACGGTCCCGCCGTCGCGCAGCCAGGCGAACCGCTCGACCAGCTCCGGGTTGAGCAGCCGGTCGTTGGCGAGCAGCCAGAGCACCGGGGCGGCGAACGCCACGTTGAGCACCGCGTTGACCGCCACCAGCGGCCAGGTCCACCGGCCGGAGCGGTACTTGGCGATCTCCAGGCCGACGGTGGCCAGCAGCACCACGATCAGGGCCGGCAGCCAGAAGCTCCAGAGCGCCGGGTCGAGTGCCGGCAGCCGGGTGCCGTCGTCGGTGGTCCAGCGCTGGAAGTGCTGGCCGACCAGGAGGCCGATGGTGGCGAGCAGGAACACCACGGAGGCGATGCTGTCGGAGTGGCTGATCTGCCGTTCCCGGGTCTCCTCGGGGAGCTGGTCGACGGTCCACTCGGGCAGGCCGAGCGGGGTTCGGGTGCGTTCCAGCACGGCGAACACCAGCGTGACCCAGAACGCGATCTGCACCGCGGTCTGCATCGCGGCCACGACCGCCGTGCCGATCGCCGCGCCCGGCTCGCCGTCGACGAGCGCCTTCGTGACGCCGGAGAGCGCGCCGACGATCGCCGGGATCCAGGTGAGCAGCAGCCGCAGCAGCCGCCACCAGGTCAGGTAGTAGCGCGGGCCGATGAGTTGCAGGGTGCGGTCGCTGTAGCGGGCCGCGAGCTTCTCCGGGTGGCCGAGCTCGGTGAGCACCTCGCGTTCGGCGGAGGCGTGGTCCTGCCCGCCCGAGGTCCGGTCGTCGATCATGTCGGCGATGGAGCCGCGCAGTTCCTCGGCGAGTTCCAGGCGGCGCTGGGCGGGCACGGCCCGCATCGTGGCGGCGACGTAACGGTCGGTCAGGGAACTCATCGTTCCGCTCCTTCGATCAGTTCGGTGACGGACGTCCGCACCGCGGTCATGTCGTCGAGCAGGCGGTTCAGGAGGTCTTGGCCGTCGTCGCTGGTCCGGTAGAACTTGCGCGGCCGGCTCTCCTCGGTGTTCCACTCGCTGGTCAGCAGGCCCTGGTCCTCCAGCCGGCGCAGCAGCGGGTAGAGCGTGTTGGCGTCGACCGCGAAGCCGTGCGCGGCCAGCCGTTGCAGCAGGGCGTATCCGTAGTCGGGGCGGCGCAGGGCGACCAGGCTGGCCACCACGACAGTGCCGCGTCGTAGCTCCTGGAGATGGGTCCGGAGGACCTCTTCGCTGACCATGCCCAACACGATACTGTGTGCCACACACCATTGCAACAGGCAGGGACATCGCGTGCCGCACACCGGCCGGTCGGAGAGACCCGGACCACCCTCGGTGTGGACGGTGGAGCCCGCGAGATCACCTCGGTAGGGTGGGTCGGTCGACTCCGACGCAGCTTGATCCACAACCCGGGGGGCGCCACGCATGGGCGATTCGTTCGCGCATCTGCACGTACACACCGAGTACTCGATGCTCGACGGGGCGGCCCGGCTCAAGGACCTCTTCGCCGAGGCGGCGCGGCTCGGCATGCCGGCGGTGGCGATCACCGACCACGGCAACATGCACGGCGCGAACGACTTCTACAAGCAGGCCATGGACGCCGGGGTCAAGCCCATCCTCGGCGTCGAGGCGTACGTCGCACCGGAGTCGCGCTTCCACAAGGCCCGGGTGAAGTGGGGGCGCCCCGAGCAGAAGAGCGACGACGTCTCCGGCAACGGCGCGATCACCCACATGACCATGTGGGCCAAGAACCGCGACGGCCTGCACAACCTGTTCAAGCTCAACTCCCGCGCCTCCATGGAGGGCCACTACGTCAAGTGGCCCCGGATGGACATGGAGCTGATCGCCGAGCACGCCGAGGGCATCATGGCCACCACCGGCTGCCCCTCCGGCGCGGTGCAGACCCGCCTGCGGCTGGGCCAGTTCGACGAGGCGCTCAAGGTCGCCGCCGCGTACCAGGACATCTTCGGCAAGGACAACTACTTCCTGGAGATCATGGACCACGGCCTCGACATCGAGCGCCGGGTCCGCGACGGGCTCACCGAGATCGCCCGCAAGCTCGACATCCCGCCGGTGGTCACGAACGACTCGCACTACACCCACGAGGCGCAGGCCGAGGCGCACGACGTGCTGCTCTGCGTACAGACCGGCAGCAACGTGGCCGACCCGAACCGGTTCCGGTTCGAGGGCGGCGGCTACTTCGTCAAGTCCGCCGACCAGATGCGCGCCGTCGACTCCTCCGAGCTGTGGCAGCAGGGCTGCCGCAACACGCTGCTGGTGGCCGAGAAGGTCGACCCGGCCGGCATGTTCACGTTCCACAACCTGATGCCGCGGTTCCCGATCCCCGAGGGTGAGACCGAGGAGTCCTGGTTCCGCAAGGAGACCTTCGCCGGGCTCAAGCGCCGCTTCCCCAACGGCATCCCCGAGGGCCACGTCGTCCAGGCCGAGTACGAGCTGGGCGTCATCATCCAGATGGGCTTCCCGTCGTACTTCCTCGTGGTCGCCGACTTCATCCAGTGGGCCAAGAGCCAGGGCATCGCGGTCGGCCCGGGGCGTGGCTCGGCGGCCGGCTCGCTCGTGGCGTACGCGCTGGGCATCACCGACCTCGACCCGATCCCGCACGGCCTGATCTTCGAGCGGTTCCTCAACCCCGAGCGCGTCTCCATGCCGGATGTCGACATCGACTTCGACGAGCGCCGGCGCGGCGAGGTCATCAAGTACGTGACCGACAAGTGGGGCGAGGACAAGGTCGCGCAGATCGCCACGTTCGGCACGATCAAGGCGAAGGCCGCGATCAAGGACTCGGCCCGCGTGCTCGGCTTCCCGTACGCGGTCGGCGACCGGATCACCAAGGCCATGCCCCCGGCGGTGATGGGCAAGGACATCCCGCTGTCCGGCATCTTCGACCCGAAGCACCCCCGCTACGCCGAGGCGGGCGAGATCCGCGGCCTCTACGAGTCCGACCCGGACGTCAAGAAGGTCATCGAGACCGCCAAGGGCATCGAGGGCCTGATCCGGCAGACCGGTGTGCACGCCGCCGGCGTCATCATGTCCGCCGAGCCGATCATCGAGCACATCCCGCTGATGCGGCGCGACTCCGACGGCGTCATCATCACGCAGTTCGACTACCCGACCTGCGAGTCGCTCGGGCTGCTGAAGATGGACTTCCTCGGCCTGCGGAACCTGACGATCATCGACGACGCGGTGAAGAACATCCAGCTCAACCACGGCCGGGAGCTGGACCTGCTCGGCCTGCCGCTTGATGACAAGCCGGCGTACGAACTGCTGGCCCGCGGTGACACGCTCGGCGTGTTCCAGCTCGACGGCGGGCCGATGCGCTCGCTGCTGCGGCTGATGAAGCCGGACAACTTCGAGGACATCTCCGCCGTCCTGGCGCTCTACCGGCCCGGCCCGATGGGCGTGGACTCGCACACCAACTACGCGCTGCGCAAGAACGGCCTCCAGGAGATCACCCCGATCCACCCGGAGCTGGAGGAGCCGCTACGCGAGATCCTCGCGCCCACGTACGGCCTGATCGTCTACCAGGAGCAGGTGCAGCGCGCCGCGCAGATCCTCGCCGGCTACACGCTCGGCCAGGCCGACCTGCTGCGCCGGGCGATGGGTAAGAAGAAGAAGGAGATCCTCGACAAGGAGTTCATCCCGTTCCGGGACGGCTGCCGCGAGCGCGGCTACTCCGACGAGGCCATCCAGGCCGTGTGGGACGTGCTGGTGCCGTTCGCCGGCTACGCGTTCAACAAGGCCCACTCCGCCGCGTACGGCCTGGTCTCCTACTGGACCGCATACCTCAAGGCGCACTACCCGGCCGAGTACATGGCCGCCTTGCTCACCTCCGTCGGTGACGACAAGGACAAGATGGCCATGTACCTGTCCGAGTGCCGCCGGATGCGCATCCAGGTGCTCCCGCCGGACGTCAACACCTCGGCCGGGCCGTTCACGCCGGTCGGCAAGGAGATCCGCTTCGGTCTCGGCGCGGTACGCAACGTCGGCGCGAACGTGGTCGCCTCGATCATGCGGTGCCGTGAGGAGAAGGGCGACTACACCGACTTCTACGACTTCCTGTCCAAGGTCGACGCCGTGGTCTGCAACAAGAAGACGATCGAATCGCTGATCAAGGCCGGTGCGTTCGACGCGCTCGGCCACCCGCGCAAGGGCCTGCTCGCAGTGCACGCCGACGCCATCGACGCGTACGCCGACGTCAAGCGCAAGGAGGCGGTCGGCCAGTACGACCTGTTCGGCGCCGGCTTCGGCGAGGCGGAGACCGGCGGCACCACCACGGTCATGCCGGTCATCGGCGAGGGGGAGTGGGACAAGCGCGACAAGCTCGCGTTCGAGCGCGAGATGCTCGGCCTGTACGTCTCCGACCACCCGCTGTTCGGCCTGGAACACGTGCTCGGCGCTGCTGCGGACACCACTATCGCCGCGCTGTCCGAGGAGGGCACGGTGCCCGACGGTGCGGTGGTCACCCTGGCCGGCATCCTCTCCGGCGTGCAGCGCCGGGTCACCAAGCAGGGCCGGGCCTGGGCGTCGGCGACGCTGGAAGACCTCGCCGGCGGCGTGGAGACGCTGTTCTTCCCGAACACGTACGAGGTGATCGGGCAGTACATCGCCGAGGACGCCATCGTGGTGGTCAAGGGCCGGGTCGACCGGCGCGACGACACCCCGCGCATCATGGCGATGGACATGTCCATGCCGGACGTCACCAGCAACCCGGCGAACAAGCCGGTCACGCTGACCATCCCGGTGCACAGGTGCACGCCGCCGCTCGTGGAACGGCTCAAGGAGACGCTCGTGCTGCACCCCGGCGACACCGAGGTGCACGTCAAGCTGCTCAACGGCGGCAAGGTCACCACGCTGCGCCTCGGCCCGTTCCGGGTCGCGCCGACCACCGCGCTGATGGGTGACCTGAAGAGCGTGCTCGGCCCGGCCAACGTGAGCTGACCGGGCCGGGCGCGCCTCCGGCGCAGCGAGCTAGACGCGGGTGACGCGGATGGCGTCGGCGATCACGTACCCGGTGCTGCCGGACCACCTGCTGACACCCACCTTGTTGGCGTCACCGGCGGCCAGGGTGAAGGTGCCCAGCGACCGCCACGCACCGCCGTTGGCGCTCTGGTTCACCGAGACCGTCTGGTTGCCGCTGGTGGTCGCGACGATGTACGGCGTGGAGGTGTTGTAGCCGGCCACGGCCGGATACCAGACCTCCACCCGGTAGGTGGCGGTCGCCGGGATGTTCACCTTGTACCAGGCGGTGTCGCTGGCCGCGACGGGGTTGGCGTACCGGTAGTCGGCGCCGTAGCGCTGCGCCGAGTACGTCGAGGTGCTCCAGTTGGCGCTCGCGGTGAACCGCCCGGCGGTGGTGTTGTCCACGATCGTCGACCACGCGGTCGGCGGGGGCGTGGTGCCGCCGGTGACGAGCTGCATGTAGTAGGTCCAGTTCCAGTTCGGACCCGGGTCGGTGTGCGTGGCACCCGGCACCTGGTTGTGCCCGATGATGTTGGTGCGGGTCTTCGGGATGCCGTACTTGTCGCACAGGTACCGGGTCAGCGCCGCCGACGACCGGTACATCGCGTCGGTGTACCAGGAGGCGTTGTCGACGTACCCCTCGTGCTCGATGCCGATCGACTGGGTGTTGTAGGTCCAGTTGCCGGCGTGCCAGGCGATGTCCTTGTCGCGCACCATCTGGGTCACCGCGCCGTCGGAGGAGCGGAGCAGGTAGTGCGCGCTGGTGCCGGCGGCGGCGTTCTGGAACCAGCTGATCGAGCCGGCGTAGCTGCCCTGCATGGTGTGGATGACGATGTAGTTGATCGGGTACGCCGACTCGCGGCTGGAGACCGTGTAGTTGGACGAGTTGGCCGGCACCCAGGCCGCCGGGCCGTAGTCGGTGCTCAGGGTGCCGAAGTCGCCGGTGCCCAGCGGCGCCACGTCGGTGTACCGGCCCCGCTGCGGCGCGACCGGACGGCCGTCCACGCTGACCTCGCCGCCGGCCGTGGTGGCGATGAAGCCCCTGGCGAGCAGGTCGTACACGGAGTCGGCGTACAGCCGGGCGGTGGCCGCGTCCGCCGAGCCGCCGTAGCGGGCGATCGGGCCGTACCACTGGTTGACGTCGTCGCGCTGCGCCGCGGTGAGCCCGGCCTCGTCGGCGTAGGAGCGCAGCACCGCCGCCGCGCCGGCCACGTTCGCCGCGTCCCGGGTACGCAGGTCGGCGCGGTCCAGCCGGGTCCGGCGCGCGGCCTCGTCGAGGGTCCGTACCTTCGGGTTGCTGGTCAGGTGCATCACGCCGTAGCCGCCGGAGACGCTGGGCTCGCCGCCGTGGCCGTCCAGGCGGGTCTCGGCGTAGCCGAGCGCGGCGAGCACGTCGCGCGGCACGTCGGAGTCGGCGGCGGCCCGGTCGAAGGCCGCGGCGAGCGGCTGCGCGCCGTGCGCAGGCGCGGCCTGGGCCGGCTGGCCGGTCAGGCCGATCATGAGGATCATGGCGCCGCCGAGCAGGTGGCTCACCCGACGCGAGGGTCTCCGAATCGTCACAGGCACTCCTCGTCCACTACACGGGGCGACGGGGCTCACGTCGCCGGTTCGCCGCACCCTATAGCGTGACGTTCGTCTATGTCGATAGCTTGCATCGACGGGCTCAATGCTGAAGACTTCCTTCAGATGCGGAGCTGCCCCCGTACCGTCGCGGTGTTGCCCGGCGGGCCACGGCCGGGCAGTATCGGGCGGATGCCGCCCACCGACCTGCTGCGCGTCCGTGACCTGGTGCCCGACTTCCTGGCCTGCGCCGAGCGGTCCGCGCCGCCGGAACCGTGGTCCTCCCGGTATCTGGCCGGTCATCCGGACGTGGTCCGGGCGCTGCGCCGCGACGGCGACTGGTCCGACGCCGCGGGCGTGGCCGCCACCCTGGACGGGCTCCGCGACCGCGCCGCGGACCTGGCGGCACGAGCCGAGACGGTACGCGCGCTGCTGCCCGGCGGCGTCGCGGCGGTGGCGGACGCGCTGGGCTGGTCCGGCGACGGCGGGCCGGTCGAGTGCGTGGTGCTGGTCGGGCTGAACCAGGCCAACGGCTGGGCCGGCGAGCTGAACGGCAGGTACGCGCTCTTCCTCGCCGTGGAACAGCTCGGGCCGCCGGAGGACCTCGAGCTGCTGGTGCGGCACGAGGCCGCGCACGTGGTGCACGACCGCGGCGCCGCGATCCGCGACTGGCCCGAGTACGGGGTGGCGAACGCCCTGTTCACCGAAGGGCTCGCCACCCAGGTCACGGCGGAGCTGGACTCCGGCCGGACGGACGAGGAGTACCTCTGGTTCGGCCGCCCCGGCCACCGGCGGTGGCTCGACGAGTGCCGCCGCCGGTGGCCGGAGATCCTGCGCCGGGTCCGCGCCGACCTCGACGCCACGGACGCCGAGCACCACGCCCCGTACTTCCTGATGCGGGACTCGCCGCTGGCCGGTGGCCTGCCGAAGCGTTGCGGCTACCTGGTCGGCCTGACCGCGGTACGACACCTGCGCCGCCACCACACCCTGCCGGACCTGGCCACCTGGCCCCTGCCCCGCGTCCGCACAGAGATCGCCGCCGCCCTGACCGACCTCCCCCCACCACCCTGACCCCCGCCCCTCCGCCCCACCTCACCTCCCCCCCCCCCCCCGGCCTGGCGATCATGAAGTTAGCGGCGGACAAATCGGACCGTAGGCACCGCCAACTTCATGATCGGCGGGGCGGGTGCGGTGGCGCGGACACCCGCGCCCCGGTTCACCGCCCCGACCCCCGCGATCTTGCACTTCCCGCCCCGCCCCGCCCCGCCCCGCCCGCCCCGCGCCCCCCCTGCTCCCCGCTGCGCGATCTTGCAGTTTCGGCCCTGCGATTCGGGGCTTTGCACCATTTGCCGGGGCGGAAAGTGCAAGATCGCCGGGGCCGGGGCCGGGGCCGGGGCCGGGGCCGGGGCCGGGGTCGGGGTTGGGGTGGGCCACGGGGGTGGGATTGGCGGTGTCGGGGGTGGGGTGGGGGTGGTTAGCGTCGGTGGCATGGAGCTGGAGCAGGCGCAGAAGTTGTGGCAGCCGGAACCGGGCTGGTTGAACACCGCCACCTACGGGCTGCCGCCCGAGCCGGTGTGGGACGCCGTGCAGCAGGTGCTCGCCGACTGGCGGACCGGGCGGGTGTCGTTCGAGGTGTGGGACGAGTCGGTGGACCGGTCCCGGGCCGCGTTCGCCCGGCTGACCGGTGTGGACGTCGCCGACGTGAGCGTCGGCTCCGCCGTGTCGCAGCTGGTCGCGCCGATCGCGGCGAGCCTGCCGGCGGGCGCGACGGTGGTGGTGCCCGAGAGCGAGTTCACCTCGATCCTGTTCCCCTGGCTGGTGCAGCGGGAGCGGGGCGTGCGGGTCCGCACCGTGCCGCTGGACGGCCTGGTCGACGCGATCGACGCCGACACCGACCTGGTGGCGTTCAGCGTGGTGCAGTCCGCCGACGGCACCGTGACCCCGTACGACGAGATCGTCGCGGCGGCCCGGGCGCACGGCGCCGTCGTGGTGGTCGACGCCACGCAGGCGTGCGGCTGGCTGCCGTTCGCGGCGGACCGCGCGGACGCGGTGGTGGTGGGGGCGTACAAGTGGCTGATGGCGCCGCGCGGCGCGTCCTTCGCCTACCTGGCGCCGGCGCTGCGCGAGCGGATACGCCCGGACGCGGCCGGGTGGTACGCCGGCCGGGACCCGCACGCCTCCTACTACGGGACGCCGCTGCGCCTGGCCGAGGACGCCCGGCGGTTCGACATCTCCCCGTCCTGGCTGTGCTACGTCGGGGCGGCGCCGGCGCTGGAGCTGCTCGCCGACCTCGACCCGGAGGCGGTGCGCGCGTACGACGTGGGGCTGGCCAACCGGTTCCTGACCGGGCTGGGCCGGCCGCCGGGCGACAGCGCGATCGTCAGCGTGGACGTGCCGGACGCGCAGGAGCGGCTGGCCCGCGCCGGGGTGCGCGCGGCGGTACGGGCGGGCCGGGTCCGCGCCTCGTTCCACCTCTACACGACCGAGGCGGACGTGGACCGGGCGGTCGAGGCGCTGACCGGCTGACCGCTCCGCTCAGGCCAGGTGGCCGCCGATCTTCGTGTAGCCGCGCAGCAGATCCCGGGAGATGATCAGCCGCTGCATCTCGTCGGTGCCCTCGAAGATCCGGTACAGCCGGACCTGCCGGTACCAGCGTTCGATCGGCAGTTCCCGGGTGTAGCCCATGCCGCCGTGGATCTGCAGCGCCCGGTCCACCACCCGGTTGACCATGCCGGCGCCGTAGAGCTTGCCCATCGAGGAGGCGTGCCGGGGGTCGAGGCCCTGGTCGACCGTCCAGGCCGAGCGCAGGATCAGCCAGCGGGCCGCCTCCAGCTCGGTCTCCGAGTCGGCGATCATCCACTGGATGGCCTGGTTGGTGGCGATCGGCGCGCCGAACGTCTCCCGCGTGTTGGCGTGGTCGATCGCCATCTGCAGGACTCGTTCGGCGATGCCGACGGCGTGCGACGGGATGGTGTAGCGGCCCTTGCCGATCCACTCCATGCCGAGCGTGAAGCCCTGCCCGATCTCGCCGAGGATGTTGCGGTGCGGCACCCGTACGCCGTCGAAGATCAGCGAGGCGGGGCCGCCCTCGCCCATGGTCTGGATGAACTCCGAGCGCCAGCCCATCGCGCGGTCCACCAGGAACGCGGTGGCGCCGCCGCGGCGGGCGCCCTTCTCCGGGTCGGTCACCGCGACCACGATGGCGAAGTCGGCGTCGTTGCCGTTGGTGATGAACGTCTTCTCGCCGTCGAGGACCCAGTCGTCGCCGTCGCGACGGGCGCGCAGCTTGATGTTCGCCGCGTCGGAGCCCGCGCCGGGCTCGGTGATGGCGAAGCAGGAGATCCGTTCCCCCTCGATGGTGGGGATCAGGAACTCGCGCTTCTGCTCCTCGGTGGCGTGGAACAGGATGTTGTCGGCTTCGCCGCCGAAGCGGAACGGCACGAAGCTGCGGCCCAGCTCGGTCCAGATCAGCGACTGCATGACCGCCGGCAGGGCCATCCCGCCGTACTCCTCCGGCGTGGCCAGCCCCCAGAAGCCGAACTTCTTCGCCTTGAGCTGGAGTTCGCGCAGCTCGGAGCGGTCCAGGCCGGGCTGGTGGGCGCGCTCGCGGCGCAGCACCTCCGCCTCCAGCGGCATCACCTCACGGGTGACGAACGTGCGAACGGTGTCCCGGATCGCGCGTTCCTCGTCGGACAGTGCGAAGTCCACGGTGCCCCCTCAGGTCGACTGCCTCTAAACTAGCGCTGTAAGTTTTACCGCGTCCAGACCCGATGTCGAAGGGAGGATGATGACCAGGTGCCCCGACCCCGACAGGCCCTGCTCACCCGCGACCGGATCGTCGAGACCGCGCTGGCGCTGATCGACGCCGACGGGCTGGACGCGCTCTCGACCCGGCGACTCGCCGCCGCGCTCGGCGTCCGCGGCCCGTCGCTCTACAACCACTTCGCCACCAAGGAGGAGATCCTCGACGCGGTGGCCGACGGCGTCGCGGCGACAGTCGACATCAGCGTCTTCGACGAGTACGAGTGGCTCGACGCACTCGGCCGCTGGGCGCGCTCGTACCGCGCCGCGCTGGCCGCGCACCCGAACATCGTGCCGTACCTGGCGCAGGGGCCGGGCCGCCGTCCGGCCGCGCTCGCCATGGCCGACGCGGTCTACGGCGCGCTGGTCCGGGCCGGCTGGCCGCCCGCGCGCGCCACCCACATCGGCGCCGCGATGCGCTACTTCGTGGCCGGGTCCGCACTCGGCTCGTTCGCCCGCGGCTTCGTCGAGGACCCCTCGCTCTATGCCGCGCACCCGCACCTCAACCAGGCGCACCGGCTCGCCGGCCACCAGCGCAGCGTGGACGAGGGCGCGTTCGCGCTCGGCCTGGACGCGCTGCTGCACGGGCTCGCCGCCGAGTACGCCGCCACCGTCGCCCCGCTGGAACGGACCGGCCGTCCGGAGTAGCGTCAAAACTCCCACCGCTAGTTTCCGCCGCCCCCGAAGGACGCCATGGATCTCGCCGCCGCCCCTCCCGCCCTGCTGACGCGCCGCCACCTGTACGTCGCCGGTGACTGGGCCGACCCGACCTCGGGCGACACCGTCCCGGTGGAGAACCCCGCCACCGGCAGCGTCGTCGGCGAGGTGCCCGCCGGCACACCGGCCGATGTGGACCGCGCGGTCGCCGCCGCCCGCGCCGCGTTCCCCGGCTGGGCCGCCACCGCCCCCGAGCAGCGGGCCGCGCACCTGGACCGGCTGCACACCGCGCTCGCCGCCCGCGCCGACGAGATCGCCCGCACCGTGGCGACCGAACTGGGCACGCCGCTCAAGCTCGCCACCCGCGTCCAGACCGGCCTGCCGCTGACAGTGCTGCGGAGCATGGTCGACCTGGCCGCCCGCCCGGCCACCGAGCACACGGTCGGCAACTCCCTCGTCGTCCGGGAGCCGGTCGGCGTGGTCGGCGCGATCACCCCGTGGAACTACCCGCTGCACCAGGTGGTCGCCAAGGTCGCGCCCGCACTCGCCGCCGGGTGCACGGTGGTGCTCAAGCCCAGCGAGCTGACGCCGCTGACGGCGTACCTGCTGTTCGACGCGATCACCGACGCCGGCCTGCCGCCCGGCGTGGTGAACCTGGTGCCCGGCACCGGCCCGGTGGTCGGTGAGGCGCTCGCCGCGCACCCCGACGTCGACCTGGTCTCGTTCACCGGCTCCACCGCCACCGGCCGCCGCATCGCCCACCTGGCCGCCGAGCGGATCGCCCGGGTGTCGCTGGAACTCGGCGGCAAGTCGGCGAACGTCGTCCTGGCCGACGCCGACCTGCCCACCGCGGTCAAGGTCGGCGTCGGCAACGCGCTGCTCAACTCCGGGCAGACCTGCACAGCCTGGACCCGGATGCTCGTGCACCGCGACCGCTACGCCGAGGCGCTGGACCTGGTCGCGGCGGCGGTGGCCGGCTACCGGCTCGGCGACCCCTTCGACCCGGGCACCCGGCTCGGCCCGCTGGCCTCCGCCGCGCAGGCCCAACGGGTACGCGACCACGTGGACCGCGCGCTCGCCGACGGCGCCCGGCTCGTCGCCGGTGGCCCGGACGCGCCACTGCCGCCGCGGGGCCACTTCGTGGCGCCCACCGTCTTCGCCGACGTCCACCCGGACAGCGCCCTGGCCCAGGAGGAGGTGTTCGGTCCGGTGCTCGCGGTCATCCCGTTCGCCGACACCGACGAGGCGGTCGCCATCGCCAACAACTCCCGGTACGGGCTGGCCGGCGCGGTCTGGTCCGCCGATTCCGACGCGGCGCTGGCGGTGGCCCGGCGGATGCGTACCGGCCAGGTGGACGTCAACGGCGGCGCGTTCAACCCGCTCGCCCCGTTCGGCGGCTACAAGCAGTCCGGCCTCGGCCGGGAACTCGGCGCGTACGGCGTGGAGGAGTTCACCGAGCTGAAGGCGATCCAGCGATGAGGGCGCTCGTGGTGCGCGGCCGGGGCGAGACACCGGCGGTCGAGGACGTACGCCTGCCCGCGCCCGGCCCGGGTGAGCTGCTGGTCCGCATCCGCGCCGCCGGCATCTGCCACTCCGACCTGGCCATGGTGGACGGCACGCTGGCGCCCGCGTACCCGCTGGTGCTCGGGCACGAGGCGACCGGCGTGGTGGCCGAGGCCGGGCCCGGCACCACGATCGCGGTCGGCACGCCTGTGGTGCTGAACTGGGCGCCCGCCTGCCGGGACTGCTGGCACTGCCGGCACGGCGAGCCGTGGCTCTGCGCGGCCAACCCCAACCCGTCCACGCCACGGGGCGAGACGGCCGCCGGTGAGCCGCTGGAGGTCACACTCGGGCTCGGCGCGCTCGCCGAGGAGGTGGTGGTGCCGCAGCGCGCCGCCGTACCGGTGCCCGCCGGACTGCCGCCGGAGCAGGCCGCGGTGCTGGGCTGCGCGGTGCTCACCGGCGTCGGCGCGGTCCGCAACACCGCGCGGGTCGCACCCGGCGAGTCGGTCGCGGTGATCGGGCTCGGCGGGGTGGGCCTGGCCGTGCTGACCGCCGCGCGGCGGGCCGGCGCGTCGCCGATCCTCGCCGTGGACGTGGTGGAGGCCAAGCGGGATCTCGCACTCGCCGCCGGGGCCACCGACTTCCTGCGCTCCGACGACCGGCTGGGCAAGGAGATCCGGGCCCGCACCGACGGGCGCGGCGTGGACCACGCGTTCGAGTGCGTCGGCCGGTCCGCCACCATCCGCGCCGCCTGGCGGGCGACGCGGCGCGGGGGAGCGGTCACCGTGGTCGGCATGGGCGCCCGTGACGACATGCTCAGCCTTTCCGCGCTGGACATCTTCCACTCCGCGCGGACGCTGCGCTCCTCGGTGTACGGCTCGACCGACCCGGACCGGGAGGTGCCGGAACTGGCCGTCGCGCTCGCCGCCGGTGACCTGGACCTGGGCCCGCTGGTGAGCGGCACGGTGCCGCTGACCGAGGCGCCCGCGGCGCTGGAACGGCTGGCCCGCGGCGAGGGTGCCCGCTGGGTGGTCACGTTCCCCGAATGACCCCTCCGGCACGGCGGTGGCCGTGGTGCGGGCGGGCGGCAGCGCCCCCCACGTGACGCGGAGCGACGCTACGCTTCCCGATTCATGGCCGTCTCGCGTCTGCGTGCGCTCACCACCATGGTCCCCGCCGACCGGCCGGCGCCACCGCCGGTCACCCTGCCGTCCTGGTTGCTCCTGCCCGGTCTGTTGGCGTTGGCCGGGTCCCTCGCCGCGTACGCCGTCTTCCTGGACCACGACCCGCTGCGCGGCACCGACCTGTCGATGTACATCGGTGGTGCGCGGTCCTTCCTGCACGGTGAGCCGGTCTACCGGCTCGGCTACACCACGCTGAACCTGCCCTACACCTATCCGCCGATCACGCTGCCGTTCCTGACGCCGCTGACGCTGCTCGACGACCGGGCCGCCCTGTACGTGTGGACCGTGGCGGGCCTGCTGGCGATGCTCGCGACGCTGTGGTTCACCACCCGGATGCTCGGATACCGGGGCGCGCCGGGCCGGCTCGGCCTCGCCGCGGCGGTACTCGCCGTGCTCGTGTGGACCGAGCCGCTGCACCGCACCTTCTACCTCGGCCAGATCAACGTCTTCGTCCTTCTGCTGGTGGTGGCGGACCTGGCGCGGCCGGACCGGAGCCGGTTCAAGGGTGTCGGCATCGGCGTCGCCACCTCGGTCAAGCTGCTTCCCGGCCTGTTCGTGGTCTACCTGCTGCTGACCCGCCGGATCCGGGCCGCCCTGGTGGCCGGGGCGACGTTCGCCGGGCTCACCGTGCTGGGCGCGATCATCCAGCCGGGCGGCTCGTACGACTACTGGATCGCCGGTCGCGCGTTCGACTCGTCCCGGCCGCTCGCGACCTCCGGCCCGCGGTACGCCGCCAACCAGTCCCTCCAGGGTTTCGTGGCGCGCCTGCTCGGCAGCGACGAACTGAACAGCCGGCCGTGGATGCTGGCCGCGGCGCTCGCCGGGATGGCCGGCCTGGCGCTCGCCGTCGCGCTGCACCGGCAGGGCGAGGAGGCGGCCGCCATGGTGGTGGTCGGGTTCACCACGCTCGCCGTCTCCCCGGTGAGCTGGTCGCACTACTGGCTCTGGATCGGCCCGGCGGCGCTGGTCCTGATCGATCTGGCGCGGCGTGCCCGCGGCCCGGCCCGGGTGCCCGCAGCCGCCCTCGCGGTGGCCGCCGTGCTGCCGTTCCTGCTGTGGCCCGGCCGCGACCGCACCGGCGCGACGGTCCCGCGCGGCCTGATCTGGAAGGCGGCCCACCTGGAGGGGACGGCGAAGACGCTGGCGGTCGACGCGTACCTGCTGACGGTGCTTGCCCTGGGCCTGATCGCTGCGGTGTGGCTGTCGCTGCGCCGTCGTCGTCGCCCCGTGGCCGCGGCGGAGCCCGTCCCGGCGGAGCGCGAGCCGGTGTGATCCGGCCCACCGGCCCGGTGCCGGGATCGCATCCGAGCCGGACCGGTCCGGTCCGAGCGCATCCAAACCGTGCCGTCGGGCCGAACCCCGGGTAGTGACCGTCTACCCGGGAGGTGCTTCTGGTGACCGAGGCGATGCCCGGCGACGCCGTCGAGGACATCCGCAAGCACCTCACGCTCGCCGCGGAGGACCTGGACGGCAATCGGGTCGCCGCGCTCGTCGTCGAGGCCGCGGGACGGTGGGGCGTGACGGCGGTGTGGGAGCGGGTCTGCGCGCCGATGCTGGCCGCGCTTCCGGGGCACAGCGCCGTCGAGGTGGCGGTGGAGCACGCCTTCTCCGAGGGGATCCGGTCCGGCCTGGACGCACTGGTGCGCGAGCCGGGGCGGACGTCGCCGGGCGGCGGCATCCTGCTCGCCGCGGCGGAACAGGAACTGCACTGTCTCGGCCTGCACGCGCTCGCCGCCGCGCTGCGGGAGGCGGACCTCGGCAGCCTGCTCCTGGGCGCCGCCCTGCCCTGGCCGGCGCTGGCCAGCGCCGTGCGCCGCAGCCGGCCGCACACGGTGGTGGTGTGGTCGCAGACCCCGGTGACCGGCCGGGCGTACCGGATGGCCCGGTTCGCGCGGGAGTTCCCGTCGGTGTGGGTGCACAGCGCCGGACCGGGCTGGATCATGCCACCGGACGGGCACCTGACGACCCTGTCCGACGCGCTGCGCACCTGCCGCGCCGCGGCCGGGCGCCGCGCCGCCGGAGCTAGCTAGGCGGACGGGCCGGCGCGGAAGCCGTGCAGCAACGTGGCGACGGCGGCCTCCGGGTCGACGTCGTCGTCCGGGGCGGCGAGCTGGTTGCTCAGCAGTCCGTCGACGAGCGCGAGCAGCATCCGGAAGTGGGCCGGCGGATCGGTCGAGCCGAGCGTGGCGAGCAGCGGCTCCCCCCAGCCGGCCAGCCGTGCCCGGGCGGCCTCGATCGCCGGGCGCAGGTCGGGCCGCACGGCCGCCTCGACGAACAACGCGTACCGGGCGAGCGTGACCACCCGCTGCCGGTCGGTGAACTCCCGGACCAGCCGGCCGACCACTGCGGCGAACGCGGTGACGTCGCCCGGCGGCAGGTCCGCGGCGAGCCGTTGCCAGGCCGCCGTCTCCACCTCCACCAGCCGGTCGAAGACGCCGGTGACCAGCGCCTCCCGGGTGCGGAACCGGTTGGAGGCGGAGCCCTCGGGCAGGCCCGCCTCGGCGTCCACGGCCCGGTGGGTCAGCTGTCGCGGCCCGCCGGTGCCGAGCACCCGGATGGCGGCGTCGAGCAGGAGTCGCCGGCGATCGGTCACCCGGCCAGACTACAGGCGTAGTGCGGCCGACTACATCTGTAGTACGGTGACGGCATGGGCGGACGGGCGGTGGTGGTCGGGGGCGGGATAGGCGGGCTCGCGGCGGGCATCGGCCTGCGGGCGGCGGGCTGGGAGGTGACCGTCCTGGAGCGGTCGGCCGCACTGCCGCAGACCGGTACCGGGCTCGGCATCTGGCCCGCTGCGATGCGCGCCCTGGACGCCCTGGGCGTCGGCGACGAGGTGCGCCGCCGGGGCAGCCGTCAGGCCGGCGGGTCGATCCGGCGCCCCGACGGCAGCCGGATCGCCACCATCGACGTCGACCGGATGGAGCGCCGGCACGGCGAGCCGGTGCACCTGGTCACCCGGCCGGTGCTGCTCGCCGTCCTGGCCGGCGCGCTGCCCGGACCGGCGCTGCGCCTCGGTGCCCCGGTGACCGATCCGGGGTCGCTGCGCGACGCGTACGACCTGGTGGTCGGCGCGGACGGGATCAACAGCGTGGTGCGCGCGCAGATGTACGGGCGGCGGTACCCGCTGCGGTACGCGGGCGCGGTGGCCTGGCGCGGCGTGGTCGACCTGGATCTGGCCGAGGGCGGCGAGACCTGGGGCCGGGGGCGCAAGTTCGGGCTGACCCCGGCCGGGCCGGGCCGCACCAACTGGTACGCCGCGGTGCGGCTGCCCGAGGGGCACCCGGCGCCGCCGGACGACCGCGCCGAGCTGCGCCGACTCTTCGGCGACTGGCATCCGCCGGTGCCGCGGGTACTCGACGCGCTCACCCCGGACGGCATCCTGCGGCACGAGATCCACGACCTCACACCGCTGCCGTCGTACGTGGCCGGCCGGACCGCGCTGCTCGGCGACGCCGCGCACGCGATGACCCCGGACCTCGGGCAGGGCGCCTGCCAGGCACTGATCGACGCGGTCGCGCTCGCCGCCTGCGTACGCGAAGCAGGCGACCTGCCGGCCGCGCTGCGCACGTACGACGGGAGGCGCCGGCGGCCGACGCAGCGGATCGCGGCCGGCGCGCGGTGGGCGGGGCGGCTGTCCGGCGTGCGCCGGCTGCTGCCGGTGCGGGACGCGGTGCTGCGGCTGGCCCTGGCCGCCGGGCCGCCCGCGTGACCTGAGACACATTCGATACGAACCGGTTCCGTATCGAAACCCGCTCACCTACGCTCGGCTCCGTTACGAGTCTGACCCGTATCGTATTCCGACGCGGGGAAACCGGGGGGAGCACGGACGTGGAACCACACGAGAACACCGGACACCCGAGGAGGTGGGCGATCCTCGGGGTGCTGGTGATCAGCCTCCTCGTGGTCGTCCTCGACAACACCATCCTCAACGTCGCGCTGCGCACGCTGGCCGACCCGGTGCACGGCCTCGGCGCCACCCAGGGCGAGCTGGAATGGGCGATCAACTCCTACACGCTCGTCTTCGCCGGGCTGCTGTTCACCTTCGGCGTGCTCGGTGACCGGCTCGGCCGTCGCCGCTTCCTGATCCTCGGGCTGGCGCTGTTCGGGCTGTCCTCGCTGCTGTCCGCGTACGCGCAGGACCCGGGCCAGCTGATCGCGGCCCGCGCGCTGATGGGCGTCGGCGGCGCGGCCATCATGCCGGTGACGCTCTCGATCATCTCCAACGTCTTCGACCCGCGCGAGCGTGCCAAGGCGATCGGCGTCTGGGCCGGCGCGGTCGGCCTCGCGGTGGCGATCGGCCCGGTGCTCGGCGGCGCGTTGCTGGAGCACTTCTGGTGGGGCTCGGTCTTCCTGATCAACGTGCCGGTGGTGGTGCTCGGCGTGGTGCTCGTCGCGGCGCTGGTGCCCGAGTCCCGCGACCCCAAGCCCGGCCGGGTGGACCTGCTCGGCGTGCTGCTCTCGGTGGTCGGCCTGGTCGCGCTCACCTACGGCATCATCGACGGCGGCGAGCACGGCTTCGGCCGCCCGCAGGTGTGGGTCGCGGTGCTCGGCGGCCTCGCGGTCCTCGGCTGGTTCGTCGCCCACGAACTGCGCAGCGACCACCCGTCGCTTGACGTACGGCTGTTCCGGGTGCCCCGGTTCGCCGCGCCGGTGGCCCTGGTCGGGCTGGTCTTCTTCGCCGCCATGGGCGTGATGTTCTTCGGGGCGTTCTATCTGCAGCTCGTGCGCGGCTACAGCCCGCTGGAGAGCGGCCTGCTGTTCCTGCCGTTCGCCGCGGCCCAGCTGATCTTCGCGCCGCGCAGCGCGGCGATGGTCCGCCGCTACGGCGGCCGGGCGGTCGCGGCCGCCGGGCTGCTGCTCACCACCGTGGCGCTCGCCGCGTTCGTCTTCATCGACGCGGACACCCCGATCTGGATCTTCTCGGCGCTGGGCTTCCTCCAGGGCGCCGGAATGGCGAACATCATGCCGCCGGCCACCGAGTCGATCATGTCGTCGCTGCCCCGGGAGAAGGCCGGCGTCGGTTCCGCGGTGAGCAACACCGTGCGGCAGGTGGCCGGCGCGCTCGGCGTGGCTGTGCTCGGATCGGTGCTCTCCGCCGTCTACCGCGACCAGGTCGGCCCGGCGGTGGCCGCCCTGCCCGCCCCGGTGCGCGACGCGGCCCGCGAGTCGGTGTCCGGGGCGTACGCGGTCGCCGGCCGGCTCGGCCCCGACGGGCCGCGACTGATCGACGCGGCGAACGACTCGTTCGTCTCGGCCATGCACTGGGCGGCGGGCGCCTCCGCGGTGGTGGCCGCGCTCGGCATCGTGATCGTGCTGCGGTGGATGCCGGGCCGGCCGGTCGTCGCCCCCGACGCGGCGCCGGTCACCGACCGGGAATTGGCCGGTACCGCATAGGTTCGTGGACAATGTCTGACATGACTTCCACGGCGGATGCTCCGCGGTCGCCCGGGCGACCGCGGAGCACCCGCGCGGACGAGGCGATCGTCGACGCCACCCTCGACCTGCTGGCCGAGGGCAGCACCGTCGAGTCGCTGTCGATCGAGGCGATCGCGAACCGCGCCGGAGTCGGCAAGGCCACCATCTACCGCCGCTGGCCGGGCAAGGACGCGCTGCTGCTGGACGCGTTGCGCACGCTCAAGGGGCCCGCGCCGCGCACCGACGGGCGCTCCGTCCGCGACGACCTGGTGGTGCTCGTCGGCGCGGTGGGCCAGCACGCCGATGCCCGCGCCCGCAAGATCATGCCCTGCCTGGTGCCGGAGGTGAACCGCAGCTCGGCGCACCGGCAGGCGTACGAGGCGATCATCGAGCCCCGGCGGGCGGCGATGCGCGAGGTGCTGCTCCGCGCGATCGACCGGGGCGAGCTGCGCGCGGACCTCGACATCGAGGTGGCGATGGCGCTGCTCACCGCGCCGATGCTCACCCAGCGGATGCTGCGCTGGCACCCTGAGCGCGACGAGCGGCTGCTGCCCGAGCGGATCGTGGACACGGTCCTGGACGGCCTGCGCGTGCGCTGATCCCGGGTCGCCGTGCCCGGCCGCTCATCGGCCGGGCGTGCGCAGCCGGTGCAGGCGCAGCGCGAGCTGCACCTCCAGCGCCCGCTCCGGCCGCTGCCAGTCCGCGCCGAGCAGGTGACCGACCCGCTCCAGCCGCTGGGTGACCGTGTTGACGTGCACGTGCAGCTGTTCGGCGGCCCGGGCCAGGCTGCCGCCCACCCCGAAGTACGCCTCCAGCGTCTTCACCAGCGCGGTGCCCCGCCGGGCGTCGTAGTCCAGCACCGGTCCCACAGTGGTGGCGAGGAACCGGGCCACGTCCCGGTCCCCGGCGTCACCGACCGCGCCCAGCAGCAACCCGACGAAACCCAGCTCGGTGGTGCTCGCCCCCTGCCCGGCCCGCCCCAGCGCACCCAGCGCGGACAGGCAGCGCTCCGCCTCGGCGAACGTGACCGCGAGCGACGCCGGCCCGGTGGACGGCCCGCTCGCCCCGGCGGTCACCGGACGGCCGGTCACCCGGGACAGGTCCCGGGCCACCGCGCGGGCCGCGCCGCCCGCGTCCCGGCCGGGCAGCATCAGCACCACCCGTCCGTCACGCGCCGCGGCCAGGCCACCCCGGGTCGAGGCGTACGTGGTGGCCCAGGACAGCACCCGCTGCCGGGCCGAGCCGGTCTCGGCGAACGCGTCGTCGCCGACCGCCACCAGCACGTGCGGCGCGTCCAGGTCCACAGCGATCCGGCGGGCCCGCGCGCGCAGCGCGTCCGCGTCGCGCAGCGGCCGGGCGATCAGGTCGTCCAGCAGCTCGCCGCGGACCCGCCCCTCCGCCTCGGCCACGGTACGGCGGAACAGCAGCAGCAACGCGGTCACCAGCGCCGCCCGCTCCAGGATGCGCTGGTCGGCGTCGACCAGCTCGTCGTCCGGGCGCAGCACCAGCGCGCCCAGGTTCTCCGCGCCGGCCACCACCGCGGCGTACCAGAGCGGACCCCGGCGCACGCTGCGCCCCTCGGTGCGGGACGCGGCCACCGCCTCCACGATGTCCGCCCGGTCCGGCTCCTCGATCTCACCGACCCGGGCCAGCCGCCGGCCCTCGGCATCAAGCGCCAGCAGCGCGCCGCCGAGCACCTCGGTGACCGCCGCCGCCACGTCCTCCATCCCGCCGCCGCGCACCACCAGCGCGGTCATCCGGTCGTGCGCCGCGGCGGCGCGCTCCACCGAGCTGCTGTGCGCCCGGATGGTGCTGTTCGCCGCCGACAGCTCCGCCAGGGCCGCCCGGGTCTCGGCGAGCAGCCGCGCGGTGTCGATCGCCACCGCCGCGTGCGCCGCCAGCGACACCAGCAGCGACACCTCCTCGCGGGCGAACGGCCGGGCCGAGCGGTTGGCCGCGTACAGCACGCCGATCACGCTGGACCCGAGCCGCAGCGGCACGCCGAGGATGGCCACCAGGCCCTCCTCGCCCACACCGCCGTCGATCTCCCCGGTGTGCCGGAACCGCTCGTCCTCCTGATAGTTCGAGGTGACGTACGGGGTGCCGGTCTGCGCGACCAGCCCGCCCAGGCCGTCGCCCAGTTCCAGCCGCAGCCGCTGGAACCGGGCCGAGATCGAGCCGTCGGTGACCCGCATGTACGTGTCGCCGCGCTCGTCGTCGTTGAGCGTCATGTACGCCACGTCGGTGCCGAGCAGGATCCGCGCCCGGTGCACGATGGCGCGCAGCACGTCGTCCAGGTCGCGCAGCCCGGCCAGGTCGCTCGCGGTGTCGTACAGGCCGGACAGCTCGGTCTCCCGGCGCCGGCGGCGCGCCAGCAGCGCCCGTACCCGCAGCGCCACCACCTTCGCCTGCTCCAGCTCGGCGAGCCGTTCGGCGGGCAGGCCGGCGGCGCGCGCGGCCACCAGCGGGCCCTCGAACTCGACCGCGGCGGCCTCGCGCGCCAGCAGCTCCAGGAACTCCACCGGCGACGACATGACCGACATTGTGCGCGGGCCCACTAGTTCGCCGTCCAGCCCCCGTCGAGGGCGATCGAGGTGCCGGTGAGGAACGCGGCGGGCGGGGAGCACAGGTACGCCACCAGTTCGGCCACCTCCTCCGGCTCGATCAGCCGCTTGATCGCCGCCCGGGCCAGCATGATCTTCTCGACCACCTCGTCCTCGCCGATGCCGTGGGTGGCCGCCTGGTCGGCGATCTGGCTCTCCACCAGCGCGGTGCGCACGTACGCCGGGTTGATGCAGTTGGCCGTGACGCCGTGCGCGGCGCCCTCCAGCGCGACCACCTTGGACAGGCCCTCCAGCGCGTGCTTGGCCGAGACGTACGCGGCCTTGAACGGCGAGGCGCGCAGCCCGTGCACCGAGGAGATGTTCACGATCCGGCCCCAGCCGTTCGCGTACATCCGGGGCAGCGCGCGGCGGATCAGCAGGAACGGCGCCTCCACCATCACCCGCTGGATGTACTCGAAGCGCTCGACCGGGAAGTCCTGCACCGGTGCGACGTGCTGCAGCCCGGCGTTGTTGACCACGATGTCGGCGTCGACGCCGAGCCGGTCCACCGCCGCCGGGTCGGCCAGGTCGATCCCGACCGCCCGGCCGCCGGCCTCGGCGGCCACCGCCTCGGCCGCCGTCACGTCGCGGTCCAGCACCACGACCGTCGCGCCGGCCGCCGCCAGGCGCAGGGCACAGGCCCGTCCGATGCCGCCGCCACCACCTGTGACCAGCGCGGTGCGACCGGTCAGGTCGACGTGTACGACGTGGGGGACCGCCACGGGTTCTGCCGTCATGGCGCATGAACGTACGAGCCGGTTGCCCCCTGGCACATGGGGCGGCGACACATACTCCACCGCCCGCCTGTGTGGTGCGCCGCGTCACCGCCCGCACCCGGCGTGTCCGGCGGTCCCGGCGTCGGCGGGCACCAGTAGGGTGTGTCGAACACACGTACTGCTGGCGGCTCGGGGAGGAGGCGGCGTGCGCGTGCTGGGCGTCGACCCGGGGCTGACCCGGTGCGGGGTCGGCGTGGTCGAGGGCGTGCCGGGCCGTCCCTGCACGCTCGTGGCCTACTACGTGGTCTACACCGACCCGGAGGACGACCTCGCGCTGCGCCTGCTGCACCTGGACCGCTCGCTGACCGACCTGGTCGCCGAGCACCGGCCGGACGCGGTCGCGGTGGAGCGCGTGTTCAGCCAGCACAACGTCCGCACCGTGATGGGCACCGCGCAGGCCAGCGGCGTCGCGGTGCTCGCCGGGGCCCGGGCCGGGCTGCCGGTGACGACGTACACGCCGAGCGAGGTCAAGGCCGCGGTGACCGGGTCGGGGCAGGCGGACAAGAAGCAGATGACCACCATGGTCACCCGGCTGCTGCGGCTGCCCGAGCCGCCGAAGCCGGCCGACGCCGCCGACGCGCTGGCGCTGGCCATCTGTCACGTGTGGCGCGGCGGCACCCGGTCCAAGCTGGCCGAGGCCGCGCAACGGGCCCGACGAGGAGGGACGCGATGATCGCGAGCGTACGCGGCACGGTGACCGCCACCGGCCCGGATCACGCGGTGGTGGAGGTGGGCGGCATCGGCCTGGCCGTGCAGTGCGCCCCCGGCACGATCGCCGACCTGCGCGTGGGCCAGCCCGCCCGGCTCGCCACCAGCCTTGTGGTCCGGGAGGACTCGCTCACCCTCTACGGCTTCGCCGACGACGACGCCAAGCAGTTGTTCGAGCTGCTCCAGACCGCCAGCGGGGTCGGTCCCCGGCTGGCCCAGGCGGTACTCGCCGTGCACACGCCGGACGCGGTCCGCAAGGCCATCGCGAACGCCGACACCGCCGCGCTGACCCGGGTGCCCGGCATCGGCAAGAAGGGCGCCGAGCGGCTGGTGCTGGAGCTGCGCGACCGGGTCGGCCCGGTGCCGGTGGGCGCCGACGGCGCGGCCGGGGTGACCGCGGGTGCCTGGCCGGAGCAGGTCCGCCAGGCCCTCGTCGGGCTCGGCTGGACGGCCGGTCAGGCCGAGCAGGCGGTGGCCGCGGTGGCGGAGACCGTCGACGGCGAGACCCCGCCGGTGCCGGTGCTGCTCAAGCAGGCGATCCGCCTCCTGGGCCGCAGCCGATGAGCGGGGAGAACCTGGTCTCGGCGTACGTCAGCGACGCCGAGCTGGACGCGGAGGCCAGCGTCCGGCCGAAGCGGCTGGACGAGTTCATCGCCCAGGACCGCGTCCGCGACCAGCTCGACCTGCTGTTGCAGGGCGCGATGCGGCGCGGCTCCCCGCCCGACCACATCCTGCTCTCCGGTCCGCCCGGCCTCGGCAAGACCAGCCTGGCCAACATCGTCGCCGCCGAGCTGGGCACCGGGATCCGGGTGACCAGCGGCCCGGCCATCGAGCGCTCCGGCGACCTGGCCGCGATCCTGACCGGCCTCGCCGAGGGCGACGTGCTGTTCATCGACGAGATCCACCGGATCGCCAAGCCGGCCGAGGAACTGCTCTACAGCGCCATGGAGGACTTCCGCGTCGACGTGGTGGTGGGCAAGGGCCCGGGTGCCACCGCCATCCCGCTCGACGTGGAGCCGTTCACGCTCGTCGGCGCCACCACCCGCTCCGGCCTGCTGACCGGCCCGATGCGCGACCGGTTCGGCTTCGTCGCGCACCTCGACTTCTACGCGCCGGCCGACCTGGAGACGCTGCTGCACCGGTCGGCCCGGATCCTCGGCGTGCCGATCACCGCCGAGGGGGCGGCGGAGATCGCCGGCCGGTCCCGGGGCACCCCGCGTATCGCGAACCGGCTGCTGCGCCGGGTCCGCGACTACGCGGAGGTGCGCGCCGACGGCGTGGTCACGCTGGAGACCGCACGGGCCGCGCTGACCGTCTACGACGTGGACGCGCTCGGCCTGGACCGGCTCGACCGGGCGGTGCTGACCGCGCTCGTCGACTCGTTCCGGGGCGGCCCGGTGGGCCTGTCCACGCTCGCCGTGGCGGTGGGTGAGCAGCCGGACACGGTCGAGGAGGTCTGCGAGCCGTTCCTGGTCCGGGCCGGGCTGTTGGCCCGGACGCCCCGCGGGCGGGTGGCGACCGAGGCCGCCTGGCGCCATCTGGGCCGTACGCCCCCGAATGGTACATTTGGTGCGGATGCCCCTCCGGGGCCCGATCTGTTCTCGGTGCAGCCCGATCAGCCGTGATCCGTTCGTGATCTGTGCCGCATTCGGTCTTCTCAGGAGCAGGGACTAGACTTCGCCGCGGTTTGTACAGGACGTGAGAATCCGCTTCCGCTGCGGCGCCCTCCGGCGCCGGGGCGGACGCCAACCGGAAGGTCTACACCGTGCTTTACGCAGCAGCGAGTGGCGGGGGAGCCGGCAGTCTGACGCCGATCCTCATGATCGCTCTGCTCTTCGTCGTCATGTACTTCATGATGATCCGTCCGCAGCAGAAGCGCCGCCGCGAGGCCGAGCAGATGCAGGCCGCCCTCTCCCCGGGCGACGAGGTGGTCACCATCGGCGGCCTGCACGGCACGGTCACCGCGGTCGAGGACGAGACGGTTCTGCTCGAGGTCGCCCCGGGCGTGCAGACCCGGTACGCCCGCCCCGCCGTCGCGCGGGTGATCAAGCGCGCCGAGGCGCCGGCGGCCGAGACGATCACCGAGGAAGCCGAGCCGGTCAAGGAGTGACCACCCGTCCCGGACGGGGCAGCGGATTCATCCGTACAAGTGGATAGTTGGGGTCGGCGCGCGGCGCCGGCATCCGGCCGGGCCGTGCGGCGCCCCCGCGCCGCGCACCAGTCGGCGTGCCGTCCTCCGGTGCCGACCCGCCGGAGCAGTCGGGCGGACACCCCCGGCCCGACAGTTGTCGCCGCCGTGGAAGCGGCGCGACCGTACAGGGAGACAGGACAGCCGTGGCACCACCTCAGGGACAGATGCGGCCCGGACGGCAGCTCGCCGTGCTCGGGCTCATCTTCGTCGTCCTCTATCTATTGGTGTTCTTCTCGGGCGGCGCCAGCGGTGGCTGGAAGGACCGGCTGGAGCCACGGCTCGGCCTGGACCTCGTCGGCGGCACCCGGCTGACGCTCGAGGCCACCAACACGGTGGACGGCAAGCCCCCGACCGCCGACAACCTCGAGGAGGCCCGCCAGATCATCGAGAGCCGGGTCAACGCCTACGGCGTGGCCGAGGCCGAGGTGGTCACCGAGGGCAACCGCAACATCGTGATCTCCCTGCCCGGCCAGAACCGCGACCTGACCGATGTCGGTGAGGCCGCCGAGCTGCGCTTCCGCAAGGTGCTCAAGGCCACCGACGGCAGCGGTGCCGCCGCCGCGCCCGCGCCGGTCCCGAGCGCGACCCCGTCCGGTGCCGCCAGCCCGACGCCGTCGGGCAGCGCGTCGCCGAAGGCGAGCGCCAGCCCCAAGGTGAGCGGATCGCCGAGCGCCGGCGGCCAGGGCGGCATGGCCCCGGCCTCCCCGTCGGCGACGCCGAGCGCCGCCGCGCCGAGCGCGAGCCCGAGCGCCGCCGCGCCGAGCCCGAGCGCCAGCGCCGAGCCGGTGCCGCAGAGCATCGAGCAGCAGCGCAAGGCCGTCGAGCAGAAGGTCGGCGCGGCCGCCTGGGCCGCCGCCTCGGGCCTGCAGGCCCCGGCGGACCTGACCACCGACCCGTCGCTGGCCGACAAGCTCAAGCCGTTCGGCACGCTCACCCCGCAGGAGATCGCCGTCCTGCCGGTGGAGATGCAGTTCAACGTCCCGACCATCACCTGCACCCAGCTCGACGCGCGGCCCGCCGCCTCGATCAAGGACGAGAAGCAGAAGGCGGTCGCCTGCGAGTCCGGCGCGAAATACCTGCTCGACGTGGCGAAGGTGCTCGGCACCGACGTCAAGAACGCCTCCGCCCAGCTCGACCAGACCAGCTCCTGGGTGGTCAGCCTGAACTTCACCGGCAGCGGCCAGGAGAAGTGGACCGCGCTGACCCGCGAGGCCTTCACCAACGAGGGCCAGGCCTGCGACCAGACCGCGCTCGGCCAGGACGGCAAGTGCCGGGTCGCCGTGGTGCTGGACAACAAGATCGTCTCGTCCCCGGAGATCCAGGGCGTGCTGACCGGCGACTCGCAGATCACCGGCAGCTTCGACAACAAGGCCGCGAACGCGCTCGCCAGCCAGCTGCGCTACGGCGCGCTGCCGGTGACGTTCGAGCCGCAGGAGCAGCAGAACGTCACCGCGACGCTCGGCGACAGCCACCTCAAGGCGGGTCTGCTGGCCGCAGGCATCGGCATGCTGCTGGTCATCATCTACTCGTTCTTCTACTACCGGCTGCTCGGCTCGGTCATCTTCCTGAGCCTGGTGCTCTCCGCGCTGCTGGTGTTCGGCGCGCTGGTGGTGCTCGGCCGGTCGATCGGCTTCACGCTCACGCTCGCCGGCATCGCCGGCATGATCGTCTCGCTGGGCGTCGCGGCGGACTCGTTCGTCATCTACTTCGAACGATTGAAGGACGAGATCCGGGAGGGCCGCAGTCCACGCAGCGCGGTGCCGCGCGCCTGGATCCGGGCCCGCCGGACGATCATCTCGGCGAACGCCATCACGCTGATGTCGGCGGTGGTGCTCTACATCGTGTCCGTCGGCGCGGTGAAGGGCTTCGCCTTCGCGCTCGGCCTGGCCACAGTGCTCGACCTGGTCGTCGTGTTCCTCTTCCGCCACCCGATCATGACGATGTTCGCCCGGACCCGGGCGTTCCTGTCGCCGCGGGTCAGCGGTCTGGGCCGGGCGCTGCCGGCCCGGTCGGCCGAGCCGGGCACCGCCCGCAACCCGCGTGTGAAGGAGGCCTGAGATGGCTAAGAGCGGTCTGGCCGCCCGGCTCTACCGGGGCGAGGCGGATCTCAACATCGTCGGGCGGCGCAAGCTGTGGTTCGGCGTAGCCGGCGTGCTCATGCTGATCGCCGTGCTGAGCTTCGCGATCAGCGGCTTCAAGCTGGGCATCGAGTTCGCGGGCGGCAACTCGTTCCAGGTGCCTGCGAGCGTCGGCACCCTGGACCGCGCCGAGCAGGTCGTCGACGAGGTGCTGGCCGACGAGGCGCCCGGCGTCGAGGTGGTCAGCGCGCAGAAGGTCGGCGGCACCAGCGGCGAGTTCTACGAGATGCGGACCGGCCAGCTCTCCGCGGAGCAGGCCAACGCGGCCAAGACCGCGATGGCGCAGGAGTTCGGCATCCAGGCCGACCAGATCAGCGGCAGCCAGGTCTCCGAGGCCTGGGGCAGCCAGGTCACCTCGCGCGCCTTCCTCGGTCTGGTGATCTTCATCGCGGTGGTGTCGATCTACCTGGTGCTGCGCTTCGAGTGGCGGATGGCGGTCGCCGCGATCGTCTCGCTGCTGACCAACCTGGTCCTCACCGCGGGTATCTACTCGCTCGTCGGCTTCGAGGTCACCCCGTCGACGATCATCGGCTTCCTCACGATCCTGGGCTTCGCGCTCTACGACGTGGTGGTGGTCTTCGACAAGGTGCAGGAGAACACACGCGGCATCACCGCGAACAACAACGTCACCTACGGCGAGGCGTCCAACCTGGCGCTCAACCAGAGCCTCATGCGGTCGCTGAACACCTCGGTCGTGGCGCTGCTGCCGGTCGGCGGTCTGCTCTTCATCGGCGCCGGCCTGCTCGGCGCGGGCACGCTGAAGGACCTCGGCCTGGTGCTGTTCGTCGGTATGGCGGTGGCGTTCCTGACCTCGATCCTGCTGGCCACGCCGCTGCTGGTGCTGCTGAAGAACATGGACCCGCGGATCAGCGCGCACAACAAGCGCGTGCTGTCCCGCCGGGCCGCGATCGCCAAGGGCGAGATCACGCCGAAGGGCCGGCCGGCCACCGCGCCGGACGCCGACGCGCCGATCGACCCGGAGGCGGCCGCGCTGGCCGGTGCCGCGCCCAAGGTGGGCGCCCGGCCCGCGGGCAAGCGCCCCAGCGGCGCCCGCGGCGGCCGTCCCGCCGGGGGCGGCGGCAACCGGCCCGGCGGCAAGCGCCGCTGACCGCAGGGCCGGACGGAATCGGTCCGACGGCGTCCGTCATGCTGTTGTCACGGCATGACGGACGCCGTCGTCGTTTCGAGAGGACATGGGACGCACCGTGACGGAGACCCACACCACAGGGGTACGGGGAGACAGCGGCCCGGAGGTCGCCCAGCTCGTCGCCAGCCGGCTGCTGGACGTGCCGGACTTCCCCAAGCCGGGTGTCGTGTTCAAGGACCTGATGCCCCTGTTCGCCGACGGTGAGGCGTTCCGGGCGGTGATCGACGGCATCATCGCGTACCACGGGCCGGACTCGTTCGACACCGTCGCCGGCATCGAGGCGCGCGGGTTCGTGCTGGCGGCAGCAGTCGCGTACGCCACCGGCGTGGGCGTGGTGCCGGTGCGCAAGGCCGGCAAGCTGCCCCGGGCCACGCACTCGGCGTCCTACGCCCTCGAATACGGCGAGGCGACGCTGGAGGTGCACCAGGACGCCTTCACCGCCGGCCACCGGGTGCTGGTGCTCGACGACGTGCTCGCCACCGGCGGCACCGCCGAGGCCACGCTCGACCTGGTGGAACGCGCCGGCGGAACGGTCGCCGGTTTCACCGTGCTGCTGGAACTGGGCTTCCTCGAGGGCCGTAAGCGGCTGGCCCAGCGTCCGGTCCATGCCCTGTTGACCGTTTGACCAGGCCGGCCCGGTCGGGCCGGTCGGCGCCGACCGTCCGGGGGAGCGGTGGCGTACCCTGCGTACGGGTAGCATTGCCCTTTGCCCGCCCCGGCCGAGCTGTCCGGGGCGGCGAAGGCGCCGGGGCCCGGCCCCGGTGACCGCGTGGAACAAGACCGGCCTCCGGGCCGGTTGAACCAGACGTCGGCCGGACGGCCGGCGCATCCCGGCGAGCGGTGAGGAGGCCGGTGTCCCACGATGTCGTCCCTCCGGTGGAGGGCACGGTGCACCCGACAGGCGACGCGGACGGCTCGGTGACCGAGCGCAGCGGCAACCCGCCGGCCCGGGCGACCGGCGCCACCGGCGGCGCGTCCGACGCGACGGCCGACGGCGGGGCGGTCGTGGTGCCGTTCCCCACCGAGGGTTCCACCGAATCCACGCCCGGCAGCGGCTTCGCCCTCTCCAACGCACCCACCGGCCGACGGGTACGCGCCCGGCTGGCCCGGTTCAACGCGCCCTGGCAGACCTCGCAGGTGAGCGAGGTGCTGGAGCCGCTGATCGCGACGCACCGGGAGAACCACCCCAAGGCCGACGCGCGGCTGCTGCAGCGCGCCTTCGACACGGCCGCGCGGTGGCACTCGGGGCAGTACCGCAAGTCCGGCGACCCCTACATCACGCACCCGCTCGCCGTGGCGACCATCCTGGCGAACCTGGGCATGGACACCACCACGCTGGTCGCGGCGCTGCTGCACGACACCATCGAGGACACCGAATACACGCTCGATGCGATGCGCGCCGACTTCGGCGGTGAGGTCGCGCTGCTCGTCGACGGCGTCACCAAGCTCGACAAGGTCAAGCTCGGCGACGCGGCCAAGGCCGAGACCATCCGCAAGATGGTCGTGGCGATGGCGAAGGACCCGCGGGTTCTGGTGATCAAGCTGGCCGACCGGCTGCACAACATGCGGACCCTCACCTTCCTGCCCCGCCCCAAGCAGGAGCAGAAGGCCAAGGAGACGCTGGAGATCCTGGCCCCGCTGGCGCACCGCCTCGGTATGAACACGATCAAGTGGGAGCTGGAGGATCTGGCCTTCGGCACGCTGTTCCCGAAGCGGTTCGAGGAGATCAACCGGCTGATCGGGGAGCACCAGCCGCAGCGCGAGGCGCTGCTGCGTCAGGTGACGCAGAAGGTGTCCACCGACCTGAAGGCCGCCAAGATCAAGGCGGAGACGACCGGCCGGCCGAAGCACCTCTACTCGATCTACCAGAAGATGATCGTGCGGGGGCGCGACTTCAACGACATCTACGACCTGGTGGGTGTGCGGATCCTGGTCGACACGGTGCGGGACTGCTACGCGGCGCTGGGGGTCATCCACGCCAACTGGCAGCCGGTGCCGGGCCGGTTCAAGGACTACATCGCCATGCCCAAGTTCAACATGTACCAGTCGTTGCACACGACTGTCATCGGGCCCACCGGCAAGCCGGTGGAGATGCAGATCCGCACGTACGCGATGCACCGCACCGCCGAGTTCGGCATCGCCGCGCACTGGAAGTACAAGGAGCACAAGGGCACCCCGGTGGTGGGCCCGCCGGCGCACATCGACGAGATGACGTGGCTGCGGCAGCTGCTGGACTGGCAGCGTGAGGCGGCCGACCCGAGCGAGTTCCTGGACGCGCTGCGGTTCGACCTGTCCAGCCAGGAGGTGTACGTCTTCACCCCGAAGGGTGACGTCATCCCGCTGCCGACCGGGTCGACGCCTGTGGACTTCGCGTACGCGGTGCACACCGAGGTCGGGCACAAGTGCATCGGCGCGCGGGTGAACGGCAAGCTGGTGCCGCTGGAGTCGACGCTGTCGAACGGCGACGTGATCGAGATCTTCACGTCGAAGTCCGACACGGCCGGCCCGACGCAGGACTGGCTCGGCTTCGTCAAGAGCCCGCGGGCGCGCACCAAGATCCGCCAGTACTTCAACAAGGAGCGGCGCGAGGAGGCGATCGAGGCCGGCAAGGACTCGATCGTCAAGGCGATGCGCAAGCAGGGCATGCCGTTGCAGCGGATGCTCACCTCGGACGCGCTGATGGCGATCGCCCGGGACCTGCACCTGGCCGACGTGGCCTCGCTCTACGCGGCGGTCGGCGACAGCCAGGTCTCCGCGCAGTCGGTGGTGCAGAAGCTGATGGCGTCCTACGGCGGCGAGGAGGGCGCGGCGGAGGACATCGCCGAGACCGCCGTCGCCACCCGGCCGCCGCGCAGCCGGCAGAGCAGCGCCGACCCGGGTGTGGTGGTCCGCGGCGTCAGCGACGTCTGGATCAAGCTGGCCCGCTGCTGCACGCCCGTACCGCCGGACTCGGTGTTCGGGTTCGTCACCCGCTCCGGCGGGGTCAGCGTGCACCGGGACGACTGCGCCAACGCCGAGGACCTGCGCGCCCAGCCGGAGCGGGTGGTCGAGGTGAGCTGGAAGCTCACGTCCGCCTCCACGTTCCTGGTCGCCATCCAGGTCGAGGCGCTGGACCGGCACAAGCTGCTCGCCGACGTGACGCGGGTGCTGTCCGAGGAGCGGGTCAACATCCTCTCCGCGACCGTCACCACCACCCGCGACCGGGTGGCGGTCAGCCGGTTCAGCTTCGAGATGGCCGACCCGAAGCACCTCGGGCACCTGCTGGCCGCAGTCCGCAAGGTCGACGGCGTGTTCGACGCGTACCGGGTCACCTCGGGAGCCTGAACCACCGACGCACGCGAAAGCGCCCGCTGGCTGATCGCAGCCGGCGGGCGCTTCGTCGTCGTGCGGGTGCGGTCAGCCGCCCTCGACCGGGCTCATCGTCACCTTGGTCATGGTGATCTCCTTCTTCGGGTGACCACCGCCGGCCTGCTTGGCGAACGCGCCGTCGTCACCGGCCGCGGCGACCTGCTTCACCACGTCCATGCCACCGGTGATGGTGCCCAGCACCGTGTAGTTCGGGTCGAGCGGCGAGTCGCCGTACACGATGAAGAACTGGCTGCCCGTGCTGCCCGGCTGGCCGGAGTTGGCCATCGCGATGACACCCTCCGGGTACGGCGGGCGCTTGTCGGTGGGGAGGTTCTCCTCGGCCAGGTTGTACGACGGGCCGCCGGTGCCGTCGGTGTCCCGCCAGCCCTTGCCGGTGGCGCTCGGGTCGCCGCACTGGAGCACCTTGATGCCCTCGGTGACGAGCCGGTGGCACTTGGTGTTGTCGAAGAAGCCCCTGCTCGCCAGGTGCGTGAAGCTGCCGGCGGTGCAGGGCACCTTGGCGCGGTCGATCTTGGCGGTGATCGGGCCCAGGTTGGTGTCGATGGTCATCGTCTGGGTGCCCTTGCCCGACTGCTGGGCCGGCGGCAGGCCGACGTCCTTGATCTGCGCCGGACGGCCCTCCTTGGGCACCTCCGTGTACGCGCACTGGACGGCCCCGGCGGCGGCGGTGGTGCCCTGCTTGTCGTCGTCGTCACCGAGCGCGGCGACGAGCCAGACCGTGCCTGCTACGACGAGCACCAGCACCGCCGCGGCCCCGACGATCGCCTGGGTCTGCCGGCGCTTGCGGGCCCGGCCGGCCCGTTCCGCCATCTCCCGCTCGAGCTTGGCCCGCGCCGCCGCGCGCTGGCGGTCTCTGGTGGACGTCACGGTCACTCCTCACCTGCTGCATATGGGTTCGGCACGCGCGCCGCCGGGTCAGCCGACGGCCCGCCGCCTGCTCGCCTGTGTTCTCAGCCCGCGCTGGCGCTGGGCGACGGCGCGGGACTGCCGGCCGGCGCCGCACCGGGCTCGCCGACGGTGACGCTCTGGACCAGCACCTGCGTCTTCGGCTTGACCTTGGCGCCGTTGCCATTGTCCACCGTCGGCATGGCGCCGATCTTCTCCACCACGTCGAGCCCGCCGGTGACCTTGCCGACCACCGAGTAGGCCGGCTTGGCCGGGCTGGCGTCCTTGAAGAAGATCAGGAACTGGCTGCCGTTGCTGCCGGGCGGGTTGCCGATCATGGCGACCGTGCCCTTCGGGTACGTCGCCGGCTGCCCGGGCGCCGGCGAGGCCGACGGGCTGGGCTCCGCCGCGGCCGGGACGTTCTCGTCGTAGAACGAGTAGGTCGGGCCGCCGAGGCCGGTACCGGTCGGGTCACCGCAGCGCAGCGCGCCCTCGGCGGTGATCTCGTGGCAGGTGGTGTTGTCGAAGAACGACCGGCCGGCCAGGTAGCTCAGGCTCGCCGCGCCGCACGGCGCGTCGGTCTGGTCCAGCTCGACGGTGATCGGCCCACCCTGGTTGGTGGTGATCGTCATCGGGCGGGTGCCGGAGGTGGGCAGGCCGGTGGTGGGCGGCTCGCCGACGTCCTTGAGGTTGGTGTTGACGGCGCCGTCCTGTGCGGTCCAGAGGCAGACGTCGTCGGCGGCCTTCTTCTCCGGCTCGGAGTCGAACGCGCCGAGCGCCCAGGCGGAGCCGGCCACGATCAGCACGAGCACCACCGCGGCGCCCACGCCGGCCCGGATCTGCCGGCGCCGCTTCGCGGCCGCCGCCCGCCGGGCGAGCTGCCGGTCGAGCTTGGCGCGCGCCAGTTTGCGCTGCCGGTCCCTGCTGGAAGCCACGCGCGCTCCCCTTCCTCTGCCTGATCGCCGCCGGCGCCGGGCGCCGTCCGCCGTTCCGATCGGGGTGCGCCACGCCACACGCCCGCCAGAGTGTACGGGTAGCGACTGTGAATGTGGTGTACGAGGTCCCGCCGTCTCAGACCGGCCGGGGCGGACGGGCCGGTGGCGGACGGAACCCGCTGGCCCCTGCGACTAGGCTGCAGAGGGACGACGACCGGACGGAAAGGGGAGCGACGTGCTCGTGGCCGGCTTTCCCGCGGACGCCTTCGGCACCAACTGCTACGTGGTGGCGACCGCTCCGGGGGAGCAGTGCGTGGTGGTCGACCCCGGCATCGGGGTGCTCGACCGGCTCGACGCCGTGCTCGCCGAGCACCGCCTGCACCCGGCCGCCGTGCTGCTCACCCACGGCCACCTCGACCACACGTTCTCCGTCGCCCCGGTCTGCGACGCGCGGGGCATCCCCGCCTACGTCCACCCGGACGACCGGGAGCTGCTGGCCGACCCGAGCAAGGCGCTGTCGATGGACCTGACCCAGCTGTTCGGCGGCCGGCTGCCGTACGCCGAGCCGGACGACGTGGCCGAGCTGACCGACGGCGCGACGCTGTCGCTGGCCGGGTTGGAGATCACCGTCGACCACGCCCCCGGCCATACCGGCGGGTCGGTGCTGTTCCGGTTGCCCGGCGCCGGCTCGCCCTGGGAGGCGGAGCAGATCTGCCTCTCCGGTGACGTGCTGTTCGCCGGCTCGATCGGCCGTACCGACCTGCCGGGCGGCAGCATGCCCCGGATGCTGTCCAGCCTGCGGGACAAGGTGCTCCCGCTGGCCGACGACACGGTCGTCCTGCCCGGCCACGGCCCCGCGACCACGATCGGCCGCGAGCGCGCGACAAACCCGTTCCTCGTCGAGGTGGCGGGCACCGGCGGCGCGCGCCCGGCCGCGCCCACCCGAGGCCTCTAGACCCTCGCCCGCGCCCGCGCGGGTTCTCAAGGAGTTCGTGATGAGCAAGCCCACGCCCATTTCCGGCTTCCCGGAGTGGACCACCGCCCAGCGGATGATCGAGCAGTTCGTTCTCGATCGCATCCGCGCCACGTTCGAGCTGTACGGCTTCGCGCCACTGGAGACCCGCTCGGTCGAGCCGCTGGATCAGTTGCTGCGGAAGGGGGATACCGCAAAGGAGGTCTACCTGCTGCGCCGGTTGCAGGCCGACGCCGACGGCCCGGCCGGTGACGACGCGCTCGGCCTGCACTTCGACCTGACCGTCCCGTTCGCGCGGTACGTGCTGGAGAACGCCGGCAAGCTGCAGTTCCCGTTCCGCCGCTACCAGATCCAGAAGGTCTGGCGGGGCGAGCGCCCGCAGGAGGGCCGGTACCGCGAGTTTCTCCAGGCCGACATCGACATCGTCGACCGGGACACGCTGCCGGCGCACTACGAGGCCGAGATGCCGCTGGTCATCGGCGACGCGCTGCGGTCGCTGCCGATCCCGCCGGTGCGCATCCAGGTCAACAACCGCAAGATCTGCGAGGGGTTCTACCGGGGCATCGGGCTGACCGACACGGAGGCGGCGCTACGTGCCGTGGACAAGCTCGACAAGATCGGTCCGGCCGGGGTGACGGAGCTGCTGGCGAGCACCGCCGGGGCGAGCGAGGCACAGGCCAAGGCCGTGCTGTCGCTGGCCGAGATCTCCGCGCCGGACGCCTCCTTCGCCGACGCGGTGCGCGGCCTCGGGGTGAGCGACCCGCTGCTTGACGAGGGCGTCGCTGAGTTGACCGCGGTGGTGGAGACCGCGGCCGCGCACGCGCCCGGCCTCTGCGCGGCCGACCTGCGCATCGCGCGGGGCCTGGACTACTACACGGGTACGGTCTACGAGACGCAGATGATCGGCTACGAGCGGTTCGGCTCGATCTGCTCCGGCGGCCGGTACGACAACCTGGCCAGCTCGGGCAACGTCCGGTTCCCCGGCGTGGGCATCTCGATCGGGGTGACCCGGCTGCTCGGCCTGCTGTTCGGCGCCGAGGCGCTGTCGGTGTCCCGCTCGGTGCCGACCTGCGTGCTGGTGGCGGTCACCGCCGAGGAGGACCGGGCGGCCAGCGACGCGGTAGCGGCGGCGCTGCGCTCGCGCGGTGTGCCGACCGAGGTGTCCCCGTCGGCGGCCAAGTTCGGCAAGCAGATCCGGTACGCCGAGCGGCGCGGCATCCCGTACGTCTGGTTCCCCGGCGCGGACGGCGACGAGGTCAAGGACATCCGTTCCGGCGAGCAGGTGCCGGCCGCGGCGGGCGAGTGGACGCCGCCCCGGGCGGACCTGAAGCCGCTGGTCGGCCCGGCCGGCACTGGCGTCTGACGGCGTTTCGACCTACGGTGGCGTAAGTTACGCCACCGTAGGGAGAACGTCGTGACCGTGCTCAGCCAGACCGCTCTGCTCACCGAACTCGAGCCGGTGGTCGAGAAGAACCTCGACCGCCACCTGTCGCTGGCCAAGGAGTGGTTCCCGCACGAGTACGTGCCGTGGAGCGAGGGCCGCACCTTCGACGGCCCGCTGGGCGGCGAGGCCTGGTCGCCGGAGGACTCGACGCTGCCCGAGGTGGCGCGGACCGCGCTGATCGTCAACCTGCTCACCGAGGACAACCTGCCCTCGTACCACCACGAGATCGCCACCCTGTTCGGGCGCGACGGCGCGTGGGGTACCTGGGTGCACCGGTGGACCGCCGAGGAGGGGCGGCACGGCACGGCGATCCGCGACTACCTCACGGTGACCCGGGCGGTGGACCCGGTGGCGCTGGAGCGGGCCCGCATGGTGCACATGTCGGCGGGCTACCAGAACGTCCACGACCAGGAGATGCTGCACTCGCTGGCGTACGTGTCGTTCCAGGAGTTGGCGACCCGCATCTCGCACCGCAACACCGGCCGGGCCACCGGCGACCCGACGTGCGAGGCGCTGCTGGCCCGGGTCGCGGCGGACGAGAACCTGCACATGGTCTTCTACCGCAACCTGCTCGGCGCGGCGTTCGAGCTGGCGCCGTCGCAGGCGATGCGCGCCGTCGCGGACGTGCTCGCCAACTTCCAGATGCCGGGTGTGGGCATCGACGGCTTCGCCCGTAAGTCGGTGGCGATCGCGCTGGCCGGGATCTACGACCTGCGCCAGCACCGTGACGAGGTGGTGATGCCGGTGCTGCGCCAGTGGAACCTGTTCGACGTGACCGGGCTGAACGCCGACGGCGAGACCGCCCGCGACCAGATCGCCGCCCACCTGGACACCCTGGAGACCCAGGCGTCCCGCTTCGAGGAGCGCCGAGCCGCCCGAGCCGCCCGCACCGCCGCCAAGGCCTGACGCCCGCCCCTCCTCCCGCTCCCGCCGAGCACAAGGGGGGTCAGGGGAGGGGGAAGATGAGGCAGGTCGAGGTGGCGTGGGCCACCAGGCGGTCGGCCGGGTCCGTCAGGCGGGCCTCGGCCAGGGCGGTACGGCGGCCCCGCTGCACCACGGTGCCCTCGCAGCGCAGCGTGCCGGTGTCGACTGTCACCGGGCGCAGGAACTTCACGCTGAGGTCCAGCGACGTGTAGCCGACGCCGGCCGGGAGCGTGGTGTGCACGGCGCACGCCGCGGCGGTGTCCAGCAGCGTGGAGATGACGCCGCCGTGCACGGTGCCGAGCGGGTTGTAGTGGAACTCCTGCGGCAGCAGTTCGACAGCGACGCGCCCCTCCTCGGCCTCCATCCGGGACATGTCGACGAGGTGCATGATCGGTGGCGCGTCCAGCTCGCCGGCGATCATCGCCCGCATCAGGTCCAGGCCGCTGCGGCGGCCCAGGTGCGCGGCGCCGGCCGCCGGGTCGGACCAGGTGAACGTGCGGGTGCGCTCCTGCGTCTGTGTCATGGACTCAGCCTCGCAGCGCATTGCTGAGTCTGTCAATCAGACCTAGCCTGTCGGCATGAGACCCGCGGCACTGGACTGGTCGGTGGAGAACTGCACCATCGCGCGCGCCATGGAGATCCTCGGCGAGCGGTGGACCCTCGTCGTGCTCCGTGAGGTCTTCAACGGCGTACGCCGGTTCGACGACATGCGGGTGCGCACCGGCATCCCGCGTCAGGTGCTCACGAACCGGCTCGCCATGCTCGTCGAGCGTGGTGTGCTGCGCCGGGAGCCGTACCGGGAGCCGGGCAGCCGGCCGCGCCACGAGTACCGGCTCACCGAGATGGGCCTGGACCTGTGGCCCGTGCTCGTCGCGGTGCTCGGCTGGGGTGATCGCTACCTGGCCGACCCGGAGGGCTCGCCGCTGAGCGTCGCGCACCGCGACTGCGGCGCCGAGGTCCGGGTCGCGTTGCGCTGCGCCGAGGGGCACGAGATCACCGAGGCGCGCGACGTGCTGCCCCGTCCGGGTCCGGGGGCCCGCCGCCGCAACCCCTGACCGACTCTGACAGATGGTGTCGATGTTGTTGCTTCGGCGTTACATCGGGCGCCGGTGCGAATCCGGGCAAAGCCATGTCTTGTTTACGATCTTAAATGTGTGAATACTTTGGTCACCCGGACGGTTTCCCCAGGTCGCCCGGGTTGTCCTCGGGCGCGCCCCCATGACAGCGCCCGTTCACCCCCATTCGGAGGTTGTTACATGCGACCCACGAGGTCCACGCTCCGCCGCGCCGCCGCAGTAGCCGTCGCCGGCACCCTGGTCACCGGCTCGCTGCTCGGCGCACCCGCGCAGGCCGCCCCCACGGCCCTCTCGCCGGACGCCGCCGCCACCCTCGTCGAGAAGCTCGGCGACCGCGCGGCCGGCACGTACGCCGACGCCAGCGGCAAGATGGTCGTCACGGTGACCGACACCGCCACCGCCCGCCAGGTGCGCAACGCCGGTGCCATCCCGAAGATCGTGGCGCGCGGCGCGGACAAGCTCAACGCCGCCACCAGCGAGCTGGAGCGCTCCGCGAAGATCCCCGGCACCGCCTGGTGGACCGACCCGGCCACGAACCAGGTCGTCGTCTCCGTCGACAGCACCGTCACCGGCGCCAAGCTGGAGCGGGTCAAGGCCGCCGCCGCCCGCCACAACGGCGCGATCCGCATCGAGGCCGAGGCCGGCACGCTGAGCACCCGGATCTCCGGCGGCCAGGCGATCTACGCCGGCGGCGGTGGCCGTTGCTCGCTCGGGTTCAACGTCCGCAGCGGCTCGACCTACTACTTCCTCACCGCGGGTCACTGCACCAACATCTCGTCGAGCTGGTACAGCAACTCCGCGCAGACCAGCCTGCTCGGCACCCGGACCGGCACCAGCTTCCCGGGCAACGACTACGGCATCGTCCGGCACAACAACTCGGCCAACGCGGCCGGCAACGTGTCGCTCTACAACGGCAGCTTCCAGGACATCACCTCGGCCGGCAACGCGTACGTCGGCCAGTCCGTCCGCCGTTCCGGCAGCACCACCGGCCTGCGCAGCGGCAGCGTCAGCGCCCTGAACGCGACCGTGAACTACGCCGAGGGCAGCGTCTCCGGCCTCATCCGCACCAACGTCTGCGCCGAGCCGGGCGACAGCGGCGGCTCGCTGTTCGCCGGCACCGTCGCGCTCGGCCTCACCTCCGGTGGCAGCGGCAACTGCCGCACCGGTGGCACCACCTACTTCCAGCCGGTCACCGAGGCCCTCAGCCGCTACGGCGTGAGCGTCTTCTGATCCGCGCACCGCAGTGAACGGGCCGCCGGGCGACCGGCGGCCCGTTCCGCGTACCGGCTCAGGCGCCCGCTCCGAGGCGGCCCGGACCGACCGGCGGGCCGTCCGGGCGCGGCGGCTCGGTCGGCCGGGCCGTCCAGTGCCGGTGGGCCCGCCGCGCGGACAGCACCGCCGCCAGCGGCCAGAGCGTCACCGCGAGCGCCGCCACCCGCTCGGCCAGCCCGGTCCGGGAGCCGCCGGTCACCTCGGCCACCGACCAGCCGAACAACGCCAGCAGCACCGCCGTGACGGCCAGCGCCACCGGCCGGCGGAACGCCCACGGCGGCCGGCCCGCCGGGGAGGCGGCCACCTCGCGCGGCACCCTGCGGGGCAAACGCAGCGCCGTCCCGGCCGGCCACAGCGCCAGCGCGAGCACCGCCACGGTGGCCACCACGCCGTGCGCCGGGGAGCCACCCACCTGCGGCCGGGGGAACGCGATGAGCGCGACGGTGGCCATCCCACCCACCGCGAGCAGGAAGCGGCTCGGCAGCCCGGCGGCGTGCAGCGCGGCGGCGGTGGCGCAGTAGCAGCAGCCGAGCAGCACCAGCGCGCCGCCCATCAGCCACGGATCGGTGGCGCCCTCGCCGGCCAGCTCGCTGATCGTGTCCCGCACCGGGTCGTACCCCGGCCCCTGGCGGGCACCCGCCACCGTCCAACCCGCCACCAGCAGCGCGGGCGCGGCGGCCGCGGTGGCGACGGCCCAGCTCGGTACGGCACGCACCCGGCCACGGTAGACCGCCGGACCCGGCCCGCACCGCGCTTTCGCCACGCACCCGGGGTGGCCCGGCTCGACGGGTGCCGGGGAGCGGGCCCGCCCGTCCTGACAGAATGCGGGGGAGCAGTGAGTGGACCAGATTGAGGAGACGCCAGCCGTGATCCGTACCCACAATGCCGGAAGCCTGCGCGCCGCGGACGCCGGCTCGACGGTGACGCTCGCCGGGTGGGTGGCCCGCCGGCGCGACCACGGCGGTGTCATCTTCGTCGACCTGCGCGACGCCTCCGGCGTCGTGCAGGTGGTCTTCCGCGAGGAGGACGCGCACGCGCTGCGCAACGAGTTCTGCGTCAAGGTCACCGGCGAGGTGACCCGCCGCCCGGAGGGCAACGAGAACCCGGACCTGCCCACCGGTGAGGTCGAGGTGACCGCGTCCGAGCTGGAGGTGCTCTCCGAGGCCGCGCCGCTGCCGCTTCCGGTGGACGACCAGATCGAGGCCGGCGACGACATCCGGCTCAAGTACCGCTACCTGGACCTGCGCCGGGGCGGCCCGGCCAAGGCCATGCGGCTGCGCTCGCGGGCCAACCAGATCGCCCGCGGCGTGCTGCACGAGCGGGACTTCCTGGAGATCGAGACGCCGACGCTGACCCGCTCCACCCCGGAGGGCGCCCGCGACTTCCTGGTGCCGGTGCGGCTGCAGCCGGGTAGCTGGTACGCGCTGCCGCAGTCGCCGCAGCTGTTCAAGCAGCTGCTGATGGTCGGCGGCATGGAGCGGTACTACCAGATCGCCCGCTGCTACCGCGACGAGGACTTCCGCGCCGACCGGCAGCCGGAGTTCACCCAGCTCGACATCGAGATGTCGTTCGTCACCGAGGACGACGTGATCGACCTCGGCGAGGCGATCGTCTCGGCGCTGTGGAAGGACCTCGCCGGCTACGAGATCGCCCGGCCGATCCCGCGCATCACCTGGCACGACGCCATGTCCCGCTACGGCTCGGACAAGCCGGACCTGCGCTACGGCGTGGAGCTGACCGAGCTGACCGACTACCTGCGCGGCACCGAGTTCCGGGTGTTCGCCGGCGCGATCGACGCGGGCGGCTACGTCGGCGCGGTGGTCATGCCCGGCGGCGCCTCGCAGACCCGCAAGGAACTGGACGGCTGGCAGGACTGGGCCAAGGCGCGCGGCGCGCGCGGCCTGGCATACGTGGTGCTGGACGCCGAGACCGGCGAGGCGCGCGGCCCGGTGGCGAAGAACCTGTCCGAGGCGCACCTGGCCGGCCTGGCCGACGCGGTCGGCGCGAAGCCCGGCGACGCGGTCTTCTTCGCCGCGAGCACGAACACCCGCGAGGCGCAGGAGCTGCTCGGCGCGGCCCGGATCGAGATCGCCAAGCGGGCGAACCTGATCGACGAGAGCGCCTGGGCGTTCTGCTGGGTGGTCGACGCGCCGATGTTCGAGCGCACGGACGAAGGTGGCTGGACCGCCGTGCACCACCCGTTCACCTCGCCGAACGCCGAGTGGGTGGACCGGTTCGAGGACGCACCGGACCGGGCGCTCGCCTACGCGTACGACATCGTCTGCAACGGCAACGAGATCGGCGGCGGCTCGATCCGTATCCACCGCGGCGACGTGCAGCAGCGGGTGTTCGACCTGCTCGGCATCACCGCCGACGAGGCGCAGGACAAGTTCGGCTTCCTGCTGGAGGCGTTCAAGTACGGCGCCCCGCCGCACGGCGGCATCGCGTTCGGCTGGGACCGGGTCTGCATGCTGCTCGCCGGCGCGGACTCGATCCGCGAGGTCATCGCGTTCCCGAAGACCCGGGGCGGCTTCGACCCGCTGACCGGCGCGCCCACCCCGATCACCGGGCAGCAGCGCGCCGAGGCCGGCATCGACGCCAAGCCGAAGGCGCCGACCGGCCCGCACGCCGGCACCGCCGGTCCGGCCGCACCGGTGGCCGACCCGACCTGATCCTCGCCTCGTCGAAAGGCCCGCGTCATGATGACGCGGGCCTTTTCGATCTTCAGGGGGACTGATGCGTCTGCTCGTGGTGGGAGCCAGCGGCTTCCTCGGCGCCGAGGTGTGCCGGCAGGCGGTCGTCGCCGGGCACCGGGTGGCCGGCACGTACCACTCCACCGCCGTCGCGGTGCCGGGCGTCGCGCCGCACCGGCTCGACGTGACCGACCGCGCCGCCGTGCGTGAGCTGCTGATCCGGGTACGCCCCGATGCGGTCGTCGCCACCCCCTATCGGTACGACGACTGGGCGGTCACGGCGGACGGGGCGGCCCACATCGCGGTCGCCGCCGCCGAGGTGGGTGGCCGGCTGGTGCACCTGTCCAGCGACGCGCTGCACGCCGGGCGTCCGAAGCCGTACGCGGACGAGGACGTGCCCACACCGCTGCACCCGTACGGGGCGGCGAAGGCGGCGGCGGAGACGGCAGTGCGGGCGGTCGATCCGGGCGCGGCGCTGGTGCGCACCTCGCTGATCGTGGGGGAGGGCAGCAAGCAGATCCAGCTCTGCCGGGACGCGCTGGCCGGGCGGGCGACGCTGTTCACCGACGAGCTGCGCTGCCCGGTGCACGTCGCCGACCTCGCCGCCGCGGTGCTGGAGCTGGTGCCGGGCGACTACGCCGGGCTGCTCAACGTGGCCGGGCCGGACGCGGTGAGCCGCGCCGAGCTGGGGCTGCTGGTGGCCCGGCACGACGGGGTGGACGCCTCCGGGCTGCGGACGACCACGATCGCCGCCGCCGGGCTGCACCGGCCGGGCGAGGTGGTGCTGGACTCCACCCGCGCCGCGGGGCTGCTGCGGACCCGGCTGCGCGGGATCACCGAGCTGTACGGCTAGTTGCACAGAATCTTTGCAAGCATCTTGTGCATGGAAAGTGTGCACAGATATTGTGCATCTCATGGAGGAGAAGAAGGAGCGCACTGTACGCATCGACCACCGCCAGGTTCGTGCCCTGGCCCAACCGCTGCGCATGCGGCTGATCGGGGCGCTGCGCGTGGGCGGCCCGGCCACCGCCACCGCCCTCGCCGAGCTGCTCGGCACCAACAGCGGCGCGACCAGCTACCACCTGCGGCAGCTCGCCGAGGTCGGTCTCGTGGTCGAGGACCCCGACCTCGGCACCGGGCGGCAGCGCTACTGGCGGGCCGCGCACGACGTCACCAACTGGGAATCAAGCGACTTCGACGACGACCCGGACGCGCGCGCCGCGATCGAGTGGATCGAGGCGGACTACGTCCGCTTCTTCGCCCACCACGCCGACCGCTGGTTCGCCCAGCGGCACCAGTGGGCGCCCGCCTGGCGCGACGCGTTCGGCATGGGTGACTTCTTCATGCGCATCCCGGTCGACCGCCTGGAGGCGATCAAGGAGGAGGTCTTCGCGGTCTTCGAGCGGCACCGCGACGAGACCGACCCCGACGATCCCGACGCCGAGATGGTGCAGCTCTACCTCGCCGCCTTCCCGCTGGCACCGGTCGTGCCGCTGGCTCCCGACCCCACCGAGGAGAAGCCGTGACCGCGCTGTCCGTACGCCAGATCCGGATCCGCTACCTCACGCTGTACGGCCTGCGCTGGCTACCCAGCGGCCTGCTCATGCCGGTGATGATCCTGCTGATGCAGGAGCGCGGGCTCACGCTGTCCCAGATCGGCCTGGTCGCCACCGCGCAGGGCCTCGTCGTGCTGGCGCTGGAACTGCCCACCGGCGGCTTCGCCGACGCGCTCGGCCGCAAACCGGTGCTGGTCGTCGCCTGGGTGCTCGGCCTGGGCTCGCTGGCACTGATGGCGGTGGCCGACTCGTTCTGGATGTTCTTCCTGGTCTGGGCGCTGCAGGGCGTCTACCGGGCGCTCGACAGCGGCCCGATGGAATCCTGGTACGTCGACGCCACGCTCGCCGTCGACCCGAAGGCCGAGTACGAGCGCGGCCTCGGCTGGGCCGGCACCGTGATCGGTGTCGCGATCGGTGCGGGCGCGCTGATCAGCGGCGGCCTGGTCGCGCTCGGCCCGGTCGGCCCGGTCAGCGCACTGGCCCTGCCGGTGATCGTCGCCGCCGTGCTCCAGGCCGTCTCCATCGTGGCGCTGCTCGCGCTGATGGCGGAGCGGCGGCCGGCATCCGGCCCGGCCGCGCTGCGCGCCTCGGTCATCGACGCGCCCCGCATGGTCGGGCAGGCCGTCGGGCTGCTGCGCCGCAACCGGGTGCTGGCGGCCCTGGTCGCCGTCGAGCTGTTCTGGGGCTTCGGCATGGTCACCTTCGAGTCGCTGCTCCCGGTACGCCTCGCCGAGGTGCTCGACGACCCGGCCCGCGCCGCGGCGCTGCTCGGCCCCGCCGGTACGGCGGCCTGGCTCGCGAACGCCGCCGGCGCCGCGCTCACCCCGTTCCTGCTGCGCCGCCTCGGTGCCGCCCCGGCCGCCGCGCTGATGCGGATCCTCCAGGGCGTGACTGTGGTCGGCATGGGCCTGCTGGCCGGCCCGGTCGGCATCCTCATCGCGTACCTCGCCTGCTACGCCGTGCACGGCGCGTCGAACCCGCTGCACATGGGACTGCTGCACCGGCAGGTCGACGGCCCGTACCGGACCAGCGTGCTCTCGCTGAACTCGATGGCCGCCCAGCCGGCCGGCGCGCTCGGCGCGGTCGCGCTCACCGCGCTGGCCGACGCCACGAGCGTCAGCCTCGCCATGATCGTCGGCGGGGTGGTGCTCGCCGTGGCCGCGCCGCTCTACCTGCCGGCCTGGCGCGCCGCCCGCCGCGCCCCGCAGGACGTCACCGTGGAACCGGAGTCGGCGGTGGGCGGCCCCGGCCACGCCGGCCCGCCCCTCGACCCCGCCCCCGCGGTGGCCGCGCCCGCTCCCGCCGGCCGCGACTGAGCCGACCGGCCGGGTGGAACGTCATGGGTGTCTCGGACGTCGTTTGACACCCATGGCGTTCCACCCACGCGGTCGGGGCGCCGCGTGTCAGGCGAGCTTGACGGAGGTGCGGCGTTCGGCGGCGGTGAAGCCGAGCCGGCGGTACAGCCGGATCGCGCCCACGTTGTCCGGGTAGACACCCAGCGCCACGGCGTCGTACCTGCCGAACAGGGCGCACGTCATCCCGGCGGTCAGCGCCGCGCCCAGCCCACGCCCGCGATGCCCCGGTGCGACTGTCAACCCGGCCAGGAAGCCGATGTCGCCGCGGCTGCGATCGGCTCCGCAGGCGAGCAGGCGGTCACCGTCGCGGATGCCGTACCAGTCGACGATGCCCGGCTCGCCCGGCCGCGAGGTGGTGGCCGGGAACGCCTCCTCGATCAGCGCGGCCAGCGCGGGGTGGTCGGCGGCGGTGAGGCGTACCACCCGCTCCTGCTCCGGCTGGTGCGGCGGCGGCGCGGTGGTCCAGAGGAAGTCCCACTCGATCAGCCGGGCCACCGGCAGCCGCGCGGCCACCTCGTCCGGATCGGCGTGCGACACGTTGATCGAGTGACCGGCTCGCAGCGTCCCGTCCGCCCGGTGGGCGGCGAAGACGTCGAGCGCCGGGCCGGGTTCGCCGACCGCGCCGCCGGCCGACCACTCGCCCGGCGGGAGCAGCCATCCGACCGCGCCGCCGTGCCGCCATCCGCGCGCGGCCTGGTCGCGCCGCAGCGCGTGCCGGGCGTACGGGTGGCCGCCGGTCGCGTCGAGCAGCGCGTCCCGCCCGGTCAGCGCCTCGTCGACAGTGATCATTCCGCCAGCGTACGAGCATCCCCGCTGGTACCGAGGGCCGAGGCACCGCCTGTTCCACGGTGGAGATTGACGAACAGACCGATTGGGTACATCCGTCGCCGACCTGCTGGGAACCCCCACCGGAGGAACGACATGCTCGCCATTCTCGCGGCCATCGTGTTCGGTTTCGCGCTGCTGCTCGACTTCATGAACACCGACCTCGGCGCCCCCGATCTGTTCAGCACCTCGACCCTCATGCTCATCGGCTTCCTGCTGCTCTCGCTCTACCTGGCCGGGGTCGGCTCCGGCCCCCGCGGCGGCGGTGGCGGCCGGTGGTACCGGGGCCGGCGGCCGGGTCGCGGCTGACCGGAAAAGACCACCCCGGGCCGGGGCGGCGGCGCGATTCCGGCGTCGTCGGCCCGGCCCGGTACTGTCTTCGTGATGGAATCGGACGCCCTCTTCAGCCTCGGCGAGCCGGCCGGCGCACCCGCGGGCGCGGGCGGCGCCGACGGCTTCACCGACGCCCGGGCGGACTCGCCCCTGCCGGTGCGGATGCGGCCGGCCGGCATCGACGAGCTGGTCGGGCAGGAACACCTGCTCGCGCCGGGAGCGCCGCTGCGTCAGCTCGTCGAGGGCGCGGCGCCGATGTCGGTGATCCTCTGGGGTCCGCCGGGCAGCGGCAAGACCACCATCGCCCACCTCGTGGCCCGGGCCACCGACCGTCGGTTCGTGGCGATGTCCGCGCTGACCGCGGGCGTGAAGGACGTCCGCGCCGTGATCGACACCGCCCGCCGGCAACGCCGGTCCGGCGGCCCGCCGACGGTGCTGTTCATCGACGAGGTGCACCGGTTCAGCAAGACCCAGCAGGACTCGCTTCTCGCCGCGGTCGAGGACCGTACGGTCACGCTGCTGGCGGCGACCACGGAGAACCCGCACTTCTCGGTCATCTCGCCCTTGCTGTCGCGCTGCGTGCTGCTCACCCTCCAGGCCCTCGACGACGACGACGTCCGCGGCCTGCTGCGCCGCGCGGTCGCCGACGAGCGCGGACTCGGCGGCGCGCTGGTCCTGGCCGAGGAGGCGGAGAACCACCTGGTCCGGCTCGCCGGAGGCGACGTGCGCAAGGCGCTCACCGCGCTGGAGGCGGCCGCGGCCACCGCGACCGCGCTCGGCACCGGCCGGATCGACCTCGCAGTGGCCGAACAGGCGGTCGACGTGGCGGCGGTGCGATACGACCGCGACGGCGACGCCCACTACGACGTGACGAGCGCGTTCATCAAGAGCATGCGCGGCTCGGACGTGGACGCGTCACTGCACTGGCTGGCCCGGATGCTGGTGGCCGGTGAGGACGCCCGGTTCATCGCCCGCCGGTTGGTGATCTTCGCCAGTGAGGACGTCGGCATGGCCGATCCCACCGCGCTGACAGTGGCCACCGCGGCCGCCCACGCGGTCGAGTACGTGGGCCTGCCCGAGGCGCAGCTCAACCTGGCCCAGGCGGTCATCCACCTGGCCACCGCGCCGAAGTCGAACTCGGCCACCACAGCGATCGGCGCCGCCGTCGCCGACGTACGCGCGGGTCGGGGCGGTCCGGTGCCGCGCGGGCTGCGCGACGCCCACTACTCCGGCGCGCGGGGCCTCGGTCACGGCCGCGGCTACCGCTACCCGCACGACGACCACCGGGGGGTGGTCACCCAGCAGTACGCTCCGGACGACCTCGTCGGCACCGACTACTACCAGCCCAGCGGGCACGGCGCGGAGCGGGCGGTGGCCACCCGGCTGCCGCTGCTGCGCCGGATCGTACGCGGGCTGCCGGCTCCGGCGACCCGGGCGGAGGCCGGCGCCCCGGCCGCCGCGAACGGGGCCCGGGCGGGGGGCGGCGAGCAGGCCAGCGGGGCGAGTGAGGGCGGCAGCGACGCCGCCGAGGGGGGTCAGTAGTGATGGCGCGTGGTCCGGAGCGGCCGGCGGACGGCCCCGACGAGCGGCGCGACCCGCGGGGCAAGGGCCGCCGGTGGGGACGCGGCCGGGCCGAGCCCGAGCTGGACCCGACTGTCGTCGGCGAGGAACTCGGCTGGATCGACGACCTGCGCACCGCCAAGCACCAGGGCGGTGAACTCGGGCCGGACGGTGACGTCCCGGCGCCGCACCCCGGCCCCGACCCGTCCTGGCCGGCCGCCGAGCCGCGCCATCCGGCCGCCGCTCCGGGTCCCGCCCTCGGCATGCCGCCCGCCGGCCGACCGGCTTCGCCGCCCTCGGCACCGGGCCCGCAGCCGCCCTCGGCCGGTCAACCGGTTGCGCCGCCGCCCGCAGGCCGGTCCGGTCCGCCGCCGGCAGGCCCGCAGGCGCCCGGCCGTCCCGTGCCGCCACAGGCAGGCGCGCCCCAGGCTCCCGGCCGTCCCGTTCCGCCATCGGCCGGCGCACCGCAGGCCCCAGGCCGTCCCGTGCCGCCACCGGCCGCCGCGCCCCAGGCTCCCGGCCGGCCTCATCCGAGCGGGCCCGCTCCGGGCGGCCGCACCGACCCGACGATGCCGCCCGTGACCGGCCGTGCCGGACCGGCGGCGCCCCCGGCCGGGGGCCGTACCGGCGGACCCGGTAACGACCTCCCTCCGGCCCCCGGCCGTCCGGGCGTGGACACCCCTCCTCCGCCGCGACGGTCCGGTGCGGACATCGCCGCACCGGCCGGCCGGCCCGGCATGGACACGCCCCCGGCCGCCGGGCGTCCGGCGGCGGCGATGCCGCCGGGAGCCCGCCCGCCGGTCGAGGACGCGCCTGCCGGCCGTCCCGGCCCGGAGACGCCGCCCGGCGGCCGCCCCGGTCCGCGTCCCCCGGTCATGCGCCGCCCCGACGCGCCCGGTCCCGCCGCCCCGCCGGTACGCCCCGGCGGTCCCGAGCCGGGTGCCCCGCGCCGGGCCGCCGACGGTCCGTGGCCCGGCGGCCCCGAAGCCGCCGCCCCGCGCCGCCCGGTCGACGGTCCGTGGCCCGGTGTGCCCGAGGCGCCGCGTCCGCCGGATGCGCCGTACCGCCGCCGCGCGGACGGACCCACCGGTCAGCAGCCACCGGTCACCGGCACCCGCACGCCGTCCGGGGCGCCGTCGCCCGGCCGCGTACCCGCCGACGCGGGCCGGCCCTCCGCGGACGGCGACACCCGCGTACCGCCGGCGCCCCGCGGCCGGCACGGCGCCGGACCTGAGGGCCCGCACCCGGCCGAATCGGCGACCCCGCCGCCCGCCGGACGACGGGCCCGCCCCGACGACACCGCCGGCATCCAGCCGGTCTCCGGTGCCGCCCGCCGAGCCCGCACCGAGGACACCGGCGCCGTCCAGCAGGTCCCCGGTGGAGCGCGCCGGGCGCGACCCGACGACATGCCACCCGGTACCCAGCCGGTGTCGGGTGCGGGCCGCCGGGCGCGTGCCGACGGCGTTCCGCCCGGCACCCGGCCCGTCTCCGGTGCCGGCCGCCGCGCCGCGCCGGAAGGCGTCGCGCCCGGCGCGCCGGCCGGGCGAGCCGTTCCGGACGCCGCCCCGGTCTCCGGTGGCGGGCGCCGTGCCCGGCACGACGAGCCCACCGGCGGTCACCACCTGGCCGCTCCCGGCGCCGAACCCGCAGCCACGCCCGGCCGGCGGGCCACCCCGGATCGCTCCCCGGTCGTGCCGCGCAGCGGCAACGCACCGGACGTGCCGGGCGCGCCCGTGTCCGGCAGCCCGGCGACCGGCCCGACGCCGCCCACCGGCCGTCGCGGCGCGCCCGCCGGCCGCGGCTCCGCGCCCGACACGGCCGGCGGCCGCAGCGGCGCACCCGACGCGGCAGGCGGTCGACGGGCCGCACCCGAGCTACCCGGCGCCCGGCGGGCCGCGTCCGACGAGCCGGGTGGCCCCGGTGCCGCCGCCGAGACGCCCGGCCGACGGGCCGCCCGTGACGATGCCGGTGAGCAGCGGCCGCAACGGCCCGAACGGCCCGCCGACTGGCTGCGGCAGGCCGGTCGTTCGCCGCACACCGACCCCGCCATGCCGGTCACCCGCCGTCCGGCCGGCCCACCCGCCGAGGAGCCGCCCGGCCGTTCCGGTGGCCCCGCCGGCCGGGCCGGTGTCGCCGTGCCGCCGGTGCGTCCCGAACCGGGTACGCCGTCCCGGCGACAGGGGCAGCCCGGCCCCGATGTGCCGGCGCGCGCCGAACCGGCGGTCCGCCCCGACCAGTCCGGCCAGGGCATGCCCCCGGCCCGGCCTCAGCCGTCCGACCCGGCGTCCACCCGGCCCGGCCCGGCCCGCGGCGCTGCCCGTCCCGGTGTCGCCGCCGTCCCCGGTGGCGCCCCGGCCGGGCCCGGCCCGCGCGGTGACCTCGACCGCACGGGCGGAACTCCGGTCGGTGGGCGCCCCGGTGGCGGACCGGCCGGCCCGGTCGAGCCTGGCCCGCGTGGCGACCTCGATCGCACGGGCGGGATTCCGGCCGGCGGTGGCCGTCCCGGTGGTGCTCCGGCCGGCCCGGCCGGGCCTGGCCCGCGTGGCGATACCGAGCGCACGGGCGGGATTCCGGTGGGCGGTGCTCGCCCCGGTGGCGGACCGGCCGGCCCGGCCGGGCCCGGTGGCGACGGCCGTGGGGTGGCCCGCCCCGACGAGATCTCCCGGCCCGGTGCCGGACCCCGACCGCCGGTGCCTCCCGGCGCCCGAGGGCCGGCGGGCGACACCCCGGTGCTGCCCGGCGCCCCGGTGACCGCCCGCGCGGCGGCGGGTGTGGCCCGCCCGGTCGCGCCGGACGAGCGGTCCGCCGGGCGGGCGACACCACCCGGACCGGAAACGGTCCGGCCCGGACCGGGTGGCCCGGCGACACCGGCGGCGGCCCGGGCGGCTGTGGTCGTACCCCCGGGGGAGCCGGCGGGGCCACGGCCCGGCGGTCCCGGACCGGCCGACAGCGGCGCGGAGGCCGGTGGGCTGCGTGGTGCGCGGTCCGAGCTGCGCCGGCAGATGCGCGAGCGCAGCCGGCTGCGGCTGGGCATCCTCGCCCTGGTCAGCCTCGTGCTGCTGGGTGCGGTGCCGCTCTACTTCGGGATGCGGACGCTCAGCCGCGACCCGGTCTTCGACACCCTCGACGAGCTCTCGGTGCCCGCCTGGGCGCAGAGCAACGCGGTGGACAACGTCAGCGGCAGCCGCTGGTGCCTGCAGGACTGCCGCCTGCGGGAACGGTCCGTCGAGTCGGAGCAGGGGTGGAAGGAGACCGTCGCGGTCTACGAGAAGGCGCTGGCCGGGGACGGGTGGCGGCGCTGGAAGGTCGACCGTTGCCCGGACGAGAAGGTCCCTGGCAGCTACACCTGCTGGCGCCGGGACGAACTGACGCTCGACCTGTGGGTACGCGACCGCACCTGCACGCCCCCACCGGTGGACGGCGCGCCCGCGCCGACCGCACCGGCCGCGCCCGCAGCGGCGGACTGCACCGGCTCGTTGGTGTCGGTGAAGGTGCGCAACGCGATCGACGACGAGCGCACCGGACCGACACCGACCACCGATCCGTCACTCACCGGTGAGGATCCGTACCCGACGCTGACCGACGACCCGCTGGGCGAGGTGACCCCCTCACCGTCGTGAGCCGACTTCCATCACGGACGGTAGGGTCTGGGGCTGGCACGCCCGTCCGTGCCCGGTGACCGGGTCGGCGTGGCGCGAAGTGGGTAGGTACGGTCGCGCGTTCCGGGGCGTCGGGTTCCGGGACACTGCTTGAGGAGGACTTTCGCGTGAGTGGTGGAGAGATCGCTGCGCTGATCGCGGCCGGCGCGTTCCTGATGCTGGTGCTCGTGCTGGCGGTGCCGATCCTGCGGCTGCGGCACACCGTGGACGCGACGACCCGCATGATCACCGACGTGAACGAGCGCACCGCGCCGCTGCTCGGTGACGTGAACACCACGGTGAAGAACGTCAACGTGGCGCTGGAGCAGGTGCAGACCTCGCTGGACGGGGTGAACCTCCAGCTCGCCAAGGTGGACACCATGACCAGCCACGCGCAGAACGTCACCGCGAACGTGGCGAACCTGGCCACCGTGGTCTCCGCCGCCGCCGCGAACCCGCTGGTCAAGGTGGCGGCGTTCGGCTACGGCGTGCGCCGGGCCGCCTCCGCCCGCCGGCACGCCGAGACCGAGCGCGAGGTGCGCGACACCATCAAGCAGCAGCGTCGCGCCGCCAAGCGCGGCAACCGCTGACCCCGACCGGCGTACGCGGGAAGGATGAGAACATGAGGCGGTTGTTCTGGCTGGGCATCGGGCTGGCCGTGGGCGTCCTGGTGGTGCGCAAGGCCACCCGGACCGCGCAGGCGTACACCCCGGCCGGCATCGCCAGCGGGCTGTCCGAGTCCGCCGGCGGTCTGGTCGAGTCGCTCCGGGCGTTCGTGGACGACGTCCGGGTCGGCATGGCCGAGCGTGAGCAGGAGATCCACGAGGCCTTCGCCCGCGGCGAGGTGTACGACGACCAGTTCGCCGAGCTGCGGGAGGACCCGCGGATCGGTGATCGAGAGATTTTCCCGGAGGACCACCAGCGATGAAGACGGCGGAGATCAAGCGGCGGTTCCTCGCCCACTTCGAGGCGAACGGGCACACCGTGGTGCCGTCCGCTCCGCTGCCCGCCATCAGCGACCCGAACCTGCTGTTCATCAACGCGGGCATGGTGCAGTTCGTGCCCTACTTCCTGGGCCAGCAGACCCCGCCGTACGCGCGGGCGACGAGCGTGCAGAAGTGCATCCGGACGCCGGACATCGACGAGGTCGGCAAGACCAGCCGGCACGGCACGTTCTTCCAGATGAACGGTAACTTCTCCTTCGGTGACTACTTCAAGTCCGGGGCGATCCCGCTCGCCTGGGACCTGGCCACCAAGCCGGTCGAGGCGGGCGGCTTCGGACTGGACCCGGAGCGGATCTGGGCCACCGTCTACCTGGACGACGACGAGGCGTACGACATCTGGCGGGCCACCGGCGTGCCGGCCGAGCGGATCGTGCGCCGCGGCAAGGCCGACAACTTCTGGTCGATGGGCATCCCCGGCCCGTGCGGCCCCTGCTCCGAGCTGTACTACGACCGCGGCCCGGCCTACGGCCGCGAGGGCGGCCCCGAGGTCGACGAGGACCGTTACCTGGAGTTCTGGAACCTCGTCTTCATGCAGTTCGAGCGCGGTCCGGGCACCGGCAAGGAGGACTTCCCGATCCTCGGTGACCTGCCGGCGAAGAACATCGACACCGGCATGGGCCTGGAGCGGATGGCCTCGCTGCTCCAGGGCGTGGACAACCTCTACGAGATCGACGAGGTCAAGCCGATCCTGGACAAGGCCGCCGAGCTGACCGGCAAGCGCTACGGCGTGCACTCCGGTCACGCGGCGAACGAGTCGCACCCGGACGACGTACGGCTGCGGGTCATCGCCGACCACGTGCGCACCTCGCTGATGCTCATCGGCGACGGGGTGACCCCGTCGAACGAGGGCCGGGGCTACGTGCTGCGGCGGATCATGCGCCGGGCGATCCGGGCGGTGCGGCTGCTCGGCTACTCCGACCGGGCGCTGCCGGAGCTGCTGCCGGTGGCCCGTGACTGCATGGCGCCGTCGTACCCGGAGCTGGCCGAGGACTTCGGCCGGATCTCCCAGTACGCGTACGCCGAGGAGGACGCGTTCCTGGCCACGCTGCGCGCCGGCACCACGATCCTGGACACCGCCATCGCCGAGACCAAGTCGGCCGGCAAGGCCGCGCTCTCCGGTGACAAGGCGTTCCAGCTGCACGACACGTACGGCTTCCCGATCGACCTGACCCTGGAGATCGCCGCCGAGCAGGGGCTGCAGGTCGACGCGGAGGGCTTCCGCCGGCTGATGGCCGACCAGCGCAGCCGGGCCAAGGCCGACGCGCAGGCGCGCAAGACCGGGCACACCGACGTGTCGGCGTACCGGTCGGTGCTCGACGGTGGCGGTCCGGTGGAGTTCACCGGCTACACCGAGCTGAGCCGCGAGTCGCGGGTCCGCGCGTTGCTGTCCGGCGGCGCCGCGATCTCCGCGGCGGTCGAGGGCGACACGATCGAGCTGGTGCTCGACACCACCCCGTTCTACGCCGAGGGTGGCGGCCAGCAGCCAGACCAGGGGCTCATCACCGTGGGCGGCGGCCAGGTCGAGGTCTTCGACGTGCAGCAGCCGGTGCCCGGCCTGATCGTGCACCGGGCGAAGGTGGTGCGCGGTGAGGTGCGTTCCGGGGAGACCGGGTACGCCGAGATCGACGTGTCCCGCCGCCGGGCGATCTCCCGCTCGCACACCGCCACGCACCTGGTGCACCAGACGATGCGCAACTTCCTCGGCGAGTCGGCGACCCAGGCGGGTTCGCTCAACGCGCCGGGCCGGCTGCGGTTCGACTTCAACACCCCGACTGGTGTGGCGCCGAGCGTGCTGCACGACGTCGAGCAGCAGGTGAACGAGGTGCTGCTGGCCGACCTGGAGGTGCACGCGTTCGTCACCAGCCAGGAGGAGGCCCGCCGGATCGGGGCGATGGCCCTGTTCGGTGAGAAGTACGGCGAGCGGGTCCGGGTCGTCGAGGTCGGCGACTACGCCCGCGAGCTGTGCGGTGGCACGCACGTGGCCCGCTCCGCCCAGCTCGGCCTGGTGAAGATCCTCTCCGAGGCGTCCGTGGGTTCCGGGGTCCGCCGGATCGAGGCGCTCGTCGGCATGGACGCGTTCGGCTTCCTGGCCCGCGAGCACCTGCTGGTGTCCCGGCTGGCCGAGCTGTTCCGGGTGCCCGGCGAGCAGGTCGCCGACCGGGTGGAGCAGACCGTGACCCAGCTGCGCGACGCGGAGAAGGAACTGGAGAAGCTGCGCGCCCAGCTCGTGCTCGGCGGGGCCGGTGCCCTGGCGGCACAGGCGAAGGACGTGCGCGGCGTCGCGTACGTCGGCACCGAGGCGCCGGAGGGCGCGGCCGCGAACGACGTGCGGACCCTCGCCCAGGAGATCCGGGGCCGGATCGACGCGGCCCGCCCGGCGGTGGTCGCGGTGGCCGCCCGGGCCAACGGCAAGGCGTCGCTCGTGGTGGCCGTCAACCAGGCCGCCCGGGGGCGGAACCTGAGCGCGAAGGACCTGGTCAAGGCGGCGTTCTCCGGCCGGGGCGGCGGCAGCGACGACCTGGCCCAGGGCGGCGGCCTGCCCGCGACGGAGGCGCCGAACCTGCTGGTCACCGTCGAGCGGGCGGTCGCCGGCACGGCATGAGCGAACGCACCGAGCGAAGCGAGGGCCGTGAGGGCATGCCCAGCCGGCACGGCATGAGCGAACGGATCTACGCCAGGGCGGACCACCCGGTCCGCCCTGGCCCGTACCGGCGGGGAGGTGTCCGCTCGTGAGCGAGCTGTCCCGTGGCGTCCGGCTGGGCGTCGACGTCGGCCAGGTCCGGGTGGGGGTGGCCCGCTGTGATCCGCACGGCATCCTCGCCACGCCCCTGGTGACGCTGGCCCGTGACCTGACCGCCGAACCGGACGCGGTGCCCGGCGACATGGCCGAGCTGGTCCGGCTCGCCGCCGAGCACGAGGCGGTGGGGATCGTGGTCGGGCTGCCTGTCAACCTGGCCGGAAAGCACGGCCCCGCGGCGGCGAACGTATCAGCATATGCCAGCCGATTGGCTGATGTAATGAGGCCGATTCCGGTGACGCTGACGGACGAGAGGATGTCTACCGTCGTCGCGAGTCGTAGGCTGGCCGAACGGGGCGTCCGGGGAAAGCGCCAACGAGCGGTGGTCGACCAGGCCGCCGCAGTGGAGATTCTGCAGAGCTGGCTGGACGCACAGCGGAGGCGGACGCAATGATCGACGACCTTGATCTGGGCTTCGACGAGCAGGACAGGGGGGAGAAGGGCCGGCACCGGCGCGGCGCGGTACGCCGACGCCAGGGCAAGTCCGGCGGCGGCCGGGGCAAGACCCTGCTCGCCCTCGCGCTCGCGCTGGTCCTGCTCGGCGGCATCGGCGGCGGTGCCTTCTACGGCTTCGACCGGGTCCAGAACTACTTCGTCACGCCCGACTACGACGGCTCCGGCACCGGCGAGGTGACCGTCGAGATCAAGCAGGGCGCGCTGATCGCCGACATGGCCGACGCGCTCGTCGCGGCCGACGTGGTGAAGAGCACCAAGGCGTTCATCGAGGCTGCCGAGGAGAACTCGCGCAGCAAGAACATCCAGCCCGGCACGTACAAGCTGCGCAAGCAGATGAGCGGCGACGCGGCGGTCGCGGCGATGCTGGATCTCAAGAACAAGATCGTCAACGGGATCACCATCCCCGAGGGCCTCACCGCGAAGACGGTTTACAAGCGGCTCTCCGAGAAGACCGACATCCCGGTCAAGGACTTCGAGGCGGCGGCGAAGGACCCGGAGGCGCTCGGCGTACCGGACTGGTGGTTCAAGCGCTCCGACGGCAAGAAGGTCAGCCCGTCGATCGAGGGCTTCCTCTTCCCGGACACCTACGAGATCCCGCCGAAGGCCACCGCCGAGACGATCCTCAAGCTGATGGTGGACAACTTCCTTACCGTCACCTCCGGCATGCAGTACGCCGAGAAGGTGCAGAAGGAACGCGGCGGCATCACCCCGTACGAGGCGCTGATCGTCGCCTCGCTCGCGCAGGCCGAGGCCGGCAACAAAATCGACCTGGGCAAGGTCGCCCGGGTCGCGTACAACCGGGTCTACGGCGAGTTCCCCTGCAACTGCCTGGAGATGGACGTCACCGTCAACTACTACCTGGAGCTGACCGGGCAGAAGACCAAGGCATCCAAGGACATGACCGCCGCCGAGCTGGACAACCCGAAGAACCCGTACAACCGCAAGCTGCGCGGGCTGGTCCCCTCGCCGATCAACAACCCCGGCAAGGAGGCGCTGGAGGGCGCGCTGAGCCCGCCGGACGGCAAGTGGCTCTACTTCGTGGCGATCAGCAAGGACGGCCGCTCCGCGTTCGCCGAGACCTACGCCGAGCAGAAGCGCAACGAGCAGAAGGCCAAGGAGGCCGGGATCATCTGATGGCCGATCCCCGCCGCGCCGCGGTGGTCGGCAAGCCGATCGCCCACTCGCTCTCCCCGGTGATCCACACCGCCGGGTACGCGGCGGCCGGGCTGACCGGCTGGTCGTACACCCGGATCGAAGCCGGCGCCGACGAGCTGCCCGGCCTGGTCGCGGGCCTCGGCCCCGAGTGGGCCGGGCTGTCGGTGACCATGCCGGGCAAGGAGGCGGCGCTCGCGCTGGCCGACGAGGTCTCGCCGGTCGCCGCCGCCGTCGGCGCCGCAAACACGCTGGTACGCCGGCCCGACGGCACCTGGTACGCCGACAACACCGACGTGACTGGCATGGTCGAGGTGCTCACGGGTGCCGGCTGCGTGGCCGGGGCGGTGGTCACCGTGCTCGGCGCGGGTGGCACCGCGCGGGCGGCCATCGCGGCGGCGGCCCGGATCAGGGCGGCCGAGGTGACTGTGGTGGCCCGCCGCCCGGAGGCGGTCGACGAGCTGCGCCCGGTCGCCGAAGCGGCCGGGGTGCCGCTGGCCGGGGCCGAGTGGGACGGCGCACCGGCGCACGCCCGCGCCGACCTGGTGATCTCCACAGTGCCGAAGGGCGTGGCCGACCCGCTCGCCGACAACTTCGACTGGCGACCGGAGTCGGTCTTCTTCGACGTGGTCTACGACCCGTGGCCCACGCCGCTCGCGGCGGCGGCGCTGACTGCCGGGTGCCGGGTGGTCTCCGGGCTTGACCTGCTGCTGGCCCAGGCGTTCGGCCAGTTCGAGCAGTTCACCGGCGTCACCGCCCCACGCGCCGCGATGCGCGCCGCGCTGCCGGTGTAAGGAAGGGCCCCTTCTTGACGCCTCCGGTCGAGGAAGGGTCCCCTGTTAACACCTCACCCGCCGGGCGGCGGACCGGCGCGCGGAGGTGGCCTGTCCGGTGGGCGGGATGCGGCGGGCGGCGTACGCCGGTGACCACCGGGCGTGACACACTGACCGTCGTGTTGCGCTGGCTGACTGCAGGTGAATCGCACGGACCCGCCCTCGTCGCGATGCTGGAGGGCGTACCCGCCGGCATCGAGGTGACCACCGGGGAGATCTCCGGCGAGCTGGCCCGGCGCCGGCTCGGCTACGGCCGGGGTGCCCGGATGTCGTTCGAGCAGGACGAGGTCGAGATCATCGGCGGGCTCCGGCACGGGGTGACGCTCGGCAGCCCGGTGGCGATCCGGGTCGGCAACTCCGAGTGGCCCAAGTGGCGCACCGTGATGGCCGCCGACCCGGTCGACCCGGAGGAGCTGGCGAGCCAGGCCCGCAACGCGCCCCTGACCCGTCCCCGCCCGGGGCACGCCGACCTGGCCGGCATGCAGAAGTACGGGCACACCGACGCCCGGCCGATCCTGGAGCGCGCCAGCGCCCGGGAGACCGCCGCCCGGGTTGCGGTGGGCACCGTCGCCAAGGCGCTCGTCCGCCAGGCGCTCGGCGTCGAGATCGTCTCCCACGTGGTCGAGCTGGGCCCGGTGGCGGTCAAGCCGGGCCTGCGGCCCACGCCGGAGGACGCCGCCCGCATCGACGCCGACCCGCTGCGCTGCCTCGACGCCGAGGCCAGCGCCCGGATGGTCGCCGAGGTCGACGCCGCGAAGAAGGCCGCCGACACGCTCGGTGGCGTGGTCGAGGTGCTCGCGTACGGGGTGCCGCCGGGCCTGGGCAGCCACGTCCAGTGGGACCGCAAGCTCGACGCCCGCCTCGCCACCGCGCTCATGTCGATCCAGGCGATCAAGGGCGTGGAGATCGGCGACGGCTGGCAGCAGGCCCGCTCGCGCGGCTCGGAGGCGCACGACGAGATCGTGCCCACCGCCACCGGCGTGCGGCGGATCACCGACCGGGCCGGTGGCCTGGAGGGCGGCATCACCACGGGTGAGCCGCTGCGGGTGAAGGCGGCCATGAAGCCCATCTCGTCGCTGAACCGGGCCCTCGCGACGATCGACGTGACCACCGGCGAGCCGGCCACCGCGATCAACCAGCGCTCCGACGTGTGCGCGGTGCCGGCGGCGGCCGTGGTGGCTGAGGCGATGGTCGCGCTCGTGCTGGCCGAGGCGGCGGTGGAGAAGTTCGGCGGCGACTCGGTCGCCGAGATGCGCCGCAACCTGACCGGTTACCTCGACAGCCTGGTGATCAAATGAGTACCCGGCCGGTCTGCGTGCTGGTCGGTGCGCCCGGCTCCGGCAAGACCACAGTCGGCACGGCGCTCGCCGAGGCGCTCGGTGTCGACTTCCGGGACACCGACGCCGACATCGAGAACCTCGCCGGCAAGCCCATCCCGGAGATCTTCGTGGACGAGGGGGAGGAGCACTTCCGTACCCTCGAACGGGCCGCCGTGGCGGCGGCGCTCGCGTCGCACGCGGGCGTGCTCGCGCTCGGCGGCGGCGCGGTCCTGGCCGAGGAGAACCGGGCCGCGCTGATCGGCCACACGGTGGTGCACCTGTCGGTGGAGCTGCCCGACGCGGTCAAGCGGGTCGGTCTGGGCGCCGGGCGGCCGCTGCTCGCGCTGAACCCGCGTGCCACGCTCAAGCACCTGATGGACCAGCGCCGACCGCTCTACGCCGAGGTGGCGACCGCGACGGTGGTCACCGACGGCCGTAACCCGGAGGAGCTGGCCGCGGAGATCGCCGCGCTGCTCAAGCCCTGACCCGCCCCACCGCTCCCGGCTCCCTCGGTGGAACGCCGTGGGTGTCTCCGGGGCGTTATGACACCCGTGGTGTTCCACTCGTCGGCTGATGACGTGGTGGGTGGAACGTGGTGGGTGTCTCCTCGGCCTCTTGGCACCCGTGGCGTTCCAGCCGGCGCGCATGACGTCGGTGGGTGGAACTTCGTGGGCGGGTGAGAAGGCGCGTCGGCCAGGTCCGGCCGGTCAGGCGTTTGCGGCAACGGTCCCGACCGCGCGTCGGCGCCGGGCCGGTTCGGGTCGCCAGGTGGCGAGCAGCGCCAGCGCCAGCGCGATCTCGGCCAGGTCGCCGAGGTAGTACATGAGCGTGGCCCCGGCCCGCAGCTCGGCGGCGGTGGCCGGCACGTCCACGAACAGCCCGGCGTAGAGCAGCTGGGCGATGGTGGCGTGCGCGGCCACCCCGACCCCGATCACCACCAGCCGCACCGGTACCCGCGGGCGGTGCGGTCCCGGGTCCGGCCCGGCGATCGACCAGGCGAACAGACAGCCGCTGAGCAGGAAGTGCAGGTTCACCAGCGTGTGCAGGGCGGGGTTGTCCAGGGTGGCCCGGTACAGCGGGGTGAGGTAGAGCAGCCAGAGCCCGCCCGCGGTGAGCAGCAGACCGGTGACCGGGTGGCCGAGCACCCGCGCGACCGGGTGCCGCAGCAGGTGGACCAGGGCCCGGCCGGTACGCCGGTCCAGCGTGCGCAGCAGCAGCGTGACCGGGGCGCCGAGCACCAGCGCCAGCGGCGCGAGCATGCCGATCAGCAGGTGCTGCCACATGTGCCCGACGAAGTCGCCGGCCGGCCAGAGCAGCCCGGTCACCAGCAGCAGCGCGCCCAGACCGAAGCTCGCCGTGCGGGCGTGCGGCCAGCCCGGCCCGCCGGGGTCGCGCAGCCGCAGCGCGGCGGCCAGGTACGCCCAGAACAGCACCACCGGGATCAGCGCGGTCACCGGGAAGCCGCCGTCGGTGTGCCCGGCGTGGGCCAGGCTCACCGGCGCTCCGGCGCGCAGAGGTCCACCGCGCGGGCCCGGCGCTGGATCGCCCAGCCCACAGCGATCAGCACCAGGCCCAGGGCGAGGAACCCGAGATCCCACCAGAGCTGGTTCGGGCCGCCGCGGACGTGGTGGATGCCGAGCAGGTGGTGGTCGATGACGCCCTCGACCAGGTTGAACAGGCCCCAGCCGATCAGTGCCCAGCCCCACAGCATCGGCGAGCGCCACAGCCGGCCCCGGGAGTGTGTGACCCGGGAGTAGAGCAGCGCCAGGCCGGTCAGTACCGCCACCCAGGTGACCACGTGGAACAGGCCGTCCCAGAGCGTGTTCATCTGCAACCCGGTCACGGTGTCCACCGGGTACTCGCGTACACCGATGCGGTCGCTGCCGGTGCTGCTGAGCATGTGGTGCCACTGGAGGACCTGGTGCAGGACGATGCCGTCGACGAAGCCACCGAGCCCGACGCCGAGGATCGTGGCGGGCAGCCGGATGCTCGTCGCGGACTCCGGTCGATTCGCGTGTGCCGTCGTCTCACTCATTCCGGCCGCCCTACCCGCGAGGTGGCCGGACAAACACCCAGCCAGTGGACAGTCGCCCCGCGAGGGCGGCGCGCTGGACTAGGCTGCCCGCGATGGACGAGGTGACCCGGATCCCGGTCGGCGGCGAGCGGCCGTACGACGTGCTCGTGGGACGTGACCTGCTGGACCCGCCGCCCCGGCTGCTGCCGGGCGCCGAGCGGGTGGCCTTCCTGCACGCGCCGCCGCTGAAGGCGCTCGCCGACCGGCTCGCCGACGGCGTGCGCGAGGGCGGCGTGACGCCGCTGCTGATCGAGGTGCCGGACGCGGAGGCGGGCAAGCACGTCGACGTGGCGGCTGCCTGCTGGGACCGGCTCGGCGACGCCGGGTTCACCCGTACCGACGCGGTGGTCGGCGTGGGCGGCGGCGCGGTCACCGACCTGGCCGGGTTCGTCGCCGCGACCTGGCTGCGCGGCGTGCGCTGGGTGCCGGTCGCCACGTCGCTGCTCGGCATGGTCGACGCCGCAGTGGGCGGCAAGACCGGCATCAACACCGCCGCCGGCAAGAACCTGGTCGGCGCGTTCCATCCGCCGGCCGGCGTGCTGGCCGACCTGGCGACGCTGGACAGCCTGCCCCCGGCCGACCTGGCGGCGGGCATGGCCGAGGTGGTCAAGTGCGGCTTCATCGCCGACCCGGTCATCCTCGACCTGGTCGAGCGGGATCCGGCCGCCGCGCTGGACCCGGCCGGGCCGGTGCTGCGGGAACTGGTCGAGCGCGCGGTCCGCGTGAAGGCCGACGTGGTCGCCGGAGACCTGCGCGAGTCCGGGGTACGCGAGGTGCTCAACTACGGGCACACCCTCGCCCACGCGATCGAGAAGGTGGAGGGCTACCGCTGGCGGCACGGTCACGCCGTGGCGGTCGGCCTGGTCTACGCCGCCACGCTGGCCCGGCTCGCCGGTCGCCTCGACGCGGCCGACGCGCAGCGGCACCGCCGGGTGCTGACCGCGCTCGACCTGCCCACCGGCTACCGGGCCGACGCCTGGCCGGAACTGCTCGCCGCGATGCGGGTGGACAAGAAGGCCCGGGGCAGCCGGTTGCGGTTCGTGGTGCTCGACGGGCTCGCCCGCCCGGCGATCCTGGAGGCGCCGCCGGACGACCTGCTCGCCGCCGCGTACGCGGAGATCAGCTCGTGAGGGTGTACGTGCTCAACGGGCCGAACCTGGGCCGGCTCGGCACCCGCCAGGTCGACGTGTACGGGGTGACCAGCTACGCCCAGCTCGTGGCCGACTGCGAGCGGCACGGCCGGGAGCTGGGCCTGGACGTGGTGGTCCGGCAGACCGACGCCGAGCACGAGATGCTGGCCTGGCTGCACGAGGCGGCCGACGAGGCGGCGGCGGTGGTGCTGAACCCGGCGGCCTGGTCGCACTACTCGGTCGCGGTGCGGGACGCCTGCGCCATGCTGCGCGGCCCGCTGGTCGAGGTGCACATCTCGAACATCCACGCCCGGGAGGAGTTCCGGCACCACTCGGTGGTCTCCGCGGTGGCGACCGGCGTGATCTGCGGCCTGGGCGTGGACGGCTACCGGCTGGCACTGCACCACCTGGCTCAGCGTGCGAGTCCGATTCGACAGAGCGAGTAGACTTGGACGGTCTGTCCGCCAATTGATGATCAAGGCAGGAAATGGCCACCACCAACGACCTGAAGAACGGCCTGGTACTCAACCTGGACGGCGAGCTGTGGGCCGTCGTCGAGTTCCAGCACGTCAAGCCCGGTAAGGGTGGTGCCTTCGTGCGCACCACGCTGAAGAACGTGCTGTCCGGCAAGGTGGTCGACAAGACCTTCAACGCGGGCACCAAGGTCGAGACCGCGACCGTGGACAAGCGCACCATGCAGTACCTGTACGCCGACGGCGAGGACTACGTCTTCATGGATCTGGAGACGTTCGACCAGATCACCGTCCCCGGCGGCACCGTCGGCGAGGCCGCCAACTACCTCCTCCCCGAGGCCGAGGCGACTGTCGCCACCCACGAGAGCGTGCCGCTGTACATCGAGCTGCCGACCTCGGTCGTGCTCGAGGTCACCTACACCGAGCCGGGCCTGCAGGGCGACCGCTCGACCGGCGGCAACAAGCCGGCCACCGTCGAGACCGGCGCCACAGTGCAGGTGCCGCTGTTCATCACCACCGGTGAGAAGATCAAGGTCGACACCCGCGACGGCCGTTACCTCGGCCGAGCCTGATGGCCGAGGGCCCCAAGCAGCAGATGCCGGCGCGCCGCAAGGCGCGCAAGCGGGCGCTGGACGTGCTCTTCGAGGCCGACCTGCGGGACCGCCCGCCGGTCGAGGTGCTCGCCGGTTACCTGGAACGGATCGAGCAGCCGCGCCCCGACCACCTCGGCTACGCGGTCGGGCTGGTCGAGGGCGTGGCGGCGCACCTCGACCGGATCGACGAGACGATCGCCAGCTACGCCGAGGGGTGGACGCTGGAGCGGATGCCGGTGGTCGACCGCAACCTGGCCCGGATCGCCGTGTACGAGCTGCTCTACGTCGACGAGATCGACGACGCGGTGGCGATCAGCGAGGCCGTCGAGCTGGCCCGGCAGATGTCGACAGACGACTCGCCCCGCTTCCTCAACGGCATCCTCGGCCGGATCGCCGAGTACGCCTCGCGCTGACGCGCAGCGACGACGGAAGGGCCCGTGCCGACCGGCACGGGCCCTTCGTCGTACGGGGGTGTCAGGAGGCGAAGAACGCCCGCGGGTCGGCGACCAGCACGCCGTGCTCGGTCAGCCGCTCGATCAGGCCCGACGGCGAGGCGTCGTAGACGATCGCGAGGGCGCGCAGGTCGTCGGCACGGATCGAGAGCACCCGGCCGTTGTAGTCGCCGCGCTGCTGCTGGATGGCGCGCGCGTAGCGGGCCACGTACGCGAGGTCCTCGGAGGCCTCGTCGTAGAGCCGCTCCAGGTCCAGCACGATCTTGCTGGTGGGCTCGTGACGCACCCCGCTGCCGTCGGGCAGCAGCTCCGAGACGGGAACGCGGTAGAAGTCGGCCAGCTCCGCCAGGCGGGACACGGTGACGGCGCGGTCGCCGCGCTCGTACGAGCCGACCACCACGGCCTTCCACCGCCCGTTCGACTTCTCCTCCACCCCCTGCAGGGACAGGCCCTGCTGCTGGCGGATGGAGCGCAGGCGGGCGCCCAGCGACTTGGCGTATTCAGAGGGCATTCGGACACTCCCAGTGCTGTTCGGGTTCTCCGAGCTATCGCTACGGAGCGTGACGGTACGGGGATTGCGACAAGTGGTCAAGTGTTGCCGTCCACGAGGTCCGGCACCCACGTGTGGCTTGTCCCCATTTCTCCGGGCTGACCAGCAGGTCAGGACCGGCGGCGGGCAGCCCGGTGACCGCTGGTAACGTGGCGTGAAGCCCCGGTCCGGGCCCCGCGCGGGCCGGCCGGAGCAGACCAGACGTCCTTTAACGACCCGTCCCGTGAGGCGGGGAAGGAGGTCCGCCGTGGCCTACCCACCGGCTGCCCACTCGTCGCCGCCGCGACAACCCTCGGTGAAGGTGATCCTCGCCGCAGCGGACGTGTCGCGGGTGGTCGACCGCATCGCCCACCAGATCCTGGAGAAGACCCAGGGCGCCGCCGACACCGTGCTGCTGGGCATCCCCACCCGGGGCGTGCCGCTGGCCCACCGCCTGGCGGCCCGGATCAGCACCTTCGAGGACGTCACCGTCCCGGTCGGCGTGCTCGACATCACGCTCTACCGCGACGACCTGCGCCGGCACGCCACCCGCGCGGTCGGCCCGACCGACCTGCCACCCGGCGGGATCGACGGCAAGCGGGTGATCCTCGTCGACGACGTGCTGTTCTCCGGCCGTACCGTGCGGGCCGCGCTGGACGCGCTCAGCGACGTCGGCCGCCCGGCGTCCGTGCAGCTCGCGGTCCTGGTCGACCGCGGCCACCGCCAGTTGCCGATCCGCGCCGACTACGTCGGCAAGAACATCCCCACCGCGCTGGCCGAGAACGTCAAGGTCACCCTCGCCGAGACCGACGGCGCCGACGAGGTCAAGTTGTACGGGGGTTCGCTCGCATGATCCGGCACCTGCTCTCCGGCGCCGACCTGGACGCCGGCACCGCCACCCTGGTCCTGGACACCGCCGCGGAGATGGCGACGGTGGCCGGGCGTGAGGTCAAGAAGCTGCCCGCGCTGCGCGGGCGCACCGTGGTCAACCTCTTCTACGAGGACTCCACCCGGACCCGGATCTCGTTCGAGGCGGCCGCCAAGCGGCTCAGCGCCGACGTGATCAACTTCTCCGCCAAGGGCTCCAGCGTGGCCAAGGGGGAGAGCCTGAAGGACACCGCGCTCACGCTCCAGGCGATGGGCGCGGACGCGGTGGTCGTCCGGCACCCCGCCTCCGGCGCACCGCACCGGCTCGCCGAGTGGGTCGACGGGTCGGTGGTCAACGCCGGTGACGGCACCCACGAGCACCCCACCCAGGCGCTGCTCGACGCGTACACGATGCGGGCCCGGCTGGGCCGGCTCGACGGCCTGCACGTGGCGATCGTCGGCGACGTGCTGCACTCCCGGGTGGCCCGCTCGAACGTGCTGCTGCTGTCCACGCTCGGCGCGAAGGTCACCCTGGTCGGCCCGCCCACGCTCATCCCGGTCGACATCGCCGCCGCCCTGGCGCCCGGCACCGACGTCTGTTACGACCTCGACACCGTTCTCCCAGGTGTGGACGTGGTGATGATGCTGCGGGTGCAGCGCGAGCGGATGGGTGACTCCTACTTCCCGTCGGCCCGCGAGTACGCCCGCCGCTACGGGCTCGACGGGCCGCGCATGCGCCGGCTGCCCGAACACGCGATCGTCATGCACCCCGGACCGATGAACCGGGGCATGGAGATCACGCCCGAGGTGGCCGACTCGTCCCGCTCCACCATCGTCGAACAGGTCGCCAACGGGGTCTCCGTGCGGATGGCCGTGCTCTACCTGCTGCTCGGAGGGAACAACCGGTGACCGCGTACCTCATCACAGGCGTCAGTGTGGTCGGCGGCGAGCCGACCGACCTGCTCATCCGCGACGGCGTGGTGGCCGGGACGGGCCGCGGGCTCGCCGCGGACGACGCCACAGTCATCGACGCGACCGGCCTGGTCGCGCTGCCCGGCCTGGTCGACCTGCACACCCACCTGCGCGAGCCCGGCCGGGAGGACGCCGAGACGGTCGAGTCCGGCTCCCGGGCGGCGGCGCTCGGCGGCTACACGGCGGTGTGCGCGATGGCGAACACCTCGCCGGTCGCCGACACCGCGGGCGTGGTCGAGCAGGTCTGGCGGCTCGGCCGGGAGGCCGGCCTGGTCGACGTGCAGCCGATCGGCGCGGTCACCGTCGGGCTGGCCGGCGAGCGCCTGGCCGAGCTGGGCGCGATGGCCGACTCCGCCGCCGCGGTGCGGATCTTCTCCGACGACGGCCACTGCGTGTCCGACCCGCGGCTGATGCGCCGGGCGCTGGAGTACGTCAAGGCGTTCGACGGCGTGATCGCCCAGCACGCCGAGGAGCCCCGGCTCACCGAGGGCGCGCAGATGCACGAGGGCGAGGTGTCCACCCGCCTCGGCCTGACCGGCTGGCCGGCCGTCGCCGAGGAGGCGATCATCGCCCGGGACGTGCTGCTCGCCGAGCACGTCGGCAGCCGCCTGCACGTCTGCCACGTCTCCACCGCCGGCAGCGTCGAGGTGCTGCGCCAGGCCAAGGCGCGCGGGGTACGGGTCACCGCCGAGGTGACGCCGCACCACCTCCTGCTGACCGACGCCAAGGCGGAGAGCTACGACCCGGTCTTCAAGGTCAACCCGCCGCTGCGTACCGCCGCCGACATCGCCGCGCTGCGGGAGGCGCTGGCCGAGGGCGTGATCGACATCATCGCCACCGACCACGCGCCGCACGCCGTGGAGGACAAGGAGTGCGAGTGGGCGTACGCCCGGCCGGGCATGCTCGGCCTGGAGACGGCGCTGTCGATCGCGCTCGACGTGTTCGGCCCCCGCTGGGACCTGATCGCCGAGCGGATGTCCCGCACGCCGGCCCGGATCGCCGGGCTGACCGGGCACGGCCTCGACCCGGCGCCCGGCGTACCGGCCAACCTGACCCTTGTCGACCCGGCCGTCCGCCGCGTCATCGAACCGGCGGAGCTGGCCAGTCGCAGTCGCAACACCCCGTACGCCCGCATGACGCTGCCGGGTCGCATCGTGGCGACCTTCCTGCGCGGCGAGCCGACGGTCCTGGACGGAAAGGCTGTTAAGTGAGCGCGAGGAACGCAGCGGAGCGGAGTCCCGCAGTCGCGAACGAAAGGCGGGCACAGTGAAGCGACGGCCTGCAATTCTCGTCCTCGAGGACGGGCGCACGTTCCACGGTGAGGCGTACGGCAGCGTCGGGGAGACCTTCGGCGAGGCGGTCTTCAACACCGGCATGACCGGCTACCAGGAGACGCTCACCGACCCCTCGTACCACCGGCAGGTGGTGGTGCAGACCGCGCCGCACATCGGCAACACCGGCGTCAACGGTTCCGACGACGAGTCCGACCGGATCTGGGTGGCCGGGTACGTGGTGCGCGACCCGGCCCGGATCAGCTCCAACTGGCGGGCCACCGGCGGCCTGGAGGACCGGCTCGCCGCCGAGGGCGTCGTCGGCATCAGCGGCGTGGACACCCGGGCGCTGACCCGGCACCTGCGCGAGCGCGGTGCGATGCGGGTCGGCATCTCCAGCGTCGAGGACGACCCGGCCGCCCTGCTGGAGCGGGTCCGCCGCTCGCCGCAGATGGTCGGTGCGAACCTGTCCGACGAGGTGACCACCGCCAAGCCGTACGTCGTGCAGGCGCAGGGCGAGCACCGGTTCACGGTGGCCGCGGTGGACCTGGGCATCAAGCGCAACGTGCCGCGCCGGCTCGCCGCCCGCGGCGTCACCACCCACGTGCTGCCCGCCGGGTCGACGATCGAGGACCTGCTCGCGACCGGCGCGGACGCTGTCTTCTTCTCACCCGGCCCGGGCGACCCGGCGACCGCCGACGGCCCGGTGGCGCTGGCCCGGGAGGTGCTGGCCCGGCGGATCCCGCTGTTCGGCATCTGCTTCGGCAGCCAGATCCTCGGCCGGGCGCTCGGCTTCGGCACCTACAAGCTGGGGTACGGCCACCGCGGCATCAACCAGCCGGTGCTCGACCGGGCCACCGGCAAGGTCGAGGTGACAAGCCACAACCACGGCTTCGCGGTGCAGGTGCCGGGTGCCGGGGACGGCGCCGTGGTGCCGGATCAGGTGATCCAGACCGAGTTCGGCGGTGTCCAGGTGTCACACGTCTGCCTCAATGACAACGTGGTCGAGGGGCTGCGGGCCGTGGACGTGCCCGCCTTCACCGTCCAGTACCACCCGGAGGCGGCGGCCGGCCCGCACGACGCGGACTACCTCTTCGACCGCTTCGCCGAACTGATCGAAGGCGGAAAGAATGCCTAAGCGGACCGACCTCAAGCACGTCCTGGTGATCGGCTCCGGGCCGATCGTGATCGGACAGGCCTGCGAGTTCGACTACTCCGGCACCCAGGCCTGCCGGGTGCTGCGCAGCGAGGGGATCCGGGTCAGCCTGGTCAACTCGAACCCGGCGACGATCATGACGGACCCGGAGTTCGCCGACGCCACGTACGTCGAGCCGATCACGCGTGAGTTCGTCGAGCTGGTCATCGCCAAGGAGCGCCCCGACGCGCTGCTGCCGACGCTCGGCGGGCAGACCGCGCTGAACACCGCTGTCGCCCTGCACGAGGCGGGCGTGCTGGAGAAGTACGGCGTCGAGCTGATCGGCGCGAACATCGAGGCGATCAACCGGGGCGAGGACCGGCAGCTGTTCAAGGAGATCGTCGCGAAGGCCGGCGTACGGCTGGGCCTGGACGATCCGTCGGCGCTGGTGCCGCGGTCGCGGGTCTGCCACTCGATGGACGAGGTCCGCGAGACGGTCGCCGACCTGGGCCTGCCGGTGGTCATCCGGCCGTCGTTCACCATGGGCGGCCTCGGTTCCGGGATGGCGCACACCGACGAGGACCTGGAGCGCATCGCCGGGTCCGGCCTGGCGGCCAGCCCGGTGCACGAGGTGCTCATCGAGGAGAGCGTGCTCGGCTGGAAGGAGTACGAGCTCGAACTGATGCGCGACCGCCACGACAACGTGGTGGTGGTCTGCTCGATCGAGAACGTCGACCCGATGGGCGTGCACACCGGCGACAGCGTCACCGTCGCCCCGTCGATGACGCTCACCGACCGGGAGTACCAGCGGCTGCGTGACCTCGGCATCGCGGTGCTGCGCGAGGTCGGTGTGGACACCGGCGGCTGCAACATCCAGTTCGCGGTGAACCCGGCCGACGGCCGGATCGTCGTGATCGAGATGAACCCGCGGGTGTCGCGTTCCTCGGCGCTGGCGTCGAAGGCCACCGGCTTCCCGATCGCGAAGATCGCCGCGAAGCTCGCCATCGGCTACACGCTCGACGAGATCCCCAACGACATCACGCTGAAGACGCCCGCGGCGTTCGAGCCGACGCTCGACTACGTGGTGGTGAAGATCCCCCGGTTCGCGTTCGAGAAGTTCCCCGGCGCCGACCCGGAGCTGACCACCACGATGAAGTCGGTGGGCGAGGCGATGAGCCTGGGCCGCAACTTCACCGAGGCGCTGAACAAGGCGATGCGCTCGATGGAGACCAAGTCATCCGGTTTCTGGACCACTCCGGACCCGGAGGGCGCGACGAAGGAGAACACCCTCGCGGCGCTGCGCACGCCGCACGACGGCCGGCTCTACACGGTCGAGCGGGCGCTGCGCCTCGGCGCGTCGATCGCCGAGGTGTCCGAGGCCTCCGGCGGCATGGACCCGTGGTTCCTGGACCAGATCGCCTCGCTGGTCGAGCTGCGCGCCGAGATCGTGGACGCGCCGGTGCTCGACGCCGCACTGCTGCGCCGCGCCAAGCGGGCCGGCCTCTCCGACCGGCAGCTCGCCGCGCTGCGTCCCGAGCTGGCCGCCGAGGACGGCGTCCGGACGCTGCGGCACCGTCTCGGCGTCCGGCCGGTCTACAAGACGGTGGACACCTGCGCGGCCGAGTTCGAGGCGACCACGCCGTACCACTACTCGACGTACGACTCGGAGACCGAGGTGGCGCCCTCGGCTCGGCCGAAGGTGCTCATCCTGGGCTCCGGGCCGAACCGGATCGGTCAGGGCATCGAGTTCGACTACTCGTGTGTGCACGCGGTGCAAGCGTTGCGGGACGTGGACTATGAGACCGTCATGGTCAACTGCAACCCGGAGACCGTCTCCACCGACTACGACACCGCCGACCGGCTCTACTTCGAGCCGCTGACGTTCGAGGACGTGCTGGAGGTCTGGCATGCCGAGGACTCCTCCGGCAAGGAGGCGGGCGGCCCCGGCGTCATCGGGGTGATCGTGCAGCTCGGCGGGCAGACCCCGCTGGGCCTGGCGCAGCGGCTCAAGAACGCCGGCGTGCCGATCGTGGGCACCTCCCCGGAGTCGATCCACCTGGCCGAGGAGCGCGGCGCGTTCGGCGCGGTGCTGGCCCGGGCCGGGCTGCGCGCGCCCGCGCACGGCATGGCCACCTCGTACGACGAGGCGAAGGCGATCGCCGACGAGATCGGGTACCCGGTGCTGGTCCGCCCCTCGTACGTGCTCGGCGGGCGTGGCATGGAGATCGTGTACGACGACGCCACACTGCGCGACTACATCGGCCGGGCCACCGCCATCTCGCCGGACCGCCCGGTGCTGGTGGACCGGTTCCTGGACGACGCCATCGAGATCGACGTGGACGCGCTCGTGGACGCCGACGGCGACGTCTACCTGGGCGGCGTGATGGAGCACATCGAGGAGGCCGGCATCCACTCCGGCGACTCGTCGTGCGCGCTGCCGCCGATCACCCTGGCCGGCTCGCACCTGGCCCAGGTGCGGCACTACACCGAGCAGATCGCCCGCGGCATCGGGGTACGCGGTCTGCTCAACGTCCAGTACGCGCTGCAGGGCGACATGCTCTACGTGCTGGAGGCCAACCCGCGCGCCTCCCGGACCGTACCGTTCGTCTCGAAGGCCACCGCGGTGCCGCTGGCGAAGGCGGCGGCCCGGATCGCGCTCGGCGCCACCGTCGCGCAGTTGCGCGCCGAGGGGATGCTGCCGCCCACCGGCGACGGCGGCACCATGCCGGCCGACGCGCCGATCGCCGTCAAGGAGGCGGTGCTGCCGTTCAAGCGGTTCCGCACTCCGTCCGGCAAGGGCATCGACGTGCTGCTCGGCCCGGAGATGAAGTCCACCGGCGAGGTGATGGGCATCGACACCGGCTTCGGGCAGGCGTTCGCCAAGTCGCAGGCCGCCGCGTACGGGTCGCTGCCCACCGCCGGGAAGATCTTCGTCTCGGTCGCCAACCGGGACAAGCGCGGCATGATCTTCCCGATCAAGCGCCTGGCCGACCTGGGCTTCGAGATCGTGGCCACCACCGGCACGGCCGAGGTGCTGCGCCGGCACGGCATCGCCTGCGAGCAGATCCGTAAGCACTACGAGTCGGGGGAGGGCGCGGACGCGGTCTCGCTGATCCTCGGCGGCGACGTGGCGCTGGTGGTGAACACGCCGCAGGGCTCCGGCGCGAGCGCCCGTTCCGACGGGTACGAGATCCGCAGCGCGGCGGTGAGCGTGGACATCCCGTGCGTCACCACGGTTCCCGGCGCCGCCGCCGCGGTCATGGGCATCGAGGCCCGCATCCGCGGCGACCTGAAGGTCCGCCCCCTGCAGGACCTGCACGCCGCCCTGCGGGCGGGCGAGTGACAGCGCGCCTGAACGCGCCGATCATGAGGTTGGCGGCGGATTTGGAGATCCACATCGCCGCCAACCTCATGATCAACGGGGAGGCCGGGGAGGCCGGGGAGGCCGGGGAGACCGGGGAGACCGGGGAGACCGGGCGGGCCGGGCGAGGGGGCGCGGCGTGATCTTCGAGAAGGTGGTGCGGCCCCGGTTGTTCTCGCTCGCGGGCGGGGACGCCGAGGGGGCGCACGAGTGGACGCTGGCGCGGCTGGCCGCGGTGTCCCGCCGACCGGCGGTCCTCGCGGCGCTGCGTGCGGCGTACTTCCGGTCGGCGCCGCGCACCGTGTTCGGGGTGCGCTTCCCCAACCCGGTCGGGCTGGCGGCCGGCATGGACAAGAACGGACTCGCGTTGCCGGCCTGGCCGGCGCTGGGCTTCGGCTTCGTCGAGGTCGGCACCGTGACCGCGCACGCCCAGCCGGGCAACCCCCGGCCCCGGCTGTTCCGGCTGCGCGACAGCGAAGCCGTGATCAACCGGATGGGCTTCAACAACGCCGGTGCCGAGGCGCTGGCGGACCGGCTGGCCGCGTTGCCGCGCCCGCTCGGCGTGCCGCTGGGCATCTCGCTCGGCAAGTCCAAGGTGACCCCGCTGGACGAGGCCGTCGAGGACTACCTCGCCTCGTACCGGGCGCTCAAGGACCACGGCGACTACTTCGCGGTCAACGTGTCCTCACCGAACACTCCCGGGCTGCGGTCGCTTCAGGACCGATCCCATCTGGACGCCCTGCTCGCCGCGCTGGTGGGGGAGAAGCCGGTGCTGGTGAAGATCGCCCCGGACCTCACCGAGCCGGCCGTGGCCGAGCTGCTGGAGGTGTGCCTCGACCGGGGCGCGGCCGGGGTCATCGCCACGAACACCACGCTCGCCCGTGACGGGCTCGCCCCGGCCGACCGGGAGCGCGCCGCCGAGGCCGGCGGGTTGTCCGGCCGGCCGCTGACCGCCCGGGCCCGGGAGATGGTCGCGTTCGTGCACCGGGAGACCGGCGGCCGGCTGCCGGTGATCGGCGTGGGCGGCATCCTGCACCCGGACGACGCGACACGCATGTTCGACGCCGGCGCCGCCCTGCTCCAGCTCTACACCGGCTTCATCTACCGCGGCCCCGCCCTGACCCGGGCCATAACAACCCGAACCACCCGACCCTGACCCACCCACCCCCACCCCCACCCCACCCCCGCACCCGCACCCGCACGATCTTGCACCTTCGGCCCCGGCACACCGCCCATTCCGGACGCAGCCGGGGCACCAACTGCAAGATCGCGGGGGAGAGCGGGGGAGGGGGAGCGGGGGAGGGGAGGGGTGGGAGGGGAGGGGTGAAGGAGGAGGAGACGTGACGCCTGAGGAGATTCTGGAAGCCGACCGGCGGCACGTGTGGCACCCGTACGCCGCGATGCCTCCCGCCGGCGCGCCGTACGTGGTCGAGAGCGCCGCGGGGGTGCGGCTGCGGCTGGCGGACGGGCGGGAACTGGTCGACGGCATGTCGTCGTGGTGGGCGGCGATCCACGGCTACCGGCACCCGGCGCTCGACGCCGCGGTGACCGACCAGCTCGGCCGGATGAGCCACGTGATGTTCGGCGGGCTCACCCACGAGCCCGCGGTACGCCTGGCGCGCACGCTCGTCGAGCTGACCCCGGACGGCCTGGAACACGTCTTCCTGGCCGACTCCGGCTCGGTCAGCGTCGAGGTCGCGGTGAAGATGTGCCTGCAGTACCAGCGTGCCCGGGGACGCCCGCAGCGCCGCCGGCTGGGCACCTGGCGGGGCGGCTACCACGGCGACACGTTCCACCCGATGAGCGTGTGCGACCCGGAGGGCGGCATGCACCACCTCTGGGGCGACGTGCTGCCCCGGCAGGTGTTCGCACCGGTGCCGCCGCCCGGCTTCGACGCGGCACCGGACCCGGCGTACGAGGCGGCGCTGGTGGACGCGGTGGAGCGGCACGCCGACGAGCTGGCCGCGGTGATCGTGGAGCCGGTGGTCCAGGGCGCCGGCGGGATGCGGTTCCACCACCCGCACTACCTTCGCGTGCTGCGCGAGGTGACCCGGCGGCACGGCATCCTGCTGGTGTTCGACGAGATCGCCACCGGCTTCGGCCGGACCGGCCGGATGTTCGCCGCCGAGCACGCCGGTGTCGCACCGGACGTGCTCTGCGTCGGCAAGGCGCTCACCGGCGGGTACCTGACGCTCGCCGCGGCGCTGTGCACGCCCGAGGTGGCGCGGGCGATCTCCGCCGACGGGGTGCTGGCGCACGGGCCGACTTTCATGGGCAACCCGCTCGCCTGCGCCGTCGCCAACGCCTCCCTGGACCTGCTGCGGGCCGGGGACTGGGCGGGACGCGTGGCGGGCATCGCCGAGGGCCTGCGGGCCGGTCTGGAGCCGCTGCGGGATGCGCCCGGCGTGGCCGACGTCCGCGTGCTCGGCGCGATCGGGGTGGTGCAGCTCGACCACGAGGTGGACCTGCCCCGGGCGACCGCCGCGGCGGTCGCGGAGGGGGTGTGGCTGCGCCCGTTCCGGGATCTCGTCTACACGATGCCGCCGTACGTCTGCGACGCCGCGGACGTGGCGCGGATCGCGGCCGGAGTGGCCGCGGCGGTCAAGGCCGGCTGAGCCCGGCCGGATACGACAGGGCGCGACGGAAGGCCCGTCGCCGGACACGCCAGGCGGCCCGGAGCCGCCGGGAGAGGGAGAGACGTGATGGAGACGTTCGGCGCCCGCCTGCACCGGGCTGTGGCGGAACGAGGGCCGCTCTGCGTGGGCATCGACCCGCACCCCGGGTTGCTGACCGCCTGGGGCCTGTCCGACGACGTGGCGGGCCTGGAGCGGTTCTGCCGCACGGTGGTGGAGGCGATCGGCGACCGGGTCGCCGTGGTGAAGCCGCAGTCGGCGTTCTTCGAGCGCTTCGGCGCCCGCGGTGTCGGTGTGCTTGAGTCAACTATCCGACAGTTGCGAGATTTGGGAGCGCTCACTCTGCTTGACGTGAAGCGCGGCGACATCGGCTCGACGGTCGCCGCGTACGCGTCGGCGTACCTCGATCCATCCAGCCCCCTGTATGTCGACGCGGTCACCGCGAGCCCCTACCTGGGAGTAGGTTCGCTCGCCCCGATGTTCTCCACCGCCGCCGAGCACGGCGGCGGGGTCTTCGTCCTGGCGCTCACCTCCAACCCGGAGGGTGCCTCCGTGCAGCGCGCCGTGGGCGCCGACGGGCGCACCGTCGCGCAGACCGTGATCGACGAGATTTCCCAGCTCAACAGGGGTGCGGAACCACTCGGCAGTTTCGGGCTGGTGGTCGGGGCGACGATCGGTGAGACGGGTCACGATCTGGACTCGGTGAACGGTCCGCTGCTCGCGCCGGGGCTGGGCGCACAGGGTGGAACGCCCGCCGGGTTGCGTACCGTGTTCGGCGCCGCGCTGCCGTCGGTGCTTCCCTCGTACTCCCGGGAGGTGCTCGGCGCGGGCCCCGACCCGGCCGACCTGCGGGCCGCCACCGAGCGGGTGCTGGCCGACTGCCGGGCCGCCCTGGGCGCGGCGGACTGACTGACGGCTCGGTCACTTTGGGTTGATCATCGCGCGTCCACGTTGCCGAAATCTCCGTTGACCGCTAGTTTTCCCCGCGCTGGGAACCACGGACCCCTTTGGTTGCCAGCGACACCACGTTTCACAGATGCGGTGGGGCGCTCAGCCCGCCGTACTAGGGACCTGAGGAGAACTGGTGCCGCTCCCGTCACTGACCCCCGAGCAGCGCGCTGCCGCGCTGGAGAAGGCCGCGGAGATCCGCAAGGCCCGCGCTGAGCTGAAGGAGCAGCTCAAGCAGGGCAAGACCACCCTCGCCACCGTCCTCGAGCGGGCCGAGTCCGACGACGTCGTGGGCAAGCTGAAGGTTTCGGCCGTGCTCCAGGCGATGCCGGGCATCGGCAAGATCCGGGCCACCCAGATCATGGAGAAGCTCAAGATCGCCGACAGCCGTCGTCTGCGCGGCCTCGGCGAGCAGCAGCGCAAGGCTCTGCTCGGAGAGTTCGCCGCCAACTGAACGGCCCGCCGTGTAGAAACAAGCGGTGAGCACGGATGACGAGGCGCGCTCGGCGGCTCGGCTCACTGTCCTGTCCGGTCCCTCCGGGGCCGGTCGGAGCAGTGTCGTCGAGGCGGTCCGGGCGCGCCTTGCGTCTGTCTGGGTGCCGGTGGTCGCCACCACCCGCCCACCCCGTCCGGACGAGTGCGACGGCGTCGACCGCGTCTTCCTCGACGCGCCCGGCTTCGACCGGCTGATCGCCGCCGGGGAGCTGCTGGAGTGGTGCCGGATCGGGCCCTACCGCCGGGGGGTGCCCCGGGCCGGGGTGCGGACGCGGCTCGCCGAGGGCCGGCCGGTGCTGCTGCCGCTGGACCTGGGCGGCGCCCTGGCGGTACGGGCGGCGGCGCCCGGCGCCCGGCTGGTGCTGCTCGCGCCGCCTGCGTACCGGGCGGACCCGGACGTCGCGGCCGTCTTCGCCCACGCCGTGGCACACGACCACACCGAGCGCGCCGCGGCGGAGCTGGTAGGATTGCTCGGTTCGTCCTTCCTGGCTCCGGCCCGACCGCCCGCGGGCGGCGCACGAGACGCAGAGGTTTAATTCGTGGGATCCATCGCCACCAACCCCGAGGGCATCACCAACCCGCCGATCGACGAGCTGCTCGAGAAGACCACCTCGAAGTACGCGCTGGTCATCTTCGCCGCGAAGCGCGCCCGGCAGGTGAACGCCTACTACAGCCAGCTCGGTGAGGGTCTCCTGGAGTACGTCGGCCCGCTGGTGGAGACCACCCCGCAGGAGAAGCCGCTCTCCATCGCCATGCGCGAGATCAACGCGGGCCTGCTCACCGCCGAGCCGACCGACCAGCCGTAACCACGCCCGCGCCGATGCCCGCCGAGATCGTCCTCGGGGTCGGCGGCGGCATCGCCGCCTACAAGGCGTGTGAGCTGCTCCGGCTCTTCACCGAGTCGGGTCACCGGGTCCGGGTGGTGCCGACCGCCTCGGCGCTCCGCTTCGTCGGGGCGCCGACCTGGGCGGCCCTGTCCGGCCGGCCGGTCGCCGACGACGTCTGGTCCGACGTGCACGAGGTGCCGCACGTGCGGCTCGGGCAGCACGCCGACCTGGTCGTGGTCGCACCGGCCACCGCCGACCTGGTCGCCAAGGCCGCCCACGGCCTGGCCGACGACCTGCTCACCAACACGCTGCTGACCGCGCGCTGCCCGGTGCTGCTGGCCCCGGCCATGCACACCGAGATGTGGGAGCACCCGGCGACCGTGGCGAACGTGGCCACGCTGCGCTCGCGCGGCGTCCGCGTGATCGAGCCGGCGGTGGGCCGGCTCACCGGGCGGGACACCGGCAAGGGCCGGCTGCCCGACCCGGCGGAGATCTTCGCGGTGGCCCGCCGGGCCCTGGCCCGCGGCGTCGAGGCCGAGGCCGACCTGGCCGGCCGGCACGTGGTGGTCACCGCCGGGGGCACCCGCGAGCCGCTGGACCCGGTCCGGTTCCTGGGCAACCGGTCGTCCGGCAAGCAGGGGTACGCGTTCGCCCGCGCCGCCGTCGCCCGGGGCGCCCGGGTCACGCTCGTCGCGGCCAACGTGGCGCTGCCCGACCCGGCCGGGGTGGACCTGGTCCGGGTGGGCACGACCGAGGAACTGCGCGCCGCCACGCTCGCGGCGGCAGCCGACGCGGACGCCGTCGTGATGGCCGCCGCGCCCGCCGACTTCCGGCCCGCCAGCTACGCCAGCGGGAAGATCAAGAAGTCCGACGACGGCGTCGCGCCGACCATCGAGCTGGTCACCAACCCGGACATCGCCGCCGAGCTGGGGCGCGTCCGCCGTCCCGGGCAGGTGCTGGTGATCTTCGCGGCCGAGACCGACGACGCGGAGGCCAACGGCCGGGCCAAGCTGGCCCGCAAGAGGGCCGACATGATCGTGGTCAACGAGGTCGGCGTGGACAAGGTCTTCGGCGCCGACACCAACGCGGCCACCGTGATCGGTGCCGACGGTGCCGTGCACCGGCTGCCCGAGCAGCCCAAGGAGGCCCTGGCCGACGCCGTCTGGGACCTCGTCTGTCCGCGGCTGCCGTCACGTTCCTGACGGTTGGTCGACCCGCGTTCATCGGGTCACGGCGGAACGACGGTGACTAAACTGCCGCCGAGCGACCTTTAAAAGTCTTCACATGCTTAGGAGTGCCGTGACACGTCTCTTCACGTCCGAATCGGTCACGGAGGGCCACCCGGACAAGATCGCCGACCAGATCAGTGACGGCATTCTCGACGCCCTGCTCGCCCAGGACCCGCACAGCCGGGTCGCGGTGGAGACGTTGATCACCACCGGTCAGGTGCACGTGGCCGGCGAGGTGACCACCAAGGCGTACGCCGACATCCCGACCATCGTCCGCGAGACCATCCTCGGCATCGGCTACGACTCGTCGAAGAAGGGCTTCGACGGCGCGTCCTGCGGCGTCAGCGTGTCCATCGGCGCGCAGTCGCCGGACATCGCCCAGGGCGTCGACAACGCGTTCGAGCTGCGTACCGGCGGCTCGGAGAGCGCGCTGGACGCGCAGGGCGCTGGCGACCAGGGCATGATGTTCGGCTTCGCCTGCTCCGAGACGCCCGAGCTGATGCCGCTGCCGATCGCGCTGGCGCACCGGCTGGCCCGCCGCCTCGCCGCGGTCCGCAAGGACGGCACGATCCCGTACCTGCGGCCGGACGGCAAGACCCAGGTCACCATCGAGTACGACGGGCTGCGCCCGGTCCGGCTCGACACCGTCGTCGTGTCCAGCCAGCACGCCGCGGACATCTCGCTGGAGTCGCTGCTCACCCCGGACATCCGCGACCACGTCATCGCCCCGGAGCTGGAGGGCCTCGGCCTGGACACCGAGGGCTACCGGCTGCTGGTCAACCCGACCGGGCGGTTCGAGATCGGCGGCCCGATGGGTGACGCCGGCCTGACCGGCCGGAAGATCATCGTGGACACGTACGGCGGGTACGCCCGGCACGGCGGCGGCGCGTTCTCCGGCAAGGACCCGTCGAAGGTCGACCGGTCGGCCGCGTACGCGATGCGCTGGGTCGCCAAGAACGTCGTGGCCGCCGGGCTGGCCGAGCGGTGCGAGGCGCAGGTCGCGTACGCGATCGGCAAGGCGCACCCGGTGAGCCTGTTCATCGAGACGTTCGGCACCGAGACCGTGCCGGTGGCCTCGATCGAGAAGGCCGTGGCCGAGGTGTTCGACCTGCGGCCCGCCGCCATCATCCGGGACCTGCACCTGCTGCGCCCGATCTACCAGCAGACCGCCGCGTACGGCCACTTCGGCCGGGAGCTGCCGGAGCTGACCTGGGAGGGCACCGACCGGGCCGCCGACCTCAAGTCGGCCGCGGGAGCCTGACCACCACCACGCGCCGCGACCGGCGACCCGCACCGGGGTCGCCGGTCGCGCGCGTCTGCGTGGACGTGCCGCTGCCGCACCTCGACCGCCCGTTCGACTACCTGGTGCCGGAGGCGCTCGACGCCGACGCCCGGCCCGGGGTGCGGGTGAAGGTGCGCTTCGCCGGGCAGCTCGTCGACGGCTGGCTGCTGGAGCGCGCCGAGTCGTCCGAGCACCCGAAGCTCGCGTACCTGGAGAAGGTCGTCTCCCCGGTGCCGGTGCTCTCCCCGGAGGTGGCCCGGCTGGCCCGCGCGGTCGCGGACCGGTACGCCGGCAGTCTCGCCGACGTGCTGCGGCTGGCCGTGCCGCCCCGGCACGCCCGCGCCGAGAAGGCCGTCACCGCCGTGGCCGCGCCCGACGGCAGCCCTGCCGACGGCAGCCCCGCGTCCGCGGACGGCACCGCGCCCGACGGCGTACCGGCCGAGGCCGCCGACGCCGACGCCCGGCCGGGTGGCCGGGCGGAGGTGGACCCGCGCGGCTGGCGGGACTACCCGGCCGGTCCGGCGCTGCTGCGCGCGCTCACCGACGGCAAGCCCGCCCGCGCGGTCTGGTCGGCGTTGCCGGGGGAGGACTGGGCCGACAGGTACGCCGACGCGGTCGCCGCCACGGTGGCCGGCGGCCGGGGCGCGGTGGTCGTGGTGGCCGACGCCCGCGACCTGGACCGCCTCGACGCCGCCCTGACCGCGGTGCTCGGCGCGGGGCGGCACGTCCGGCTCACCGCCGCCGACGGTCCGGCCCGCCGCTACCGGGCCTTCCTCACCGCCCGCACGGGCGAGGTGGACGTGGTGATCGGCACCCGGGCGGCGATGTTCGCCCCGGTGCGGCGGCTCGGCCTGGTGGCGATCTGGGACGACGGCGACGACCTGCACGCCGAACCGCGCGCGCCCTACCCGCACGCCCGCGACGTGCTGCTCACCCGGGCGCAGCTCGGCGACATCGCCGCGCTGGTCGGCGGGTACGCCCGGACCGCCGAGGCGCAGTTGCTGGTGGAGACCGGCTGGGCGCGCGAGGTGGTGGCCGACCGGGCGGTGGTGCGCGCGCGTACCCCGGCCCTGGCCCCCACCGGCGACGACCCGCAACTGGCCCGCGACCCCGGCGCGGCCTCGGCGCGGCTGCCGAGCCTGGCCTGGACCACCGCCCGGGACGCGCTGCGCGCGGACCTGCCGGTGCTGGTGCAGGTGCCGCGCCGCGGGTACGTGCCGTCGGTGGCCTGCGCCGACTGCCGTGCCCCGGCCCGCTGCCCGCACTGCGCCGGGCCGCTCGCGCTGCCGTCGGCGCAGGGCACGCCCGCCTGCCGCTGGTGCGGTCGGGTGGCCGCCGCGTACGCCTGCCCGGAGTGCGGCGGGCGGCGGCTGCGCGCCTCGGTGACCGGTGCCCGGCGGACCGCCGAGGAACTGGGCCGGGCGTTCCCCGGCGTGCCGGTGCGCACCTCCGGGCGGGAGGAGGTGCTGGCGAGCGTGCCGGGCGGAGCCGGGCTGGTGATCGCCACACCGGGCGCCGAGCCGGTCGCCGAGGGCGGATACGGCGCGGTGCTGCTGCTGGACTCGTGGGCGCTGCTGACCCGGGCCGACCTGCGGGCCGGCGAGGAGGCGCTGCGGCGGTGGATGGCCGCCGCCGCGCTGGCCCGGCCCGGTACGGCAGGTGGCCGGGTGGTGGTGGTCGCCGACGGCGCGCTGGCCCCGGTGCAGGCGCTGCTGCGGTGGGACTCCGCCTGGTTCGCGGCCCGGGAACTGGCCGAGCGGCGGGAGCTGGGCTTCCCTCCGGCGGTACGGATGGCGAGCGTCACCGGCGTGGCCGAGGCGGTGGCCGACCTGCTCGCCGGCGCCCGGCTGCCGGGCGACGCCGAGGTGCTCGGCCCGGTGCCGGCCGACGAGGGCCGGGAGCGGATGCTGGTCCGCGTGCCCCGGTCCCGGGCCGCCGCGATGGCCGAGGCGCTGCACGCCGCCGCCGGGCAGCGCAGCGCCCGCAAGGCGGCCGACCCGGTACGGCTCCAGGTCGACCCGCTCACCCTGTTCTGATCGGACGCGTCCGCGTGACAGTGCGCACGCGGACCCTCGCGCACGGTCGTGACCTGGGGTTTGCCGCACACCTGGTCCGGCAATCGAGTAGCGGGCGGTGATAGCATCGCCCGTCATGCCCAGCCGCGCGGTTTTCCCGCGCGGGACGCGGCGCGGCGGGTGCCAGAGCACGTCGGGCCGACACGGATTCGATGTCGTCAGTCAGCCGGTGAGCAGGGGTGGACCAGTCGTGACCGTTCGTCAGTCGATCGTCTTCAACGGTGACCTCGGCAGTGGCAAGAGCACCGTCTCGGTCGAGATCGCCAAGCGGCTCGGGCTGCGCCGGGTCAGCGTCGGCGACCTCTACCGCCAGATGGCCCAGGAGCGGCAGATGACCGCCCTCCAGCTCAACCTGCACGCCGAGCTGGACCAGGCCGTCGACGGGTACGTCGACCAGCTTCAGCGCGACATCGCCGCCTCCGGCGAGTCCCTGGTCATGGACTCCCGGCTGGCCTGGCACTTCTTCACCGACGCGCTCAAGGTGCACATGATCACCGAGCCGACCGAGGCGGCCCGGCGCGTGCTGGCCCGCCCGTCCGGCCCGGCCGAGAGCTACACCTCGCTGGAGGAGGCGCGGGCCAAGCTGCGCGAGCGCAGCGAGAGCGAGCGCGGCCGGTTCATCGTCCGGTACGGCGTCGACAAGGCCCGCCTGCGCAACTACGACCTGGTCTGCGACACCACCCGGGCCGACCCGGAGCAGGTCATCCAGCACGTCATCGACGTCTACGAGGGCCGCCTCGGCGCGGACGTGCTGCGGGCCGGCCGGCCGCTGCTGCTGCTCGACCCGAACCGGGTGTACCCCACCGAGGACGTGTCGACGCTGCGCGGCCTCTGGGACGCCGACGCCGCCGCCGGGGCGGCCGACAGCGACGGTGAGCCGGAGCCGCTGAGCATCGGTTACACCGGCGAGTACTTCTTCGTCGTCGACGGGCACCGGCGGCTCAGCGCCGCGGTGCGCGCCGGCCTGCCGATGGTCGCGGCCCGCCTGGTCGCCGAGGTGGACGAGCCGGTGGTCGGCGGGATCAGCGCCGTCGACTTCTTCACCGCGCAGGCCCGCCCGGGGCTCATCCACGACTGGGAGGACGCGCACGGCATCACGCTGCCGCTGCCGGAGCACGCGCTGCTCGGTGGCGGCCCGGTGCTCGCCGGGGAGCCGGGCGCCGGGGCCTGACCGCCGGGGACACCGCCACCTCGCCGGTGCGGGTTCACCCGATCCGGCGGGCCGGAGCATGATGAAGGCCTCCGATGCCTGGGGAGGCGGAATCGTGGATCCGACCGACGCGCTCGCGCTGCTGATGTCCCCCGAGGGTCGTCTCGACCCCTACCCGACGTACGAGCGGCTGCGCGCGCACGGCCCGGTGGTCCAGGCCGGGCCGGTCCTCTACGTGGTCACCGGCTACGCCGAGGCCGACGCGATCCTGCGCGACTCGCGCTTCGGTGTGATGGACGACGCGCTGCGCGACCAGTTCATGCCGGGCTGGCGGGAGAGCCCGGCGGTGCTGTCGATCTCCCGGTCGATGCTGCGCACCAACCCGCCCGACCACAGCCGGATGCGCCGGCTGGCCGCTGGCGCGTTCACCCCGCGCCGGATCGCCGCCATGCGCGACGTGGTGCGGGCGCAGGCCGACGAGCTGGTCGACGCGATGCTCGGCGCCGACGGGCCGGTCGACTTCATGGCCGCGTTCGCGTACCCGCTGCCGGTCGGCGTGATCTGCGCGCTGCTCGGCGTGCCGGTGGCGGACCGGCCGCTGTTCCGGCGCTGGGCCACCGACCTGACCGGTGTGCTCGAACCGGAGATCACCGCCGACGAGCTGGCGGTGGCCGACCGCGGCGCGACCGAGCTGCGGGACTACTTCACCGAGCTGGTGGCGGCCCGCCGCCGGGCCCCGGCCGACGACCTCACCACCGCGCTGGTCCAGGCCCACGACGGCGGCGACCGGCTCTCCGGCGACGAACTGCTGGCCAACCTGATCGTGCTGCTGGTGGCCGGTTTCGAGACCACCACCAACCTGCTCGGCAACGGCCTGGTGGCGCTGCTGGAGCATCCGCGCGCCGCGGCGGCGCTGCGCGACCGGCCCGACCTCGCCCCCGCCTACGTCGACGAGCTGCTGCGCTACGACTCGCCGGTGCAGCTCACCTCGCGGATGAGCACCGCGTCGTCCCGCTACGGCGACGTCGACCTGCCGCCGGAGAGCTGGGTCATCGTGCTGCTCGGCGCGGCCAACCGTGATCCCCGCCGCTATCCCGATCCGGCCCGCTTCGACCCGTGGCGGGCGCAGATCGCGCCGCTCTCATTCGGCGCCGGGCCGCACTACTGCCTCGGTGCGGCGCTGGCCCGGCTGGAGGCGCAGGTGGCGTTCCCGCTGCTGCTGCGCCGGCTGCCCGCGCTGGCGGTGGCGGGCCGGCCCGAGCGGCGGGTCCGGCTCACCCTGCGTGGTCACGCCACGCTGCCGGTGACCGTGGGGCGGGAGGCGGCCCCGGTCACCGTTCCCGGTACGCGACCCGGGGCGGCCGGGCCGACTCCGTAGACTGGACGCGCATCGTTCGACCCAGACAAGGAGCCACGCCGAGTGACCGTCCAGCCCATCCGTCTGTTCGGCGATCCGGTGCTGCGCACGCCGGCCGACCCGGTCGTCGACTTCGACGCCGAGCTGCGCAAGCTGATCGCCGACCTGACCGACACGATGCGCGAGCAGAGCGGCGCCGGCCTGGCCGCGCCGCAGCTCGGGGTGGGCCTGCGGGTGTTCACCTTCGACGTCGACGACGTCCTCGGCCACCTGGTCAACCCGGTGCTGGAGTTCCCCGACGAGGAGGAACAGGACGGCCCGGAGGGCTGCCTGTCCATCCCCGGGCTCTACTTCGACACCAAGCGCCGACAGAACGTGATCGCCAAGGGCTTCAACGGCTACGGCGACCCGCTGCAGATCGTCGGCACCGGCCTGATGGCCCGCTGCGTGCAGCACGAGACCGACCACCTCGACGGCGTGCTCTTCGTCGACCGGCTCGACCCGGCAGGCCGTAAGGAGGCCATGAAGGCGATCCGCCAGGCCGAGTGGTACGACCAGGCCGCCCCGCCGACGGTCAAGCTCAGCCCGCACGCCGCCGGCAACCCGTTCGGTCTGGGGCGGTGACCCGGATGCGCCTGGTCTTCGCCGGCACGCCGGCCGTCGCCGTACCCGCCCTGGACGCGATCGCCGCCTCCGGGCACGAGCTGCTCGCCGTGGTCACCCGCCCCGACGCCCCGGCCGGGCGCGGCCGGGGACTGGTCCGCTCGCCGGTCGGCGCGTGGGCCGACGCGCACGGCGTCGAGGTGCTCACCCCGGCCCGTCCGCGCGAGCCGGAGTTCCTCGACCGGCTGCGCGAGCTGGCGCCGGACTGCGTACCGGTGGTCGCCTACGGCGCGCTGGTGCCGCCGGTCGCGCTGGAGATCCCCCGGCACGGCTGGATCAACCTGCACTTCTCGCTGCTGCCCGCCTGGCGCGGCGCCGCGCCGGTGCAGCACGCCGTGCTGCACGGCGACGAACTGACCGGGGCCAGCGTCTTCGAGCTGGAGGCGGGGCTGGACACCGGCCCGGTCTACGGCACCGTCACCGACGAGATCCGGCCCGCCGACACCTCCGGTGACCTGCTGGAACGGCTCGCGCACTCCGGCGCCGGGCTGCTTGTCGCCGTGCTCGACGCGATCGGCGCCGGCACCGCCCGGGCCGTGCCGCAGCCGGCCGACGGCGTCTCGCTCGCCCCGAAGCTGACGGTGGAGGACGCCCGGGTCCGCTGGGGCGACCCCGCGTTCGCGGTGGACCGGCGCATCCGCGCCTGCACGCCCGCGCCCGGCCCGTGGACCACGTTCCGCGACGACCGGGTCAAGCTCGGCCCGGTCACGCCGCTGCCCGACGGCCCGGAGCTGAAGCCGGGGGAGCTGCACGTGGAGAAGTCCGGTGTGCTCGTCGGCACCGCCACCACGCCGGTGCGCCTCGGCGAGGTGCGCGCCGCCGGCAAGAAGGCCATGCCCGCCGGCGACTGGGCGCGCGGCGCCCGGGTCACCGCCGGCGAGGTGTTCGCGTGACGGGGCCGCAGCGCCCGGACCGGCCCGTCGAGGGCGAGCGTCCCGGGGGGTACGCGCGTGAGCACGGCGACCGGCCCGGCGGCGAGCGCCGGGGCGACGACCGGTTCGGTGACCGTGAGCGCGGCGCCCGGCAGCGTTCCGACCGGCCCGCCGCGGACCGGCGTGCCGGCGACCGGTTCGGCGGGGACCGTGAGCGCGGTGACCGTGAGCGCGGTGACCGGCGGGGCGGGGACCGGCCCGGCGGCGACCGGCGTGGCGGCGACCGGTTCGGTGGGGACCGGCGGGGTGGGCGTCCGGTCCGTCCGGCAGTCGACCTGCCCCGGCAGATCGCGTACGAGGCGATCGCGGCGGTGCACCGCGACGACGCGTACGCCAACCTGGTGCTCCCGGCGATGCTGCGCGAGGCCGGGCTGACCGGCCGGGACGCCGCGTTCGCCACCGAGCTGACCTACGGCACGCTGCGGCACACCGGCACGCTGGACGCGATCGTCACCGACGCGGCCGGGCGGGACGTGCAGCGCATCGACCCGCCGGTGCGCGACGCGCTGCGGCTCGGGGCGTACCAGATCCTGCACACCCGGGTGCCCGCGCACGCCGCGGTGTCCTCCACTGTGGACCTGGTCCGGTCGGTGGGGCCGGGCGCCACCGGGTTCGCCAACGCGGTGCTGCGGGAGATCACCACCCGGGACGCCGACGCCTGGGTGGCGAAGCTCGCCCCGGCGCAGGAGACCGATCCGATCGGGCACCTCGCGCTCGCGTACAGCCATCCGCAGTGGATCGTGCGGTCGTTCGCCGAGGCGCTCGGCGGCGACATGGGCGAGACGACCCGGCTGCTCATCGAGGACAACGAGCGCCCGCCGGTGCACCTGTGCGCCCGGCCGGGGCTGGCCGATCCGGTGGCGCTGGCCGACGAGGTGGGCGGCGCGCCCGGCGCGTTCTCGCCGTACGCGGTCTACCTGCCCGGCGGCGCGCCGGGTGACCTGCCGGCGGTGGCCGACGGCCGCGCGCACGTGCAGGACGAGGGTTCCCAGCTGGTGGCGGACGCGCTGACGGCGGCGCCGCTGGACGGCCCGGACGGCCGCTGGCTGGACCTGTGCGCCGGTCCGGGCGGCAAGTCCGGCCTGCTCGGCGCGCTCGCCGCGATCCGTGGCGCGCGGCTCACCGCGGTCGAGGTGGCCGAGCACCGGGCACGACTGGTGGAGCAGGCGACCCGTGGGCTGCCGGTGACGGTGCTGCACACCGACGGACGCACGGTGGGCAGCGATCCGAAGCTGCCGGAGGAGCACTTCGACCGGGTGCTCGTGGACGCGCCGTGCACCGGGCTGGGCGCGCTGCGCCGCCGTCCGGAGTCGCGGTGGCGCCGCCAGCCGTCGGACCTGCCGCCGCTGACCCGGTTGCAGCGGGAACTGCTCACCGCCGGGCTGCGGGCGGCCCGGCCGGGTGGCCTGGTCGCGTACGTGACCTGCTCGCCGCACGTGGTGGAGACGCACGTGACGGTGACCGAGGCGGCCCGGCGGTGCGGTTTCGGCGTCGACTTCGTCGACGCGCGGCCGCTGCTGCCGGCCGGCATGCCGGGCCTGGGCGACGGCCCCACGGTGCAGCTCTGGCCGCACCGTCACGGCACCGACGCCATGTTCCTGGCGGTCCTCCGCCGGGTCTGATCCACCTCCCCCTCGCAGTCGATCAAGGAGTTCGTGTCCCCGGGGCCGCCGCGCCCCGGACACGAACTCCTTGATCGTCATGGGAGAAATGGGGAGGGATGGAGCGTGTGCGGCATCCCGGTGGGGGGAGGGGGCCGGTGGGATGTGACAGCCCGTTGACTGTTTGATCGATGCATGTAACTGTTTCGACCACCGGTCCCGGCACCCCCGCCCGCCGAACCCCCACGAGGAGTCTCCATGAGACGCAGAACGCCGACCACGAGCCTCGCGCTCGCCCTCGTCGCCACCCTGACGACGGCGAGCCTGGCCGGCACCGCCTCCGCCGCGCCCGCCCCGGCCGCCGCCCCCGCCCCGGCCGTCGCCGCACTCGCCGCCCCGGACGTCTCCCTGAGCAACATCCAGGCCCACCTCACCCAGTTCAACTCCATCGCCACCAGCAACGGCGGCAACCGGCGCGCCGGCTCGGCCGGCTACACGGCGTCGGTCAACTACGTCAAGGGCAAGCTCCAGGCCGCCGGCTACACGGTCACCGAGCAGAACTGCTCCACCTGCACCTACCCGGGCAACAACCTGATCGCCGAGTGGCCGCAGGGCCCCTCCGACCAGGTCGTCATGTTCGGCGCGCACCTGGACGGCGTCGCCGCCGGCCCCGGCATCAACGACAACGCCTCCGGCTCGTCGGTGCTGCTGGAGAACGCGCTGGTGCTGGCCGCGCAGAACCCGACCATGACCAAGCGGGTCCGGTTCGCCTGGTGGAACGGCGAGGAGCAGGGCCTGCAGGGCTCCAAGCACTACGTCAACCAGCTCAGCTCCACCCAGCGCGGCTACATCAAGGGCTACTACAACTTCGACATGGTGGGCTCGCCCAACGGCGGGTACTTCATCAACCGGATCACCTCGGCCACCGCCGCGCCGCTGAAGGCGTACTGGGACTCGTTCGGCATCTCGCCGGAGGAGAACACCGAGGGGCAGGGCCGCTCGGACGACTACTCGTTCGCCAACGCCGGCATCCAGACCTCCGGCTACGCGGCGGGCGCCAGCTACACCAAGACCTCGGCGCAGGCCAGCAAGTGGGGCGGCACCGCGGGCGCGGCGTACGACGGGTGCTACCACCGCTCCTGCGACAACACCAGCAACATCAACACGACCATCCTGAACCGGGCCGCGGACGGCGTCGCGTACGCGATCTGGCAGCTCGCGGTCGGCGGCGGCACGCCGACAAACGACTTCTCCGTCTCGGTGAGCCCCACCTCCGGCAGCGTCGCCCGGGGCGGCTCCACCACCGCCACGGTCAGCACCGCCACCACCGCCGGCAGCGCGCAGACCGTGGCGCTGTCCGCCAGCGGCGCCCCGAGCGGCGTCTCGGTGAGCTTCAGCCCGTCCTCGGTCACCTCGGGCGGCTCGGCCACCATGACCGTCACCGCCTCGTCGACGGCCACCACCGGTACGTTCACGCTCACCGTGACCGGTACCGGCTCGGTCACCCGCACCGCCGGCTACACGATCACCGTGACCGGCGGCAGCGGCGGCTGCACCGGCGGGCAGCTGATCGGCAACAGCAGCTTCGAGTCCGGCACCACGCCGTGGACGGCCAGCTCCGGCGTGATCACCAACAGCTCCAGCCAGGCGGCCCGCACCGGGTCGTACAAGGCGTGGATGAACGGGTACGGCTCCTCGCGTACCGAAACGCTGTCCCAGTCGGTCACGCTGCCGGCCGGGTGCAGCAGCTACACGTTCTCGTTCTGGCTGCACATCGACTCGGCCGAGACGACCACCTCGACCGCGTACGACAAGCTCACCGTGCAGGTCGGTTCGACCACGCTGGCCACGTACTCGAACCTGAACAAGGCGACCGGCTACACCCAGCGCACCTTCAACCTGGCCGCGTACGCGGGTCAGACGGTCACGCTGAAGTGGACCGGGGTCGAGGACTCCTCGCTGCAGACCAGCTTCGTCGTGGACGACGTGACGCTGCAGGTCGGCTGAGCGGTACCGGGCGGGGTGGGCGCCGGCCCGTCCCGCCCGGTTCTCAGTTGATCGGCAGCGCCTTGGCGCCCGCGCCCTTGACCGAGCGGGTCAGCGACCGTCCGGAGACCCACAGGAAGCACTGCACGCCCCGGTCGCCGTCGCGCCACTGCTCCTCGTACGGGTGGTAGATGATGGTGCCGGCCCGGTACTGCATGTTGCCGTCGTTCGGCAGCCCGGCGTACTTGGCGATCAGGCCGCGGCAGGCCTTGTGCGCGCGCAGCGGCGTGCGGTCGAACTCCGCGTAGCTGATGTCCGGCGCCTGGTAGACGCCGACGAACTCGGCGTGGTGCTTGCTGGTGCAGGCCACCGGCCGCATCGACTGCACCTTGTCCTTGCTCAGCTTCGGGTTGAAGCAGCCGAGCGCGAGCTTCGAGCCGGGCTTCAACGCCCCCCGCAGGCTGCCGGTGCGCTGGGACACGGCGCCCTCGTCCAGATCGCTGATCTCGGCGACGTCGCAGCGGTACCAGCGGGCCCCGCCGGACCACGCGAGCGCCGACGGGAAGACCACCGCCAGGCGCAGCCGCCCGGAGCGCCAGTCCGCGCCGACGGCGCGGGTGACCTGGCGGGCGCACTCGGCGTGCGCGGCACGCATCCCCGCCGAGCCGGTACGCGGCGGCGCGGAACGCTCCGCCTCCGCGCCGGTCATCGTGCCGACGTGCAGCGTCTCGGTGCGGTGCGGGGTGGCGCAGTCGACCGGCTGGTAGCCGCTGAGGTAGCCGACGTCGGCGACCGTGGGATGACAGGCGCCGGACTTCGGCACGAACCCGACCGGCGCGGCGAACGCGGGCCAGTCGTCGACCAGGTCCCGGTCCACTCCGGCCGGCGCGGCACAGCCGCCGAGCGCCAGCGCCAGCGCCGCGCCCACGGTGACCGCCACCCGCCATCGCCGCATCCCGACCGACCTCCCCCGCGCATCCGGCGCCGTCCGGTCACCCGGTACGCCTCGGCGGTGGAGCATACGGCAGCCGATCAGGTGACCGGGAGTCCCTCGGGGCCGGCGCCGCGCACCGATCGGTTCAGCTTGCGGTCGTCACTCCACAGGAAACAGCGCACGCCCCGGTCGCCCTCCTCCCACTCCCGCTGCGACGGCGGGTAGAAGATGGACCCGGCCCGGTACGGCAGTTCGGCGTTGTCCGGCACCTCGGCGAACGCGGCGATGAGCGTCATGCAGCGCCGGTGCGTGGCGGGCGCGCCCTTGGTGAACTCCGCCCAGCTCATGTCGCGTTCCTCGTACACGCCGACGAACTCCGCCCGGTGCGGTTCGGTGCACAGCACCGGGGCCATGTAGTTGAGGTTCTGGCCGATCAGCTTCGGGTCGAAGCACCTGTGCACCAGCGGGTTGTCGCCGACGAGCGCGCCGCGCAGGCTGCCGACCCGGTTGACCGGGCGGGTGTTGTCGATGCTGTCGGTCTCGGCCAGGTCGCAGCGGAACCAGCGGGCGCCGGACGTCCAGGCGGTGACGGTGGGCAGCGCGATGTTCAGCGTCAGCCGGGCGGCCCGCCAGTCCCCGCCGATCATCTCCCGGGCCCGCTGGTCGCACTCTGCGCGCGCGGTCCGCAGCGCCGGCGAGCCGGGTTCCGGGCGCACGCCCTGCGCCGCCGGTCCGCTGAACCGGCCGACGTGCACGGTCTCGGCCAGGTGGCTGCCCGCGCAGTTGACCGTCTCGTAGGTGGCGGCGGCCACCACGGTGCTCAGCCGGGGCAGGCAGGCCTCGGTCGCCGGGACGAACAGCTGCGGCACCGGCAGCGCCGCCCAGTCGTCGATCAGGTCGCCGTCGGCCCGATGCACCTGAGCGCAACCCGCGAGCACCGCAGTCGCCGCGCCGGCCAGCGCGAGCACGTGGAGCCACCGTCGCATCGTCCGCCCCTTCCGGGAGAGATGACAGCCGGTCGTCATAGGCCCGACCGGCGTCCCCCGCGCCCGGGCGTGCAGCATACGTGACCGTCCCTGTAGGAGTTTCGTCATCTTTCAATCGATCGGCCAGTCACCGGCGACTATTCGTGCCGACTTTCTCCCCGGACGGCCGGACGGTGCACCGGGGGTGACGGAAGGATCACCGCTGGTCGCTCCGGGAGCCGTGCCGCTACCTCCGGATCACCGCGTTCGTACACTGGCCCCGTGACCGTACCGCCGCCGATCGTCGCGCCCAGCATCCTGGCCGCCGATTTCGCCCGCCTCGCCGACGAGGTCCGTGCCGTGGAGCCCGCCGCCGACTGGCTGCACGTCGACGTCATGGACAACCACTTCGTACCCAACCTGACCATCGGGCTGCCGGTGGTGCAGAGCCTGCGCGCCGTCACCGGGATCCCGTTCGACGTGCACCTGATGATCGAGGATCCGCGCCGCTGGGCGCCCGGGTACGCCGACGCCGGGGCGTACAACGTCACGTTCCACGCCGAGGCGTGCGACGACCCGGTGGCGCTGGCGAAGGACCTGCGCTCGGCCGGGGCGAAGGCCGGGCTGGCGATCGACCGGGACACCCCGATCGAGCCGTACCTGGAGCTGCTGCCGAGCTTCGACACGCTGCTGATCATGACGATCAAGGCCGGCTTCGGCGGCCAGCGTTTCCTGCCGCAACTGCTGGACAAGGTGCGCGCGGCCCGCCGGCACGTCGACAGCGGGCACCTGGAGCTGCGCATCGAGGTCGACGGCGGCATCGCCGCGGACACCATCGAGCAGGCCGCCGCGGCCGGCGCCGACGCGTTCGTCGCGGGCACCGCCGTCTACGGCGCCGACGATCCCGCGGAGGCGGTGCGCCGCCTGCGGGGCCTGGCGGAACGCGCGATGACCGGGGCCTGAGATGGACCCGGCCGGCGAGCGACCCGACGTGATCCTCGTCGTCGACGACGACGAGGACATCGCCCGCTTCGTCGAGTTCAACCTGCGCCTGCACGGCTTCGAGGTGCTGCACGCCGCCGACGGCCAGGAGGCGCTGGAGGTCATCGAGCGGCAGCGGCCCGACCTCGCAGTGGTCGACCTGATGATGCCGCGCATCGACGGGCTGGAACTGACCCGGCGGCTGCGCGCCGACCCGATGACCTCGGCCCTGCCGGTGATCATGCTGACCGCCAAGGGGATGACCCAGGACAAGGTCAACGGGCTCAGCGTCGGCGCGGACGACTACCTGGTCAAGCCGTTCGACACGCTGGAACTGGTGGCCCGGGTCAACTCCACGCTGCGCCGCAACAAGGAGTTCCGGGAGGTCTCGCCGCTGACCGGACTGCCCGGCAACAGCCGGATCCGGCGGGAGATCAGCGACCGGGTCCGCAACGGCGTCGACTACGCCGTCGGCTACATCGACATCGACCGGTTCAAGAGCGTCAACGACCGGTACGGCTTCGTGCGCGGCGACGAGTTCATCTCGGCGCTGGCCCGCAGCCTGCACCGCGCGGTGGTGTCGATCGGGATGCCGCCGGCGTTCCTCGGCCACGTCGGCGGCGACGACTTCGTCATCGTCTGCGCCCCCAGCCAGGTCCGGCCGCTGACCAGCCGGGCCGTCGTCGACTTCGAGAAGGCCGCGGACGCGCTGTACGACGCCACCGACCGGGAACGCGGCTTCGTCGAGCTGAAGGACCGGCGCGGCAACATCCGCCGCGCCGCGCTGGTGACGCTCTCCATCGGCGTGTCGCTGTCCGATTCCGGCAAGCGGTTCACCGACCCGCTGGAGGCGATCGCGGTGGCCTCGGAGATGAAGACGGTGGCCAAGAGCCAGCCAGGCTCGTACGTGGCGGTGGACCGCCGGCGCGGCGTCACCTGAGGCGGTCCTGTGAGGTAGCTCGCCTCTGTGGCGCACGCCCGGGCGGAACGTGTAAGACTTCCCGTATACCCACCACGCGCTGGCGGGGCTCGGTGAAATTCCGAACCGGCGGTGATCCACGGTCCGACCGTGGTAAGCCCGCGACCCGGACGGCTTCGGCCGGACGGTGGACCTGGTGAGAATCCGGGGCCGACGGTTGGGGTGCGGCTCGTCCGCCCCCAGAAAGTCCGGATGGGAGACAGCGCGCGGAACGGGGGAGGCCCCTGCCGGCCGCTGAGCACCCTCAGCCGCCGCGTGGGCTCCCCGGGGTCGGCGTCGCCGTCCCCGGGTTCCCGCCGCCGCGTGTCCGCGGCTTTCCTGCCGCTGTTCCCGAACCGCCCGCGCGCGACCGGCGAGCGGGAGGACAGGCGGCCATGGCGAGCGTCTCCGTCGACGAGGCGATGCGTCGTGCCATCGAACTGGCCGCGCGCGGCCTCGGCACCACCAGCCCCAACCCGGTGGTCGGCTGCGTGCTGCTCGACACCGAGGGCGAGGTCGTCGGCGAGGGCTTCCACGCGTACGCCGGTGGCCCGCACGCGGAGATCGTCGCGCTGGCCCAGGCCGGCACGCGCGCCCGCGGCGGCACCGCTGTGGTCACCCTGGAACCCTGCGACCACACCGGCCGCACCGGCCCCTGCAGCCACGCGCTCATCGCCGCCGGGGTGTCCCGCGTGGTGATCGCCGTGCCCGACCCCAACCCGGTCGCCTCCGGCGGCGCCGCCACGCTGCGCGCCGCCGGGGTCCAGGTCGCTCTCGGGGTACGCGCCCAGGAGGCCGAGGCCGGCAACGTGGCCTGGCTCACCTCGATGCGCCGCGGCTGGCCGTACGTGATCTGGAAGTACGCGGCCACGCTCGACGGGCGTTCCGCCGCCGCCGACGGCACCAGCATGTGGATCACCTCGGAGGCGGCCCGGGTCGACGTGCACGCGCTGCGCGGCACCGTCGACGCGGTGCTCGCCGGCGTGGGCACCGTGCTCACCGACGACCCCCGGCTGACCGCCCGCAACCTGCGCGACGGCACGCTCGCCATCCGGCAGCCGCTGCGGGTGGTGGTGGACAGCTCGGGGCGTACCCCGGCCGACGCCCGGGTCCGCGACGGCGCCGCCCGCACCTGGGTGGCCACCGCCGCGGAGGTCGGCGCCGGCCCGGACGGCCGGGTCGACCTGGCGGCGCTGCTGGCGGAGCTGCACCACCGCGGCGTGCGGGCCGCGCTGCTGGAGGGCGGGCCGACGCTGGCCGGCGCGTTCCTCGCCGCCGGCCTGATCGACAGGATCGTCGGGTACGTGGCGCCGAAGCTGCTCGGCGCCGGTCCGACCGCGCTGCTCGACGCCGGCGTGAGCACCATCGCCGACGCCATCGATCTGGAGATCACCGACGTTACGCGGGTCGGTCCCGACCTGCGGATCACCGCGCTGCCCCGGAAGAGGGAGGGCTGACATGTTCACCGGCATCGTCGAGGAACTGGGCGAGATCGTCCGGAGCACCGAGACCGGCGACGACTCCGCGCTGGTCGCCATCCGTGGCCCGCTCGTCACCTCGGACGCCCGGCACGGCGACTCCATCGCCGTCAACGGCGTCTGCCTCACCGTTGTCGACGTCGACGGCGGCGTGTTCACCGCCGACGTGATGGGCGAGACGCTGCGCCGTACCGCGCTCGGCGCGCTGCGCCCCGGCGACCCGGTCAACCTGGAACGGGCCGCCGTGCTGAACAGCCGCCTCGGCGGCCACCTGGTGCAGGGCCACGTCGACGGCGTCGGCGAGATCGTCGCCCGGGAGCCCGCAGCGCAGTGGGAGACGGTCCGGTTCCGGCTGCCCGACGGGCTGGCCCGGTACGTGGTGGAGAAGGGCTCGATCACCGTCGACGGCGTGTCCCTGACCGTCGCCGAGGCGGGCGACGACTGGTTCTCGGTCGGTCTGATCCCCACCACGCTGAAGCTCACGGTGCTCGGCACGAAGCAGGTCGGCGACCCGGTCAACCTGGAGGTCGACGTGCTGGCCAAGTACGTCGAGCGGCTGCTCGGCGACCGGAGCGTGGGGGGTGCCCGGTGATGGGCCCGCTCGGCTGGCTGCTCGACGCCCAGGTGCACGTGGCCGGCTCGCCGGTGCTGGTCCGGGAGATCGTCGGCAACGTCTTCGGGCTCGGCTCGGCGCTGCTCGGGCTGCGCCGCGTGGTCTGGGCCTGGCCGGTCGGCATGATCGGTAACGCGCTGCTGCTCACCGTGTTCCTCGGCGGCGTCTTCGTCACCCCGCAGGCGCACGACCTCTACGGCCAGGCCGGCCGGCAGGTCTTCTTCTTCGCCGTCAGCGTGTACGGCTGGTGGCGCTGGTCGCGCAACCGGCGCGCCGGTGGCGGGGACGAGCCGGCCGTGGTGCCGCGCTGGGCCACCTGGCCGGAGCGGCTCGGCCTGCTCGTCGCGGCCGTCGCCGGCACCGCCGCCGCGTACCCGGTGCTCGCCGCGCTCGGTTCGTGGGGGCCGCTGCCCGATGCCTGGATCCTGGTCGGCAGCCTGCTCGCCACGTACGGCATGGCCCGCGGCTGGGTCGAGTTCTGGCTGATCTGGATCGCCGTCGACGCGGTCGGCGTACCGCTGCTGCTGCGCGGCGGCTTCTACCCGTCGGCCGCCATGTACCTGGTCTACGGCGCGTTCTGCGCGGCCGGCCTGTACAGCTGGTGGCGCACCTCCCGGGCCGTCGCGACCGCGCCCGCCCCGATCCCGGCGACGTACTCGGAGGCCGTGGCATGAGCACGTTCGGTTCGATCGAGCAGGCGGTCGCGGACATCGCCGCCGGGCGTCCGGTGGTGGTGGTCGACGACGAGGACCGCGAGAACGAGGGCGATCTGATCTTCGCGGCCGAGCTGGCCACCCCGGAGCTGGTCGCGTTCATGGTCCGCTACACCTCCGGCTACATCTGCGTGCCGCTGACCGAGGACGAGTGCGACCGGCTCGACCTGCCGCCGATGCACCACACGAACCAGGACCGGCGCGGCACCGCGTACACGGTGACGGTGGACGCCCGCGAGGGCGTCAGCACCGGCATCTCGGCCGCCGACCGGTCGCACACCATCCGGCTGCTCGCCGACGCCGCCACCGGCCCGACCGACCTGGCCCGGCCCGGCCACGTGGTGCCGCTGCGCGCCCGCGCCGGCGGGGTGCTGCGCCGCCCCGGGCACACCGAGGCGGCGGTGGACCTGACCCGGATGGCCGGGCTGCGCCCGGCCGGGGTGCTCTGCGAGCTGGTGAACGACGACGGCACCATGATGCGCCTGCCGGACCTGGAGAAGTTCTGCGCCGAGCACGGGCTGACGCTCGTCACCATCGCGGACCTGATCGCACATCGGCGGCGTACCGAGAAGCAGGTCGAGCTGGCCGCCGAGGCCCGGATGCCCACCCCGTACGGCGTGTTCAAGGCGCTCGGCTACCGCGCCGAGCACGACCCGGCCGAGCACGTCGCGCTGGTCATGGGCGACCTGGGCGACGGGCGGGACGTGCTGGTGCGGGTGCACTCCGAGTGCCTCACCGGCGACGTGTTCGGCTCGCTGCGCTGCGACTGCGGGCCGCAGTTGCAGGCGTCGCTGGCCCGGGTCGCCCAGGAGGGCCGAGGCGTGGTCCTCTACGTGCGCGGGCACGAGGGCCGGGGCATCGGCCTGCTGCACAAGCTGCAGGCGTACCAGCTCCAGGACCAGGGCCGCGACACCGTGGACGCGAACCTCGACCTCGGGCTGCCGGCCGACGCCCGCGACTACGGCACCGGCGCGCAGATCCTCTACGACCTGGGCGTCCGGTCGATGCGGCTGCTGACGAACAACCCGGCCAAGCGGGCCGGGCTGGAGGGGTACGGCCTCACCGTGACCGGCCGGGAGGGGCTGCCCGTGCGGTCCAACCCGGAGAACGTGCGCTACCTGCGCACCAAGCGGGACCGGATGGGGCACCTGCTGGACGGACTGGACGAGGTGACCGAGGCGCCGATGGGCCGCCCGGTCGCCGGTGACGAGATCGGAGCGTAGGGCGATGGCGGGTTTCGGTGAGCCGGGCGTGACCGCGGTGGACGCCGCCGGGATGACCGTCGGCGTGGTGGCCGCCCGGTGGCACGGCGACCTGACCGACCACATGACCGAGCGGGCCGTGGCCGCCGCGCAGGCGTGCGGGGCGCGGGCCGTGGTGGCCCGGGTGGCCGGTTCGGTGGAGCTGCCGGTGGTGGCCCAGGCGATGGCCCGTCGCTTCGACGTGGTCGTCGCGCTCGGCGTGGTGGTCCGCGGCGCGACGGCGCACTTCGACTACGTCTGCCAGTCGGTCACCGAGGGTCTGACCCGGGTGGCGCTGGACGAGGGCAAGCCGGTGGCGCACGGTGTGCTGACGGTGGACACCATCGAGCAGGCCCGGGACCGGGCCGGGCTGCCCGGCTCGGCCGAGGACAAGGGCTGGTCGGCGACGGTGGCAGCGCTGGACGCCGCCCTGGCCGTCCGCGCCCTCGACGCCCAGTCCGCCCACCGGGTCGGCTTCGCCTGACCCACCTGGGTCTCGGTGCGCGCGTCGAGCCCCGTCGATCATGAAGTTGACGGTGACAAAAGGGACGCCGGTCGCCGCCAACCTCATGATCGACGCGCGGCGGGACGCTGTGTGCCGCGGGGCGGGAGCGCGGGGGAGTGGTGTCCGAGGAGGGCGGGTGCCGTCGGTGGGCTGAGCTGGCGGCCGGTGAACAGGTAGCCGGCGGCGATCGTCAGTACGGCTCCGATCGCGGCGTAGAGCAGGCGGAAGTCGACCAGGCCGACCAGCAGCGCGCCCGCGCCGATCGCCACCGCCTGCGGTGCGCTGGCCACCGCGTCCAGCGCGGCCGAGGCCCGGCCCACCAACTCCGGGGCGGTACGCCGCTGCACGAGCGTCATCACACCGACCCAGGCGACCGGCAACCCCAGTCCGATCAGCACACTCGCCGCGACCGCCAGGCCGAGAGCCGGCCGGACCAGCGCCAGGCCGGCCAGCGCCACGCAGGCGACGCCGAGCGCCATGGCGCCCAGCTCGCCCAGGCGACGTACCAGCGCGGCCGACCCCGCCCCGCCGACCAGCCCGCCCACGCCCTGGAGCGACACGAGCACCCCGAGAAAGGCCGGCTCGCGGCCGAGCCCCTGGTCGACGTACGCGAACCACAGTGTCTCGCCGAAACCCAGGCCGACCGTGGCGATGACGACAGCGATCAGGGCCCGCCGCAGCGCCGGTTCGCCCAGCAGGTGCCGTATCCCGGCGATCAGCTCGTCGCGCCCTCCCGCGGCGCGGCCCCCGGCGACCGTGCCGCCCGGGGCGGGCCGCAGACCCAGCCCGGCGACCGCGGCCAGCAGGAAACCGGCCGCGCAGGCACCGGCCAGCGCCGGGCCGCCGAGCAGCACGAACAGCCCGGCGCCGAGCAGCGGGCCGGCCAGCCGCAGGCCCTGCTTGACGGTCTGCGTCGCGCCGTTCGCGTCGGGTAGCAGCGCGCCGGGGACCAGTTCCTGCACGAGAGCGGTGACCGTCGCGCCCAGCGCGATATAGGACAGTCCGTAGCCGGCGGCGACCGCGTAGACCACCCAGAGCCGGCTGTCGTCGTGCACCGTGAGCAGCGGCAGCAGCAGGACGGCAGTGCCGGCGTTCAGTGCCACGAACAGCCGCCGCCGGGGTGCCCGGTCGACCACCCAGCCGACCAGCGGCGCGAGCACCATCGGCGCGGTCAGGGCGACGAACGTGGCACCGGCCAGCCCGTCCGAGCCGGTCAGTTGCTTCACCCACACCGCGAGCGCCAGCAGCAGCACCGACTCGGCGACCATGCTCACGGTCAGCGCGAGGAAGAACAGCCGGAAGTCCGGCCGGCGCAGCAGGGCCCTCACTGCTCCACCTCCGGTACGCCCCACGCCATCAGGCGCACCGGGCGGGACCCGGCGGGCCGTGCAGCGGGGTCCTCCAACCGGTCCAGGTGGCGGGCGAACAGCGACCGGACTTCCTCACGCAGCCCGGCCAGTTCCTCAGCCGTGTACCAGCCGATGAACTGGTTGAAGAAGCCCGCGTCCCGCCACTGCGCGGGCTCCTGTCGGCGGGCCGTCATCCAGTCCCAGAGCTTGCGGTACTCCAGGTCGAGCAGCACCCGCGCGGCGGCGTCGCCGGCGCGGGCCAGTTCGGGACTCTCGTCGCCGTCGCCCCACCGGTGCCCGTCGGTGACCATCCGCCAGGGGCGCTGCCGGCCGGTCCCGCCGCCCGCGTCGGCCACGAAGCCGTACTTGGCGAGCTGTCGCAGGTGCCAGGAGCAGTTGGCCGGGCTCTCCCCGACCCGTTCGGCCACCTCGGTGGCGGTCAGCGGGCCGTAGAGGCCGACGGCGTTGAGGATGCGCAGGCGCAGGGGGTGGGCGAACGCGCGGAGCGTCTCCACGTCGGTGATCTCGCGAGGGTGTTGCCCGGTCATATCGAAAGACTACTTTGAAAAGTACTCTTTCGAAAGAACCGCTTTGAACGAATTCTTCGGTGCGCCGTGGTTGACTGCTGCGATGACGGAGATCGGGTACGCGGACCTGCCGGGGCTGCGGATGGCGTACCGGTCTGGGGCCGGGCCGACGGCCGCCCGCTCGTGGCGCTGCACGGCGGCACGGGATCGGGGGAGGGCTGGGCCGCGCTCGCGGCCGTGCTCCGCGCCACCACCCGCACGTACGCCCCCGACCTGCGCGGCTACGGCGCGACCGGGCCCGCCGACGCGTACTCGCTGGAACTGGTCCGCGACGACGTACGAGGACTGCTCGACGCGCTGGCGCTGACCCGGGTCACGGTGCTGGGCCACTCCTCCGGCGCGGTGGCCGCCCACCTGCTCGCCCGGGCGTCTCCGGACCGGGTGGCGGCGCTGGTGCTCGTCGAACCGCCGCCACCGGTGCCGCTCGGCCTGCGGCTGCCACCTCGGCCGGCCGGCCCGCTGCCCTATGACTGGGCCGCCCGCGAAGCGGTCGTCGCGGAACTCAACGCCCCGCCTCCCACGTGGTGGGAGGAGTTGACCGAGATCACCGCGCCCACCCTGGTGGTGGCCGGTGGTCCCGCCAGTCACCTGCCGCAGCACGAGCTGGCGCGGATGGCGGCCCGGATCCCCGCCGCCCGCCTGGTGACAGTCGAGGCCGGTCACGCGGTGCCGGCCGCGCGCCCTGCCGAGTTCGCCACCGCGGTGCGGGACTTCCTCGCCGCGCTGCCCGGGTGAGCCGGACGACGCCGGTGGACCCGGTGGGCGTGCTCACCCGGGGCGGCTGGAAGAATCGCCTTCCGTGAAGACGTTCGAGGAGTTGTTCGCCGAGCTGCAGGCCAAGGCCGCCGCCGGCACCCCGGGCTCGGGCACGGTCGAGGCGCTCGCCAAGGGCGTGCACTTCATCGGCAAGAAGGTCGTCGAGGAGGCGGCCGAGTCTTGGATGGCCGCCGAGCACGAGGGCCCGGAGCGGGCCGCCGAGGAGATCTCCCAGCTGCTCTACCAGGCGCAGGTGCTGATGCTCGCGACCGGCCTGGAACTGAAGGACGTCTACCGACATCTCTGAGTGCCCGTCCGCTGATCATCCGATCGAACGAAGGAGCACTCCCATGCTGCGTGTCGCAGTACCCAACAAGGGCGCCCTGGCCGAGTCGGCGGCCCAGATGCTGCGCGAGGCGGGCTACCGCCAGCGCACCGACCCGAAGGACCTGGTCTGCCGGGACGAGGCCAACGACATCGAGTTCTTCTACCTGCGTCCCAAGGACATCGCCACCTACGTCGGCTCCGGCGACCTGGACGTCGGCATCACCGGCCGGGACCTGCTGATCGACTCCGGCGCGCCGGCCGAGGAGATCGTCGACCTCAACTTCGGGCGGGCCACCTTCCGGTTCGCCGCCCGGCCCGACGACGTGGCCTCCGTCCAGCAGCTCGGCGGGCACCGCATCGCCACCGCGTACCCCGGTCTGGTCGAGCGGCACCTGGCCGAGCTGGGCGTGAAGGCCGACGTGATCCGCCTGGACGGCGCGGTGGAGAACGCCATCCGCCTCGGCGTGGCCGACGTGGTCGCCGACGTGGTGGAGACCGGTGCGACGCTGCGCCAGGCCGGCCTGGTGGTCTTCGGCGAGCCGCTGCTGCGCTCCTCGGCGGTCCTGGTCCGTCGCGCGGGCGCGACCGGCGGCGCGCAGCAGGAGCAGTTGCAGCGCCGGCTGCACGGGGTCCTGGTGGCCCGCCGGTACGTGATGCTCGCCTACGACGTGCCGGCCGGTCTGCTGGACCGGGCCAGCTCGCTGACCCCCGGCATCGAGTCGCCGACGGTCTCGCCGCTGCACCGGGAGGGCTGGGTCGCGGTGCAGGCGATGGTGCTCCGCGACGATGTGCACCGGATCATGGACGAGCTGTACGAGCTCGGCGCCCGCGCGATCCTGGTCACCAACATCCACGCCTGCCGGCTGTGAGGCCGCTGCCGCTCCCGGCCGCGCTCGCGGTGGTCGTGACCGGTGGCGTGGCGTCGGCCGCCCAGGGCGCGGTCAACGCCGAGATGGGGGAGCGGACCGGCGCCCCGGTCCTCGGCGCGGTCGTAAACAACCTCGGCGGCTGCCTGCTGGTGCTGGCCGGGATCGTGGCGTTGCCGTCGATGCGCGCCGGGCTGGCCGGGCTGCGCCGCTCCGGGCTGCCCTGGTGGGCGTACCTCGGCGGGGTGGGCGGCGCGGTGATCGTGCTGGTCGCGCCGGTGGTGGTGCCGGTGCTCGGGGTGGCGGTCTTCACGATCGCCCAGGTGGCCGGCGGCAGCCTCGGCGGCCTCGCGGTGGACCGGGCCGGGCTGGCCGCGACCGGCCGGATGCCGCTCACAGTGCCCCGGGTCGGCGGGGCGGTGCTCGGCGTCGGGGCTGTCGCGCTGGCGCAGCTCGGCCGCCCGGTCGGCGACCTGGCGGTGGGGCTGGTGCTGCTCTGCGTCCTGGGCGGGCTGGCGGTGGCGACGCAGTCCGCGCTCAACGGGCGGGTCGCCGCGTCGGTCGGCCCGGCGGCCGGGCTCGCCGTCAACTTCGCGGTCAGCACCGTGGTGATCGGCGCTGTCGCGGCGCTCACCGGCGCGCTCGCGAGCCAGCCCCGCTGGCCCGGCCAGTGGTGGCTCTACGTCGGCGGCCTGCTCGGCGTCGGCATCGTGCTCTCGCTGCTGGTCGGGGTACGCGCCGCCGGGGTGCTGCGCACCGGCCTGGCGCTGGTGGCCGGGCAGCTCGGCGGCGCGCTGCTGCTCGACCTGATCCTGCCCGGCGGCCCCGGTGTGCGGCTGCCGGTGCTGGCCGGCGCCCTGCTCACGCTGCTCGCCGTGGTGGTCACCGGCCTGCGCCGGCGCGGCCCGGACCGTGTGGCGGCCGAAGGCGCGCGTGAACCGGATGGCAGACTGGTCGGGTGAGCGATTCCGTGGTGACCGTGCGACCCCGCCGCGTCCGGGTCGTCTGCTGGGTGTCGGCCGTCACGCTGATCGTGGTGTTCAGCCTCGTCGCGACGTCGCTGACCGGCGCCACCGGCAACGGCTACGGCACGTTCCAGCGCGGCGACCAGTTCGCCATGATCGGCCTGGGTGTCTTCGGCGCGCTCGGCTTCCTGCTGTTCACCCGCCCCCGGGTGATCGCCGACGCCAAGGGCGTCCGGGTGCGCAACGTGTTCAGCTCGTACGAGCTGCCGTGGGAGGTCGTCCGCGGTGTCCGGTTCGACCGGGGCGCACCGTGGGCCAGCCTGGAGCTGCACGACGACGACCTGCTGCCGATGGTCGCGTTGCAGGCCGCCGACAAGGAGAGCGCGGTCGAGGCGGTGCGCGCGCTGCGCCGCCTGCACCAGGCGCACCTGGCGGCGCTGTCCGCCGGCCAGTCGGCACCCCGCTGACCTGCGAGCCCGGTTTGGGCGGACCTGGGCCGAGGGTGTAGTGTTGCGGAGTCGACCAGACTGCCCCCGTCCCTGACGCGCGGGCGGTCGAGAAGCGGAGCGCCCGCTCCCACCCGAGTCGCCGCCACGGTGGCCGGGTCCGGTCCCCGGTTTCGGGCATGTCCCGACGCCGGATGCGCGATCCTGTGATCGTGCCGACCGGTCGAGTGGGCCCTGGCATACGCCGGGGCCTTCTGCTTTCCGGGTCGGCTCCCACCCGGGAGCCCACGGAGTCGGCACCGTAGGAGACTCGACTCGAGGAGGCCCCATCAGCGTCGAACCACGCGTGAACGAGCAGATCCGGGCACGTGAGGTCCGACTGGTCGGTCCTGAGGGTGAGCAGGTGGGCATCGTCCCGCTGGAGCGCGCCCTGCAGCTGGCCGCGGACGTCGACCTGGACCTGGTCGAGGTTGCGCCGATGGCGCGCCCGCCGGTGTGCAAGCTCATGGACTTCGGCAAGTTCAAGTACGAGAGCGCACTCAAGGCGCGCGAAGCGCGGCGTAACCAGCAGCAGACCGTCATCAAGGAGATGAAGCTCCGGCCGAAGATCGACCCGCACGACTACGAGACCAAGAAGGGTCACGTGGTGCGGTTCCTCAAGGCCGGCGACAAGGTCAAGGTGACGATCATGTTCCGCGGTCGCGAGCAGAGCCGCCCGGAGCTGGGTTACCGGCTCCTGCGCCGGCTCGAGTCCGAGATCACGGACCTGGGATACGTCGAGGCCGCGCCGAAGCAGGACGGCCGAAACATGATCATGGTTCTCGCTCCGCACCGGGCCGTCAAGGCCTCCGCGGTCGCCGCCACGGCGTCCCGCGGTGGACCGCGCGACCGGGCGGCGGAGGAACCGGCCGCTCCGGCCGGCGAGACCCCGGCGGCCGGCGACACCGCAGCAGCCGGCGAGACCGGCACGACCGCTGAGACCAGCGGCCAGTAACAGGGGAGAAGACGTTCCAATGCCGAAGATGAAGAGCCACACGGGTATGGGCAAGCGGGTCAAGGTGACCGGCAAGGGCAAGATCGTTGCCCAGCAGGCCGGCCTTCGCCACAACCTGGAGAAGAAGCCCAGCACCCAGACCCGTCGGCTGACCGGCACCGTCGAGCTGGCCAAGGCCGACACCAAGCGCATCAAGAAGCTGCTCGGCCGCTGACGCGAGCCACCTGAACCGAAGAAGGAGTTGAGATGGCACGCGTCAAGCGGGCTGTGAACGCCCAGAAGAAGCGTCGTACCCTGCTGGAGACCGCGAGCGGTTACCGCGGTCAGCGCTCCCGGCTGTACCGCAAGGCCAAGGAGCAGGTGCTGCACTCGATGCAGTACTCCTACCGGGACCGTCGCGACCGCAAGGGCGACTTCCGGCAGCTCTGGATCCAGCGGATCAACGCCGGCGCCCGGGCCAACGGTCTGACCTACAACCGGCTGATCCAGGGCCTGCGCCTGGCCGGCATCGAGGTCGACCGGAAGATCCTGGCCGACATGGCCGTCAACGACGCCGCCTCGTTCGCGGCGATCGTCGAGCTGGCTCGCGCCGCCGTGGCGGCCGAGGGCACCGGTGGCGCCGCGGCTCAGGCCGCCTGACCCACCCCGTACGGCAGATCGAGGCGTCTCCCATGCAGTCACGTTCGCAGGGGAGGCGCCTCGACGCCGTTCCCGCACCGTTCACCCCGCGTACCCCCAGGGTCGTGGCGGCCCGTCGGCTGCATCGCCGGCGCGACCGCGACCAGGCCGGCCGGTTCCTGGCCGAGGGTCCGCAGGCGGTCCGGGAGGCGCTCGCCCGCACCGGCACCGTGGTCGAGCTGTTCGGCACCCCGCCGGCGCTCGACAGGTACGCCGACCTCGCCGCCGCGGCCGCCCGTGCCGACGTGCCCGTCTCCGAGGTGACCGACGACGCCCTGGCCGCGCTGGCCGAGACCGTCGCGCCGCAGGGCCTGGTGGCGGTGTGCCGGCACCTCGACGTACCCCTGGAGCAGGCCCTCGCGCACGGGCCGCGACTGGTAGCGGTGCTCGCCGGGATCCGCGACCCGGGCAACGCCGGCACCGTGCTGCGCACCGCCGACGCGGCCGGTGCGGGCGCTGTGGTGTTCGCGGGCGAGGCGGTCGACCCCTACAACGGCAAGTGCGTGCGGGCCTCCGCCGGCAGCCTCTTCCACGTCGACGTGGTGCGCGCCGCCGACCCGCTCGCCGCCGTCGAGGCGCTGCGGGCCGCCGGCCTGGAGATCCTGGCCACCACCGGGTACGGCGACAGCGACCTGGACGACCTCGCCGACTCGGGACGGCTGGCTGCCCCCACCGCGTGGCTGTTCGGCTCGGAGGCGCACGGCCTGCCCGAGGAGCTGACCGGCGCCGCCGACGCCCGGGTCCGGGTGCCGCTGCACGGACGCGCGGAGAGCCTGAACCTGGCTGCGGCGGCCGCCGTCTGCCTGTATTCTTCCGCCAGAGCACTGCGTGTCCCCCGGGGCGCGCGAGAGACAGCAGGGGAGTCCGCCTCGTCATGAACGCGCCACGGCGTTCGTTTAGCCAGCCCGCCGGTGTCGGCGGGCGGCGGGCCTGACCCTTCCCCCTGCACGACTCCCCACCGGCGGGCTGCGGCGAAGCCGCGCGTCCGTAGACTCGCCTAGCCACCCGCGAGGGTCGGCGCCGCCGTGAGGGAGTGCCCGTTCACCATGAGCTACCGCAACGATCCGTACGACCCGAAGCAGGTCGCCCTGCTCGACCCGGACGCCCTGGCCGGAGCAGTGGCCGACGCCGAGAAGGCGTTCGCCGAGGCCGCCGACCCGGACGCGCTCACCGCGCTGCGCCCCGCGCACCTCGGTGACCGGTCCCCGGTGTCGCTGGCGCGCCGGGAGATCGGCGCGCTGCCGCCGGCCGCGAAGGCCGACGCCGGCAAGCGGGTCAACGAGGCCCGCCGGGCCATCGAGTCCGCGTACGCCGCCCGGCAGGAGATCCTGGACCGGGAACGGGCCGCGCGGGTGCTGGTCGAGGAGCGGGTCGACGTGACCCTGCCGTACGACCGCCGGCCGCGCGGCGCCCGCCACCCGCTGAGCGTGCTGATGGAGCAGATCAGTGACCTGTTCATCGGCATGGGCTACGAGGTGGCCGAGGGCCCCGAGGTCGAGCTGGAGTGGACCAACTTCGACGCGCTGAACATCCCGGCCGACCACCCGGCGCGCGGCCTGATGGACACGTTCCACATCGCACCCGAAGGCAGTGGCCTGGTGCTGCGTACCCACACCTCGCCGGTGCAGGCGCGCACCATGCTCAGCCGCAAGCCGCCGATCTACGTGGTGGTGCCCGGTCGGGTCTACCGCACCGACGAGCTGGACGCCACCCACGCGCCCGTCTTCCACCAGGTCGAGGGCCTGGTGGTGGACAAGGGCATCACCATGGCGCACCTGCGCGGCACGCTCGACCACTTCGCCCGGGCCATGTTCGGCGAGGGCGCGAAGACGCGCTGGCGGCCGCACTACTTCCCGTTCACCGAGCCGTCGGCCGAGTTCGACGTGTGGTTCCCGGAGCACCGGGACGGTCCGCAGTGGGTCGAGTGGGGCGGCTGCGGCATGGTCAACCCGCGGGTGCTGCGCGCCTGCGGCATCGACCCGGAGGTCTACTCCGGATTCGCGTTCGGCATGGGCATCGACCGGACCGTGATGGTCCGGCACGGCGTCAGTGACATGCGGGACATGGCCGAGGGCGACGTGCGGTTCACCCGCGCGTTCGGCGCCTGAGCTACGGGAACGGTGGTTTAACAGTCATGCGAGTCTCTGTCAGTTGGCTGCGGGAGTACGTGGACCTGCCGGCCGACCTGCCCACCGGCGACCTGGAGCAGGCGCTGGTCGACCTCGGTATCGAGGTCGAGTCCGTGGTGGACCTGCGCGAGTCGGTCACCGGCCCGCTGGTCGTCGGCGAGGTCCTGGAGATCGAGGAGCTGACCGGCTTCAAGAAGCCGATCCGCTTCTGCCGGGTCGACGTCGGCGCCGCGAACGGCACCGGTGAGCCGCAGGAGATCGTCTGCGGGGCGCGTAACTTCGCCGTGGGCGACAAGGTCGTGGTGATCCTCCCCGGCGGTGTGCTGCCCGGCGGGTTCGCGATCGGCGCGCGCAAGACGTACGGGCGCAACTCCCACGGCATGATCTGCTCGGCGCAGGAGCTGGGGCTCGGCGACGACCACTCGGGCATCGTCGTGCTGCCCGAGGACGTCAAGGCCCAGCCCGGCGACGACGCCCGGCCCGTCGTCGGCCTGGACGACGTCGTGGTCGAGATGGAGATCACCCCGGACCGCGGGTACGCGCTGAGCGTGCGCGGCATCGCCCGGGAGCTGTCGCACGCGCTCGGCGTGCCGTTCCGCGACCCGGCCGACGCGCCCGCGCCCGGCGCGACCGCCGAACCGGCGTACCCGGTGGAGGTCCGCGACCCGGTCGGCTGCGACCGGTTCGCGGCGCGGATGGTGCGCGGCGTCGACCCGACCGTGGAGACGCCCGGCTGGATGCGGCAGCGTCTCACTGTGGCCGGGGTGCGCAGCATCTCGCTCGCCGTGGACATCACCAACTACCTGATGCTCGAACTCGGCCAGCCGATGCACGCCTTCGACGCGGACCGGATCGCCGGGACGCTCGTGGTACGCCGCGCCGAGGCGGGGGAGAAGCTGACCACGCTGGACGGGGTCAACCGCACGCTGTCCGCCGAGGACCTGGTGATCTGCGACGAGACCGGTCCGATCTCGCTGGCGGCGGTGATGGGCGGCGAGACCAGCGAGGTGCTCGCCTCCACCACGAACGTGCTGTTCGAGGCGGCGCACTGGGATCCGGCCACCGTCGGCCGTACCGCGCGGCGGCACAAGCTGTTCAGCGAGGCGGCGAAGCGGTGGGAGCGGGGCGTCGACCCGGCGCTGCCGCTGGTCGCGCTGGAGAAGGCGGTCCGGCTGCTCACCGACCTGGCCGGCGGCACCGCGGGCGAAGAGGTGCTCGACATCGACCACGTCGTGCCGCGTACGCCGGTGACGCTGCCGGTGGACCTGCCCTCGCGGCGGGTCGGCGTGACGTACTCGCCGGACCGGGTGGTGGAGCTGCTGGAGCAGGTCGGTTGCACCGTCACGCGCGGCGCCGACCGGCTCGCCGAGGACCCGGGCAGCGCCGGCACGACCACCGGTGGCGGTTCCGCCGCCGGGGGTGGCGAGGTGCTGACCGTGACGCCGCCGAGCTGGCGGCCCGACCTGACCGACCCGGCCGACCTGGTGGAGGAGGTGGTACGCCTCGACGGCTACGACCGGGTGCCGTCGGTGCTGCCCACCGCGCCGCCCGGCCGGGGCCTGACCTGGCAGCAGCAGCGCCGCCGGGCCGTCGCCCGCTCGCTCGCCGAGCGCGGCTACGTCGAGGTGCTGGCGCAGCCGTTCGTCGCGCCGGAGCTGGTCGACCAGCTCGGCCTGCCCGCCGACGACCCGCGCCGCCCCGCGGTACGGCTGGCGAACCCGCTGTCGGAGGAGGAGCCGCTGCTGCGCACCACGCTGCTCGGCCCGCTGCTCGGCATCGTCAAGCGCAACGTCGGCCGGGGCCAGCGGGACGTGGCGATCTACGAGATCGGCACGGTCTTCCACCCGCGCCCCGGCGCCGGTGCCCCGCCCGCGATGGGCGTGGACCGGCGGCCCACCGACGAGGAGTTCGCCGCCGCCGACGCGGTGGTGCCCGCCCAGCCGCGGCACGTCGCGGTGGCGCTCACCGGCGAGATCGAACCGGCCGGCTGGTGGGGCGCGGGCCGCACGGCCGGCTGGGCGGACGCCGTCGAGGCGGGCCGGGCGGTGCTCGACGCCGCCGGGATCCCCGCCGACCGGGTGACGGTACGGGCCGGCGAGCGGGCGCCCTGGCACCCGGGCCGCTGCGCCGAACTAGTGGTGGACGACGTGGTCGTCGGCCACGCCGGTGAGCTGCACCCGGCCGTGCTGGCCGCGCTGGAGCTGCCCCGGCGTACCAGCGCCATGGAACTGGACCTGGACGCGCTGCCCGCCGCCCCGCTGGCGGCCGGCCCGGCCATCTCCACGTTCCCGCCGGCCCTGATCGACGTGGCGCTGGTGGTGGACGACGCGGTGCCGGCGGCCGAGGTGCGGGCGGCGCTGGTCGAGGGCGCCGGCGCGCTGCTGGAGGACGTCCGCCTGTTCGACGTCTACACCTCCGTGCAGCTCGGCGAGGGACGCAAGTCGCTGGCGTACAAGCTGACGTTCCGCGCCCCGGACCGGACCCTCGCGGGCGAGGAGGCGGTGGCGGCGCGCGACGCGGCGGTGGCTGTCGCCGCCGAGCGCTTCGGCGCCACCCTGCGCGGCGCCTGAAAGGAGGGGCCCCCTCTTAGTGAGTGTTTGAGATTTGGGGTGCGGCGGCGTGTCGGGTTGAGGTGAGGGAAGGCCCTCGGTAGGTCCGGTGGTGTCGAGCCAACCGTTTCCATACCG